>CAYPLF010000074.1:0-9993 GCA_964411555.1 uncultured Bacteroidales bacterium | reverse complement strand
CCAAACGGAATGTGCACCATGGGGATGTTGTCAATCTGGTGCAGGTGCGACGTTTGGTCGTCGAAATAAATGTGCGGTTTCATCACCTCCAGCACCCGCTTCTTTTCAATACCGCCCAAAAATATAGCCTCGTCCACCGAAATATTCCAGCTCTTCAACGTACGGATCATCCGCTCGTGAGACGGAGCATTACGCGCCGTAACAATGGCTATCTTCATCAATTTAGGCAGGGACGGATTCTCCTTGCGGGCAGCCTCCTGCAACTGCTGGTAGAACGCAATGCGCCGGAACAAATTCGCCAACGGACCATCCTGATGCGGTTCCAGCCGCAGCAACGATTCCCGTTCGCTGAATGCCTCCAAACCACGCTGCTTGAACACCTGTTCCGCCTCATCGTCGGCAATGACACCGTCGAAGTCGAACGCCAACCGGAGTTCCTTGTCATTGACATCGTCCTCAATGCGCGTTTTCAATACCAGACCCGCCGGAAAACCAGCCTCCACAGCGCGTGTCACATCGTCCTTGTTTGCAGACAAAAACAATGACAGATTGAACGCATCGTTGTACATAAAAGGAGACGTGCCGGAAAAAAACGCAGCACGGGTAATGTCCAGGCCGTAGTGTTCGATGGAACGGAACACCCGCAAACCCGTTTCCGGACTGTTTCGAGACAACAGCACCACTTCAGCCGGTTGAAGGTCAGGAAAATACTGGTTCAGGTTGAGAAACCGACGGATAAACGGAAAGGCGACACCCTTTTGCAGCACATCTTCGAGGTGCGCTTCCTGGTAGGCCCGGTACGCTTCTTCCCCCTCACGCCGGAACACCTCATCCGATTCGGTCAAATCGAACAAGGCACTGGACGCAATGCCGATTACCAGTTTCTTTTCAATAGGATACGCCATATAAACAGAGCTAAAGGCAGAGACATCCCAAAAAATTACAAAGCGGAATCAACTCTTCTGACGCACACGACCGCCCACCAAATCGAGGATTTCGTTGGTGATGGCCTGTTGCCTGGTCTTGTTGTAGATTTTCGTGAGTTCCTTGAGCAAGTCGTTGCCGTTGTCGGTGGCAATCTGCATGGCCGTCATACGGGCCGCATGCTCAGACACCAACGATTCGGAAACCGCCATGAACAAGTTGGTGGCCACCACATGGGCATAAATCATCCTGAAATACGCTTTCGGATTGGGTTCCGTCTTGATTTCGTGGGGAACCACTTCAGTAGCCACCTGGGTAGGCCGTTCGATGGGAATCAGGCATTTTTCCGTGATGATCTGACGGGTGGTCGATTTGAAGTGATGGTACAAAATAACCACCTTGTCCACCTCGCCGGAACGGTAGGCATTCATCAACACAGCGGCAAAATCCTTACATTTCTTCATGGACGATTTGTCCAATAACTTGCGGCCCTCTTCGTGTATGGCCAATTTTTGCGAGACCAACGCTTGGGCAATCTTTTCCCCGACCGGATACAGCTCCACCTCGATGCCTTGCTTCCTGTACTTGTCAATAGTCAGTTCAACATCCCGGATTAAATTGGAATTGAAGGAACCGCACAAACCGGTGTCGGACGAAAACGGCACGATGGCGATGCGCTTGACCGTGCGTTCGGGTGGAACCCCCAAGGCATCATCGTCCCTGCCCTGGAATAAGCCATTGACAATATCATTCAGGCGTTTCTCGTACGTGACCGCCTTTTTGACGGCCACCTGCGCCTGATGAAACTTGGCCGATGAAATGAGTTTCATGGCCGAAGTGATCTTCAGCGTATTCTGGACAGAAATAATCCGATTTTTGGTTTCCTTTAGTGATGCCATGATTAGTTACATCCTTTTTGGAACTGGGCGCAAACCCTGGTTGACAATTCTTCCAACGCCTTAACAGAGGCATCGTTCAACACACCATTGTTCAGTTCCTTGACAATATCCGGGTGGTTCAGTTCCATTTCTTCCAAAAACGCACGTTCAAAATCATGAACGCTTTCAATGGGCACATTGCGCATCAAACCATGCGTACCGCAATACAGGATGGCAATCTGAGAGCCCACAGTCATGGGCTTATACTGAGGTTGAATCAACAGTTTTGTATTCTTACGTCCCTTATCCAAAATCTGGGCGGTCACCGGATCCATATCGCTACTGAACCGGGAGAAAGCTTCCAGTTCGCGGAACTGGGCCTGGTCAATTTTCAAGGTACCGGCCACTTTCTTCATGGCTTTGTTTTGGGCGTTACCACCCACACGGGATACGGAAATACCCACGTTGATGGCCGGGCGGATACCGCTGTTGAACAAACCGGTATCGAGGAAAATCTGACCGTCGGTGATGGAAATCACGTTGGTGGGAATGTAAGCAGACACGTCACCGGCTTGGGTTTCAATCAGCGGCAAGGCGGTAAGTGAACCTCCACCCCGTACGCGGTCCTTGATGGAATCAGGCTGGTCGTTCATATTTCTGGCCACTTCGTCGCGGTCGATGATACGGGCAGCACGTTCAAGCAAACGGGAGTGCAGGTAGAAAATGTCACCGGGATAGGCTTCACGGCCGGAAGGACGTTGCAATACCAGGGAAATTTCGCGGTAAGCTACGGCTTGTTTCGACAGGTCATCGTAGACCACCAGGGCGTGACGGCCGGTATCGCGGAAGTATTCACCCAGGGCACAACCGGCGAAGGGTGCATAGTATTGTAAAGCAGCAGGGTCTGCAGCGGAAGCCGAAATGATGGTGGTGTAGTCCATGGCACCCTTTTCATCCAATATCTTGACAATATTGGCCACGGTGGAATCTTTTTGACCGATGGCTACATAGATGCAGTACACCGGCTTGCCGGCTTCAAAGTTGCTGCGTTGGTTGATGATGGTGTCGATGGCGATGGCGGTTTTACCCGTTTGACGGTCGCCGATGATCAACTCGCGTTGTCCGCGACCGATGGGAATCATGGCATCGATGGCTTTCAAACCCGTTTGAAGGGGTTCTTGTACCTTTTGACGGAAGACAACACCCGGAGCTTTGCGTTCGAACGGCATTTCAGTGTCCACGTTTTCAATGGGACCTTTTCCGTCCAGCGGATTCCCCAAGGTGTCGATGACACGGCCCAACAGACCTTCACCGGCCATGAGGGAGGCTATCTTTCCGGTACAGCGTACCATGTCGTTCTGCTTGACCAAGGAGGACTCGCTGAACAAGACGGCACCCACGTTGTCTTCTTCCAGGTTCATGGCTATACCCTTGGCTCCATTGTCGAATTCCAACAGTTCGCCGGAACGGACGTTTCGCAATCCGAAAATACGTACCACACCGTCACCTACCTGCAACACAACACCGGTATCGTCGAGTTGGACAGCACTGCTGATACCTTTCAGCTCGTTGCGCAACTGGTCGCTTACTTCACTCACTTTTATTTCTTTCATACTATCTCTTCCGCTTGTAAGTCAATAGCTTACGTTAAATCGTCAATTTTTTCTGAATGGTTTGCAGTTGGCTTCTCACACTGGTGTCTAAGCGTTTCTCATCGGTGGTCAACACATAACCGCCAATCAAATCGGGGTTGGTGAGAAACCGCACCTCCATTTTTTTGCCGGAGGATGCTTCCAGTTTGTTCCGGAAGGCGTCCTGCTGTTGCTCATCCAACGGTATGGCCGTGGTGACCTGTACCATGGTGATGCCTTTTTTCTTGTCGTACACGCGTTTATAAGCACGGCATATATCGAGCAAGGAGTTTTCGCGTTGGTGGTTGCCCAGGAGCAGGAAAAAGCGTTCCAACGAGGTGGATGGCGTTGTTCCTACAGCCATGCGCATCAGTTTTGCCTTGACGGAAGCTTCCACCAAGGGACTTTGCAGGGCTGGCAACAATTCGGGCACCTCCAACAGTTGGCCACGAATTTGTTTCAATTCGTGGAGTACCGTTTCCTCTTCTCCGTTTTCTTTCGAAAAGTCGTACAAAGCCCTGGCATAGCGAAACGCAATCAGAAACGCATTCATCTTTATAACGCTTTGTCGTCCAGTTCAATCATAAAACGTTCAATGAGCGCCTTCTGCTCAGCACTCTCCTCCAACTCACGGCGCAGGATTTGCTCCGAGAGTTGTACGGACAAGGCGGCCACTTCGTTGTGAAGGCTTCTCAGTGCCCTGTCTTTTTCCGCAGCGGCGTCTTTCTTGGCCTGTTCGGTCAAGCGAAGACCTTCAGCCAGTGATTTCTCCCTGGCTTCACCGATCATGCGTTCTTTCAGTTCGGCTGCTTCCCGTAAAATGGCATCTTTTTTCATCTGGGCCTCGTTGATCAGGTCGTTGCAGGTTTGCTGCGCCACCTTCAACTGTTCTTCCGACTTGCGGGCGTCCTCCAGTCCCTTGGCAATCACTGCTTTCCGTTGGTCAATACTTTTGACGATAACCGGAAACCCGTATTTTGCCAGAATGATGAAAACAATGCCAAATGTCAGGAGCATCCAGAACAATAAACCGAGTTCCGGACTTAACAATGACATACTTTACTTTTTTTACAGTGCCAGGAAACAAACTACAATGGCAAACAAGGCTGTAGCTTCCACCAAGGCGGCGATAATCAACATGGAGGTACGGATGTCACCGGCTTGTGACGGTTGACGGGCCATTGATTCCATGGCTGAACCACCAATTTTACCAATACCGATACCGGCACCGATTACGGCCAATCCTGCACCGATGGTTGCACCCAGTTTCCCGATTCCCATGCCTACAGTGGCTGCCTGTAATAAGATTGTTGCTAACATACTATGACTATTTAGGTATTTGAATATGATTGTTTACTGTTGTTTTTCAATGTGGATGGTGCTTTACCCTGGCCAATCCGATATACACCGATGACAACAGGGTGAAAATATATGCCTGGAGGAAGGAGACCAATATCTCGACAAAAAACATGAAGACGCTCAACAAGACTGAAATGGACGTCATGGTGGCGTTGATGGCCGTGCCCATGGACACGGTGAAGAAAATAAGGCAAACCAGGCTCAGCATGATGGTGTGTCCGGCCATGACGTTGGCGAACAGACGGATCATCAGGGAGAACGGTTTGGAGATAACGCCGAACATTTCCACAACGGGCATGAGGGGCACCGGTAGTTTCAGGAACATGGGCACTTCAGGCCAGAATACTTCTTTCCAGTATTCTTTTGTACCAAATACGTTGACGATGACCATGGTGAACAAGGCCAGGATGAAGGTGATGGCTATGTTGCCCGTTACGTTGGCACCTCCCGGGAAAATGGGTATCAAGCCCAAGAGGTTGTTGGCCAGGATGAAAAAGAACACCGTCATTAGATAGGGCTGGAAACGTTTGTAGTCTTCACCGATGTTGGGTTTGATCACGTCTTCTCGCAGGAAATCGACCACGACCTCGACAACGCCGACAAAGCCACCCGGTGCTTCCATGGGATGTTTTTTGTACCAGCGGGCAGTCAACAGCACCACCAGCAAGACAATGAAAGCACTCACCAAAAGCGCAAGTACATTCTTTGTAATGGAAAAATCGAGTGGCCGTACTTCAGCCCCGGCTGCGTTTTTATACACAACCTTTCCGGCATACTTGCTGCCTTCTTCGCCCAGGTAAAAACCCTGATAGGGATGTTCACCGTGCAATTTGGCAGCGGAAAAGGCATGGAAATTTCCCTCTTGTCCGCGGACAATGACCAATAATGGAACCGCTACGTGGACATGACCGATGGTGGCAATGTGCCAGGTGTAAGCATCTCCCAAGTGTTCGAAGATGATTCCTTTCACATCGACACGCTCTTCCTTGGGGTTGTTCTCAGCCCCAAACGTGGAAAAAGCGGTTACCAACAACATTACGGCAACCAGCAGCTTGCGTTTATACATCCATTTCTTCATGCTCAACTTCCTTACCGGCATACGGTTCAGCCGCAGCCTCTTCTTCTTCCTGAATCAGGCGTTTTTCCGTAGCTTCTCTGCGTTTCGCCGCATACTTGACTCTCCGTTTTTCATAGAGATAGAAGACGTACGATTCCAATGCCAGGAATATTACGTAAAAGGCCAGGGTGGTCAACCCGAATTCCTTTATATTTTCGTCAACCAACCAGGCATACCCGCCCACAAACAAACCGGTCAGCAGCAATTTCACCGTACGTGCCACCATATACGTCATGGTGACGGCATCGGGGTTTTCCGAATGGGTTATTTCCATGCTGAGGGCCAAGCCAACTCCCACAATCCAGAAATACACCGGTATCAGGGGATAAAAGGCAAAATAATGGGTAGGCCATACGTACGTCAACAACAACCAGGCTACCAATCCTGCCAGCACATTGATGCCGGTAAGCACCAAAAGCATCCTGAAAATCAAGCGTAACCTATGTCGTTTCATACTCATTCGTATTAATCTGTCAGACAAATACAGACCTTATCTCCCGTTACTTCCACAATCCCGCCTATGATGCATACACTCTTTTCTTCGGGTGTAAAATACTTTACATGCCCTTTATGCAGGATGGAAAGGAAAGGCGTATGGTTGGGCATGACGCCGAACGAGCCTTCCAAACCCGGTAAGACGACCGACGTGACGTCGCAATCGACCACCGTTTCCTTGGCAGAGATGATTTCCAGTTTCATGGCATCACTTGGCTTGTTCCAACAACTTGGTTCCCTTTTCGATGGCATCCTCTATGGTACCAACGTTCAGGAAGGCTGCTTCCGGCAAATGATCTACCTCGCCGTCAAGAATCATCTTGAATCCCCTGATGGTATCAGAGATACTGACCATCACGCCCTTAACGCCGGTAAAGGCTTCGGACATGGTAAAGGGTTGCGAAAGGAAACGTTGCACGCGGCGGGCGCGGTTCACGGTTGCCTTGTCTTCGGGTGACAACTCTTCCATACCCAGGATGGATATGATGTCCTGCAATTCCTTGTTGCGTTGCAAAATTTGCTTCACACGTTGTGCGGTATCGTAGTGTTCGTTACCGATTACTTGTGGATCGAGAATGCGGGAGGTGGAATCGAGCGGGTCGATGGCGGGGAAGATACCCAGCTCAGAAATCTTACGGCTCAATACCGTGGTTGCATCCAGGTGGGCAAAGGTGGTGGCCGGCGCCGGGTCGGTCAAATCGTCGGCCGGCACATACACAGCCTGTACAGAGGTGATGGAACCCGATTTGGTGGATGCGATGCGTTCCTGCATGGCGCCCATTTCGGATGCCAGGGTAGGTTGGTAGCCTACGGCCGAAGGCATACGGCCCAACAACGCGGATACTTCAGAACCGGCTTGGGTGAAACGGAAAATATTGTCGATGAAGAACAAAATATCTTTGGGAGCTTCGTCTTCACTTTGAGCGTCACGGAACGATTCGGCCACGGTCAATCCTGAAAGAGCCACCGAAGCACGGGCACCGGGAGGTTCGTTCATCTGGCCGAACACCAGGGTGGCCTGCGATTTGGCCAATTCGTCGTAATCTATTTTGGAAAGGTCCCAGTCGCCTTCTTCCATGCTTTTCTTAAACGCCTCACCGTAACGGATGACGTTGGATTCAATCATTTCGCGCAACAAGTCGTTACCTTCACGGGTACGTTCACCCACACCGGCAAACACGGAAAAGCCTTTGCTCTTCTTGGCCACGTTGTTGATGAGCTCCATGATGAGTACGGTCTTGCCTACACCGGCACCGCCGAACAAACCAATCTTACCACCTTTCGCATACGGCTCGAGCAGGTCAATGACCTTGATACCGGTATAGAAAATTTCAGTAGTGGTGGTCAAATCCTTGAATTCGGGTGGATCGCGGTGAATAGGCATTTTTTCTGCACCCTCGATGGGTTTTAGACCATCGACTGCGTGTCCGGTTACATTGAGCAGGCGGCCCTTGAGTAGGTCACCTACCGGAACCTGGATGGGTGACCCCAACGGAGTGACTTCGGTTCCGCGACTCAACCCGTCGGTGCTGTCCATAGCAACCGTCCTGACGGTATTCTCACCGATGTGCTGCTGCACTTCGACAATCAATTCTTTCCCCTCTCCGAGAGGAATGACAATAGCGTCGTGAATACTGGGAAGAGGATCTGTCCGTTTATTATCCGATTCAAATTGTATATCCACTACCGGCCCGATGACCTGGGACACAAATCCTTTTGAACGTACCATTCTTGTGTGTTTAAGCGCATCAAAGATAAAAAAGAAACACAAATGTACGTCAAATAATTTAAGCAAAAAAGACTAAAATCAATAGATTAGTAAACCGGCCAAACCGGCTAAAACCAACACCAAGATTGGGTGGAAGTTGCGTTTCCAGGATAAATAAAAGGCAACTACAAAAATCAAAATGCTGCTGATATCAAAAAAAGTCGAACGATTCGTCATGGTAAGAGCAGCGGCGGCAATCAATCCTACCGTTACTGGTTTCAAACCGGACAACGCCGCCTCAACCCAACGATTACCCCTGTATTTATCCAAGAAACGGCAAATCAGGATCATCAGCACAAAGGAAGGCAGGCAGACAGCCAGGGTGGCAACAGCCGAACCCAGCACGTTTCCAGTGACTGTATAACCTACGTAGGTTGCCGTATTTAGACCAATGGGACCCGGCGTCATTTGGGAAATGGCCACAATGTCGGCAAACTCGGCAGGCTTTATCCAAGGATGTAGCCGGACCACCTCATATTCCACAAAGGACAACATGGCATACCCTCCTCCGAAGCTGAACAGGCCTATTTTCAGGTACACCCAGAAGAGTTGCAGGTAAATCATATCCGGTTTTATTTTAATGGTAACGTGTATCAAACAGCATCCGGGAAAATCAGCGACTTGTTATAAAAGCCGGTTTCGTTGGATCAATGTTTCACCATTGGTTTCGCCGGTCCCGGTATCAGCCGCAGACCATCCGGTTCCAAGGTAATCAGGCGTTTCTTGTACAAATCACCCACCGCTTTTTTGAAGGTCTTCTTGCTTACGCCAAACCGGTCGTAAACGGCATCGGCCGAGCTTTTGTCGGTAAACGACAAGAAGCCGCCTGAAGCTTCCAACTCCTTGAACAGGCTGACGGAAAAGTCGTCCACCTTCTCAAAGCCGGGCTTCTGCAGCATCAGGTCTATTTTGTCGTCGGAACGTACCTGTTTGACATATCCTTTGAGTTGTTGACCAATAGACAGGGGTTGAAACACTTCATTCTCATACAAGACACCGCTGTACAATTGGTTGACAATTGCTTTCCAGCCCAGATTGGTGCGTTGATACAGCAACAAATCCACCTCCTGCCCTGCTTCGAGTTCGGGATGCGTGGTATCGATGAAGCGGGACAGCTTGGAGGAAGCAGTGATGCGCCGGGTTTCAAAATCGACATAAACAAACACAGGATACCGTTTGCCTACTTCCATAGGTTCACGTTGTTCGCGGTAGGGAACAAACAGCTGCTTCATCAGCCCCCATTCCAGGAAGGCGCCCATGCGGTTCACTTCAACCACTTCCAAAAACGCAAAATCGCCCACCAAGGCCAGCGGTTTTTCCGTGGTGGCTATGATCCTGTCTTCGGAATCGGTGTAGACAAATACCTGGAGCATGTCACCGATGGCCGTACCTTCTGGTACATAACGTTTCGGCAACAGGATTTCCCCGTCGCTGTCCCCATCCAGGTAAACGCCGAAATCCACCTCTTTCACCACCTTGAGTGGATTGATCTTACCAAGTATTGCCATGATTGTATGGTTGAATGATTGTATGGTTACGATTCAGCCTGTTTTCTGGCTGAATCTGTTTTAGTGTTTTGTGTTGGTTGGAACGCCCGTCGGTTTTTTCATGGACCAGAGTATGCCTCCCACACCGGCTCCGATGACCGTCCAGACAGGGCTCACCTGTGCCAAGACAATGAGCAGCAAGGCCGTTACAGGAATGAGGGCTGTTTTCCACGTTAATTTGACCGCCTTCACCAACCGGATGATGGGTACGGCAATCAAAGCGACCACGGCCGGACGCATGCCCTTGAACACCTGTTCAACCACGGCGTTTTCA
>CAYPLF010000073.1:1381-10253 GCA_964411555.1 uncultured Bacteroidales bacterium | reverse complement strand
AGCCACACCTTATTGTCAAAGGGATTGACTAGTTGAGACGTTGACTCTTTTTGACAAAAACAATTCTGACAACCCAATAACACAATAAATAACGTTACATAGTTGATCGTGTGTTTCATTTGATTGTTGCTTTATATGAGATGCTTTTATTCCAAAAGTAATAGAACAGTCGCATTTTACTCATTTTATTGCATAATTTAACAATCCAACAGACAAGCACGTGCAACACCTTTTTTGAGCATAAAGACATTTTCAGTACTTTTACCCGTGAATACCCTTTTGAACCAATACCTAAAACCAATACCCATGAATGTATTCCGAATCAGTAAACACGCAGTTATGCTGGTGTTGCTGGCCACCACGTTGAGTGTGGTGGCACAAGTGCCCAAACAACAAAACATCATCCAGACCAAGTACACGGCAGACCCATCGCCCATGGTGCACAACGACACGGTGTTCCTGTACACGTCACACGATGAAGACGATGCCACCGGTTTCAAGATGCTGAATTGGCTGCTGTACACCTCGACTGACATGGTCAACTGGACAGAACACGGGGCTGTGGCCTCGCTGAAAGACTTCAAATGGGCCAGGCAAGATAACGGAGCCTGGGCCGTACAGTGCATTGAACGCAACGGAAAATTCTATCTGTATTGCCCCATGCACGGTGGTGGTCTTGGCGTGTTGGTGTCCGACAGCCCATACGGCCCCTTCAAAGACCCCCTAGGCAAGCGTTTGGTCGATACCGACCACATCTGGCAAGACATTGACCCAACTCCCTTCATCGATGACGACGGTCAAGCCTATCTGTACTGGGGCAATCCCGACCTGTACTACGTCAAATTGAACGAAGACATGATATCCACGTCCGGCCCTGTGGTCAAAGAACCGACCAAGCCCAAGAACTACCAGGAAGGACCTTGGGTATGGAAAAGGAAGGGACATTACTACCTGGCCTACGCATCCACCTGCTGCCCCGAAGGCATAGGTTACGCCATGAGCGACAGCCCCACCGGCCCCTGGACCTACAAGGGTATGATAATGGACAACACCGACCTGAACAGGGGCAACCACCCCGGCATCGTCGATTATAAGGGAAAATCGTACTGCTTCGGTCAAAGTTACGACTTGCTGAAGCAATCAACCAGCACGTTTTACGAACGCCGCTCAGTTGACATGGATGAAATCACCTACCAGCCCGATGGCAGCATTTCCAACCGCCATTACTTTTCCATTGAAGGGCCAGACCCTGTTGGCACCATCAACCCCTTCAAGCGCATTGAAGCCGAAACCATGGCCTGGAGTGAAGGCGTGAAGTCGTCCAACAAAACAGAACGCGGAATTTACCTGACAAAGATCCATCATGGAGACTACATCCAGATTAGGGCGGTAGATTTCGGCAAAGGCGCCAAGAAATTTGAAGCCGTGGTTGCTCCCTTGAGCGGTGGTTCGATTGCCCTTCACCTGGACAGCAAGGATGGACCTGTATTGGGTACCTGTACCGTGAAAGCTAACAACCAGGCAGAAATCTGGCAAACCATCAAGACTTCTTTCAAGAAAGTCAAAGGCGTTCACGACCTGTTCCTGGTCTTCCAGGGTGGCAAGGATGAACTTTTCACCTTTGACTGGTGGCGTTTCAGCTAATCAACAGACGGCTTTTCCAGTCAAACATACCTTTATACAATTCTACACAAACACTAATACAAAACCCGAATGAAACAAGTTTTCCTAACCATGGCTGGTTTGCTGATAAGCATCAGCCCGCTCATGGCAGCCGAACAAACCGTCAGCAGTCCGGACGGCAACGTCGTGGTCACGCTGGCCAACGAAGCGGGCACCACCACGTACCGCGTCAGCTACAAAGGCACCCCCTTCCTCAACGCATCCCCGTTGGGCATGACCACCAACGTGGGTGATTTCACCAAAGACCTGACCCTCAGCGACCAGGTGAAACGCCGTGTCATCAACGATACCTACTCCCTGCCCAACATCAAGAAAAGCAAGGTGCAGTACAACGCCAACGAGGCCATTTTTACCCTGACCAAACAAAACAAACCAGCCCTGGAAGTAGAATTCCGCGTGAGCAACAACGACATTGCCTTCCGCTATACGGTTCATCCCCAGGGTGAGCGCAGAAGTGCCGTGGTGAATGCGGAAGCCACCGGTTTTGTATTTCCCCAAGGAACCACCACGTTCCTGTGCCCGCAAATGCGTCCCATGACCGGTTTTGCCCGTACCGCTCCCAGCTATGAAACCGGTTACAGCTTAGATGCCCCCATGGGTCTAAACGGCAACGGCAACAACGGTTATACCTTTCCCTGCCTGTTCAAGGTGAACGACAAAGGTTGGGTACTGGTATCGGAAACGGGTGTTGACAGCCGCTATTGTGGAAGCCGTCTTATGGGAAATCCCGAAGGTCTGTACACCATAGGCTTCCCCATGGAAGCGGAAAACAACGGTAACGGCACCGTTAGCCCGGGTATTCCCTTGCCCGGCAAAACACCCTGGCGCACCATCACCCTCGGCTCAACCTTGGCACCCATCATGGAAACCACCGTGGCGTTGGACGTAGTAGAACCCCTTTACACAGCCTCCCAAACATACGAATACACCAAAGGTTCCTGGAGTTGGATCATGAAGATGGACGGTGGCACGGTGTACGACATGCAGAAGCAATACATCGACTTCAGTGCAGCCATGGGCTATCAGACCATCTTGGTGGATGCCCTGTGGGATACGCAGATAGGACGTGACAAGATTGAGGAACTGGCCAAATACGGAGCCGGCAAAGGTGTGTATCTATATCTATGGTACAATTCCAACGGGTACTGGAACGATGCCCCCCAGGGTCCGCGCGGCATCATGGACAACACCATTGCCCGCCGCAAGGAAATGGCCTGGATGAAACGCATCGGCGTAAAGGGCATCAAGGTCGACTTCTTCGGAGGCGACAAACAGGTGACCATGAAAACCTATGAAGACATCCTGGTTGACGCCAACGACTTTGGCATCATGGTTATTTTCCACGGTTGCACCTTGCCCAGGGGATGGGAACGCATGTACCCCAATTTCGCAGCGAGTGAGGCTGTTCTGGCCAGCGAAAACCTGTATTTTGGCCAAGGTAGCTGCAACAACGAAGCCATGAACGGTTGCATCCACCCCTTCATCCGCAACACGGTGGGCAGTATGGACTTTGGCGGTAGCACCCTGAACAAATTCTACAACGCCAACAACACAGCCGGTAGGGGCTCCAAGCGCATGACCTCTGATGTCTATGCCCTGGCTTCGGCCGTGATGTTCCAAAGTGGGGTGCAGCATTTCGCCGTGACACCCAACAACCTGACCGACGCTCCCGCCTGGGCCATCGACTTTATGAAGAAAGTGCCCACCACCTGGGACGATGTCCGCTACCTGGATGGTTACCCGGGCAAATACGTGGTCATGGCCCGTCGCAAGGGCAACACCTGGTACATTGCCGGTGCCAACGCGCAGGATGCAACCGCCGAACTGACCCTCAACCTATCCTTCCTGCCTGCAGGCGCCAGCCTGACACTCTACCAGGATGATGCCCAGCTGAATGGAAGCCTCACGACAGTCAAATTGCCCTCGAATCAACAAATTAAAGTCTCCATTCCCAAGAACGGGGGCTTGCTGATCATGGATTCTCAGGCAACCGGCGCACGGTAAGCGTTCGCTTTGGCCTAGCTTTATAGGCTACTAGCGTTATAGGCTACTAAGTAAACAGTGGGTGCTTCTTTTGAGGCACCCACTGTTTATTTCCCAGGAGGTTTATAACCAATCCTTGAACGGTTCTTATAATCCAAACTTTCTTGTTTTGCTTCTTCAAACTGCTTAATATATTCAAGGATCAGCATTATTTGATCATCGTGGTTGGCCAGTATTGCTTGAACCTGTTCAAACTTCAATAATAGGTCTTCATGAGTTGCAAGCATTTTGCGTATTTTGGTGTAAACACGCATAATCTGGATATTGACTTTTATTGCCAGTCCACTGTTGAGTACGCTGGATAACATTAAAACACCGTGTTCTGTAAAAACAAAGGGCAAATTGCGACGACCACCCCAACTTGAGGTCGCAATTTGCGACTTCAAGTTGTCGAACTCTACCTCTGTTAACCGAAACATAAAATCTTCAGGAAAACGATCCATGTTACGCTTAACCTGTTCATTCAACCGCTTTGTTTCAACGCCATAAAGCGCAGCAAGATCCCTGTCCAACATGACCTTCTCATTACGAATCAGGTATATCTTGTTGATCACCACCTCATCAGGAATGACCGCCACTTGATTGTTGTTGCTCATTTTTTACATGCATTTGCGTGTAAAAATAGGTCATAAACCTGACAAATAAAAAATTAATAGTTAATATTATGGGTATTATATATTAATATACTGATTTTAATAAATTGTAAGATAGCTAGCTGCTATTCATCAATCAGTCGTTGGCTTGCTTCTGTATTCCTACGCCCTTGAATGCTTATCTTCGAAAGAGCGGTTTCGATTTCCGCAAGATCTGTTTTGGTCAATTCTATGTTGACGGCAGCACAATTTTCTTCAAGGCGGTGCAGCTGTTTGGTTCCCGGAACGGGCACAATCCAGGGCTTTTGGGCCAGCAACCACGCAAGCGCAATTTGGGCCGGCGTTGCCTGTTTACCTTTTGCTATTTCCTCCAACACATCAACCAACTGCCTGTTGGCCGCTCTGTTTTCGGCGGAAAAACGAGGAACCGTAGAGCGAAAGTCGGACGTCTCAAATGGGGTTGTTTCATCAATCTTACCCGTCAGGAATCCTTTTCCGAGCGGGCTGTAGGGCACAAAACCAATACCCAACGCTTCCAACGTCGACATCGTTTTGGTTTCGGGTTCCCGCCACCAAAGGGAATATTCACTTTGCAAGGCTGAAACGGGCTGCACCGCATGCGCCCTTTGAATGGTAGCAGCACTGGCTTCGGAAAGGCCAAAAAACTTGACCTTTCCCTCCTGAATCAGGTCCTTCACGGTTCCGGCAACGTCTTCTATGGGTACAGCCGGATCCACACGGTGCTGATACAGCAGGTCGATGACCTCAACCTTCAACCGTTTCAACGAACCTTCAACCGCTTTTCGAATGGATGCAGGCCGGCTGTTCAATCCCGAAAAAACACCATTCACATCATTGTAGCCAAACTTCGTAGCAATAACCACCTGGTTGCGGAACGGGGCCAAGGCTTCACCCACCAACGCCTCATTGGTAAAAGGGCCGTACACTTCGGCGGTATCAAAGAATGTGATGCCTTTTTCAACCGCCGCACGCATCAGCGCAATGGCTTCTTTTTTCTCCAAGGCCTGACCATACGTAGAATTCAACCCCATACAGCCCAAGCCTAGTGCGGATACTTCAAGCCCTTGATTCCCTAATTTTCGTGATTCCATATAATTACCCTGTAACCAGAATCGGCACTTCTTAATGCTGTTTACATACCCACTAATATAGGTATTTATTATATAGGGGCAAGGGCTAACCTTGCTTTACCCTGCCTGGAAACAATTAGTATTGACCGGAAGTGATTGTTTCCGCAATTTCACGGAAGACGGTTCCTGCCATCTTGCCTCCCGATGGGATACCGATCCGTGGGTTCTTGATCAGGACCAGGCACGTATATTTCGGTTGATCGGCCGGGAAATACCCGCAAAACGAGGCCGTGTTTTGATAACCGCCCCTTGCTGTTTTGAGTTGGGCGGTACCCGTTTTACCGGCAATGCTTACATTTTCGGAACGTACAATTTTTCCCGTTCCCTCTTTCACCACGTCCGCCAACACAGATTGAAGCTGATGAACCGTTTTCTCGGAACAGCATTGCTTCTGCAACACCTCGGCATGACCGGTTGAGTCGATGGTTCGAGAGCGTACCAGGCAACCATTGTTCGCAATGGCATTGTACCACCCCAACAAGGCAATGGGTTTGATTTTAACGGAGTAACCCAGTGACAACCACAGGTCTGAGAGTCTATTTTGCACCGGCGATGATTCCGGTTCGGAAAACAACGTATTATTCGACAGGCTACTGGCTGAATTGTTCCACTCCACTCCCATCATCGCCTTCCGGAACAAATCGGTCTGGCTTCCATAGGCCCTATCCATCAACCGGACCATACCCACGTTGGAAGACAAGGTGACCGCCTGTTTGGCGGTCATCGTTCCATAGCCCCCCTTATCGTAATTATGATCTTTCACCACTCTGCCGGAAACGACACCTATTCCATTATAGGTATCCACCGTGTCGGTCAGTTGTAAGCGGTTGTCTTCCAGAGCCACCATCAATGCCACAGGCTTCAACAAGGAGCCCGGCTCCATCGGCCTTAAGAGCAAAGAACTGTCGCTTGGCTGGACATCATGCCGCCCGGTACATTCCACCCAGGCCACAATATTCCCGGTGGCAACTTCCATCACAGCCACTGCCCCACCGGTGGCATCGGTACTGTCCATCTGACGCATCAGTGCGTCGGTCACCATGGCCTCCAATTTGGCATCGCGGGTAGACTTGGGTTGGAACGGTTGTTTGGGCTGACACCCCACGCATAGTAAGAGCGTGAGCGAGCAACATAGAATGCTTGAAACTTTCATGGTTTATTGGTTTAATGTACTTCTTTTCCCTGGGCATTCAGGGTAACGGCTTCCACTTCTTCGTAACAGCTGAACAAGTCGTAGCGAAAGCCTTTGATTTCACTGTAAATGGCTTTGGTCAACACCTTTCCGTCCTTACTCATCAGTCCACACTTCGAATAAACACCGTAAGCCAAGCATGCAGTAGGTTTCATGATGGGATTCCCGTCCTTGTCCAATTCCCCGCTGTCATACATAATCGGCACCACCTCGTCATATACAAAGGGCTTGATGACACGTTTCGCGTCGTGCGATATCAGCTGTTGTTCACCGTCCTTAAATACCTGAAGGCCGTTCCGCAAGATAGCAATATATTCGTAAGAACAGGGCAACAATTTGTTCAATTTATCATCCAACAAACCATATTTCCGATTGTTCCTTACAATACGGTAACCCAACACGGGATTGTTGATGTAATCGTAAACAGGCCGGATTGCCCAGTTGCCGTTATGATCGATCAAGCCGTAGCGGCCGCACGTATCTCTTAGGATGCAGTACCCACCCTTGAACAAGAGATCGGGTGAATTTTTAATGGGATAGGGTGAATAAAAACGAAAAGGAATCCGGGTTCTTCCGTTCCGGTCGATAAATCCAAGCCTACCTTCGTAAACAACGGCCGCCAATCCTTCGGAAAACTGCCAGGCAAGGCTGTACTTCGGTTCAATCTGAACACGTCCGTTTTCCACATGCAAATACCCCCTTCTTCCATTCTCCGAGAACACGGTCAACGTGTCCGCATCGTGTGCAAAAGCAATCCAGTTAAGTTTTGACGTGGTATACCAGTTGAATTCAGTATTGTAAATGCGCATACGTCCATCCGGGAAATACACAATCCGGCAATCCTGCCCAAAGTATTCTTCCCTGACAGGAAGGCGTTCCTGCAACTCCTTGAATCCCACATATCCTACAGCTAATACGACCAACAATACACCACCGGTGATTAGGGCCCACTTCATTGTTTTACGGTTTAGTAACATGATTTATGTGTTTGAATGTTTTGGCCATCGGCAGTTAACGTGATGCTGTAATGCTCACGTTCACAGCAAAATAAGTTTTCGGAAATAGCATGGATTTCCCCAAAAATAGCTTTGGTGATTACACGACCGTCCCTACCCATCAGCCCCATCAGGTTGTTCACCGTATACGATAGGCAAGCCGAATTCTTATAAACGGAAGTACCGTCTTCATTCAGCAATCCGGTATCATACTGAAGAAGGTTACAATAATCATACACAAAGGGTTCCACCACCGTACGGGCGTCGTACGAAAGAATCTGTTGTACCCCATCTTTTACCACCTTCAAGCCACCGTTCACTACGGCAATGACCTCATAATCGCAAGGCAACACCAACTTGAGTTGATTGTTCAACAATCCATACGACGAATCTCGCTGAACCACCCGCAATCCCTTCACCGGGCTGAAAATAAAATCGAACTGTGGCGCAAGCACCCAGGCTCCGTTCCTGTCAATCAAACCATACTTCCCCGCCGTGTCTTGCATGACGCAATAACCCTGCTTAAACTGGAGATCGGCACAATTTCTGAACCTGGAGGGCGCCTTGAACCGAAAAGGTATCCGGGTTTTACCCTGCGCATCAATAAAACCAATCCAGCCATCGACATCGACAGCAGCCAGCCCTTCCGAAAATTGCCACGCGTGCAAATACGCCGGCTTCAGCTGCACCTTCCCCGTGTGCACATTGAGGTATCCCCTGCGTTTTTTGTCAGAAAAAACCGTGAGGGAGTCTGTTTGCCGCGGCTTGGCAATCCAGTCCATCTTCTTGGTTACAAACCGCTCGTTTTTAACATCATAGAGCCGCTCCCGTCCGTCATCACACACTTTCTTCGAGTACGATTCATTGATCTCCACCCAATAACTGTAATTGTAGGGTATATAGATACGAATGGCACCCGTCAAAAACAGGATAAACAGCAGGAACAGCGTTCCAATGGTCCACCAAAAGCGCTTTTTGTGCTTGATTTTAAATGATAGTTTCATGATTCTTACTTGTTGAATTGGTGGTCAACGGTGACGCCCTTTGAGATAGAGAGGCCACTCGCTTTCATAATCTATCAGTCGGATTGATTATTTTGTTAGATTGGGGGTTGGTCGATTACTGATTGGTCAATTTCGGGTTGGTCAATTACGGTTGGTCAATTACGGTTGGTCAATTACGGTTGAACAATTACGGTTGATCAATTACGGTTGA
>CAYPLF010000073.1:0-1281 GCA_964411555.1 uncultured Bacteroidales bacterium | reverse complement strand
CAATTACGGTTGATCAATTACGGTTGAACAAATCACCAACCGAAACCAGTGAATCGGTAGCCTGCCGTTTGTACCAGAAAGTCGAACCATCCGCCGCTTTGGGCTCAAGAAATGCATACACGGGCTTCACCTGCATACACAACTCCTTATACGATTTGCTGTAATCAATTCCCGCGTAAACATGATCGAAGTTCCCCTTTACAAAACCCTTATATTGAGTGTTCCAAATACCCCACAACGAATCTTTCCTCACTTTGAGATAAGGCAGTTCGTAATCCTGTATATCCGAAAACTGTGCGGGAATAATCAGGCGGTACCGATCACGTAAACCCACCTGCCCCTGCGCATCCTGCACCTTCAACACACCGGTCAGACAGTACTTGGCCTCCAACTTTTCCAACCGTTTGCAATCGGTCACTGCGTACACGTTGTAGCCCAAGATAAACGAGGGTAGCAGCACCCCGGCAACAAGCGTCACCACCATCCATTTGCCTATTTTACCCTTGCCCCTACTAATCGAAGTTGCCAACGTGAAAGTAGACAGCACGCATATCGCAAGCAGGAAAATACGAAGTAGCCCAGTTTGATACTGCGCCAACCAAACGGCCAGCATGGCAATCACCATGAAATGCCATTTATAACCGATGTTTTGGGGATATTTTTTAAGCAGTACCCGATAAAAAACCGCGGACAGCACGAACAAACCTACCAACGACAATGCACTGTCCATCACCATACCAATAAGTAGTGCCATCATCACAAAAGCACCCATCTTCAGGTATTTTATTCCACTTGGATCCTTATACAGATAGAAACCCGTCAACACCGTAAGCAGCGAGCATTCCGATTTGACACGTTTTCTCTCCGGCATCAAAAAATACACAAGCGGCATCAGCCAAAGCCAACTGAATACAAATATCCCCCATGTAGCATCGATGGTTTCATTATACGATTGAAGACCAACCCCATGGCCAATCCACCGCAATGCCGGATTGAGCCACCAGTCACCTATCATATTGAGGTACGAAAACGCATCCCTTATGGCTTCCAACAGCACAAAGCGGTCAATGTCTATCGTTGCCACAGCACCCGCAAACAACACCAATGAAACCCACAATCCACGCCTGTCATTGCGCAGCATCATGAAACTGACGCCCAGGCGAAACGCAATGATGATTAAAGCGAGTGGTACCGTCCACCACTCCCCAAACGTAGCAGAGGGCACACAAAACCCGGTCAACACATAAGCAGCCCACGTCCTAAACACAAACAAGACCCACA
>CAYPLF010000072.1:0-10416 GCA_964411555.1 uncultured Bacteroidales bacterium | reverse complement strand
GTGATGCCACCCAACAGTGACATCATTTCCGATCCGTTGACGTTCAACCTGAAACCAAATGAAAAAATAGCCATCACCATTTGTTACGGGCAAACACCCTCTGACATTACCGGTCACCCTGCCTCACGCGCCACGTCCTATTTGTTGCCGGGCAACACATCACCCAAAGCGGATTTTACCAACTCCATTGCTACCGACCATTGGTACACCATAAGCGGTATTGACGTGTACACAACGAAAAAAACCAATGCCGGTGCCGTTGCTATTTTGGGCAACTCCATAGCCGATGGTAGAGGCTCAGGTACCAACAAATACAACCGCTGGGGAGACGTACTGTCAGAACGCTTGAATGCAAACCCGAAAACAGCCAACCGAGGAGTCCTCAACCTGGGTATAGGCGGTAACTGTGTGGTACGTGGTGGCCTTGGCGATCCAGCTCTGAAACGCTTTGACAGGGACATCCTGGGACAAAGCGGGGTGAAATGGCTCGTAGTTTCCACCGGGGTCAATGACATCGGGAATTCCAGAAACGAGGAAGCAGCCCAACGCGCCATCCGGGAAGTCATTGCCGGTTATGAGGAATTCATCAACAAAGCCCATGAAAAAGGCATTAAGGTCTATGGAGCCACCATCATTCCGTTCGGCAAATCCCAATACGACGGCGATAACCGTCAAATGGCCAGGCAGACCATCAACGACTGGATTCGGAACAGTGGAAAATTTGACGCTGTGATAGATTTTGACCAAGCCATGCGTGATCCTTCAGCCCCCAACAACATGCGTACGGAACTGCAATCGGGAGACAACCTGCACCCCAACGAGGTCGGCTACAAAACCATGGGTGACTTCATCGACCTCAGCCTGTTTGAATAGTTTTTTGATAAAACAGTTTATTTGACTGAAAAGAAATACGGCTGTATCGGACATTGAATACTGTCCCGATACAGCCGTATTTAGATTTGAAACAGGATGTCGTTACTTGACAAATCGGCTTTCCGTTGGCCCAAGATAGGCGTTCGGATAGGCTCCTGAAGTAAGCACAACTTTCTGCAGCACCACACCCGGGTCAACCATCCAGACCTTCAAGGTCTGCGCCCCAGCCTTCGGAATCTTAAGAACCGTGGTTAGGCGTCTGCACTGGTTCACTACATCCGTATTCCAGGAACGACTCGTCTGCACGCTGAACGAAGCAGGCACCACCGTCAAATACAAGGGTTTCTCATTGTTCAACGATACCGCGATACGGATATCCCGTCCCGGCATGAAATTCAGCACCGGCGAGGTAATCAGATGCACAAACATGGAATCCTTCGAAAACAGGTAGATGGGGTATTCCAAACAAGGAGCATCCGTACCTGGGGTGGCAGGGGCAGCATTGGGCGGAGCCGTAGCCCTCATGCCTGACAGAGTGAGTCCATAATCTTCCACACGAATCCATTTTCTGTCACCAGCCATACGGTTTTTAGCCAGATGCTCAGCCTCGATGGAAACAATGCCGTTGCTTTCCACAAAACCCTTCACGCTGCCACGTTCCTTTTTTGATGGTTTGAACGCCGAAACCTGGACAGTTACGGTTTGACCGGCACCCAAAACTTCAAATTTGCCCGTTGAATTTCCTTCTGGCAACTTATCAGCTATCACCTTGACAAAAATGCGCTTATCATCTGAACGGATGCTACCTATTGTTTCGCTGAAACTCAACCAGGGCAAATCAGACCTGATTTCATAAGACAACATCGCTTTTCCACGATTGAAGACCTCCATCCAACGTTCTTCTCCACCAAACAGGTCAAAACGCGGCAAAGCAGCTGTTGTAGTTGAACCCGGCCAGGCATCCTCTGTACCCTCCAAGGCCACACCCAGACCTGCTTCTGCAGGTATGGCGTTTTCCGTCAACCGAATAGCCGACAGGCTGTTCTTTCTGGGCGGATTCCAGCTGGTATAACCAATATGGGTCTGGTCCATGAAATGGTTCCAACGCCCCTGGGCATATACCTTATTATATTCCGTCATCATGGCCGTATCCGCGCTGAACAGCATGCGGGTCCGTGCAGCCATGTCGATGGCACTGGCACGGCCTTGTCTGGCGTACAATTGATTTTTTCCGGCAGCCAGGTACATGTCATTCAAAATGGCACAGACCTTGGTGGGGAACAACACCAGGTGGTAATAGGCATCCTGGTATTCCTTAGGCAATTGTGCGCCGATGGTTTCCGCCTTATTCGACAAGGCGTTGTATTCCGCCACCACGTTTTCAGCTTCGTTGAACTGCGTCAGGCTATATGTTCTGGGCGTCAGTGATTCCGGTTTCCTGCGTGTATTGAATTTGGCATATTTGGCCAAAATATCGGCAATGTCAACCGCATGCTTCGGACCAAATTCCCGCTCAGCCCACATACGGGTGTATTCGGTGATGTTATCGTTGGTCCAACGGTTGGTATTCCAACCCAGGTTGACAAAGTACTCGATGGGTAGTTCATAGCCTCTGAAATGGCCCACGTTAACCACCCAGATCTTGTCGGCACCGTATTGCTTGGACAACATCATCTGGTCCCAGATACGGGGCAGCGGGTTAGTGTTGATCCATTCATAGCTTCTCGGACCTCCATGGTAGTCGAAATGGTAGTACACACCGGCTCCACCCTTGCGCTGGCGCTCTTTTTCGTCGGGCAACCGGCGAACATAACCCCAGTTGTCATCGGCCCAGAGTAAGGTAATATTGTCGGGCACTTTCATGCCTTCGTTGTAATAATCGTTGATTTCCTTGTACAGGCACCAGGCTTGCGGGATTTCTTCCAGTGGCTTTTTCATCTCTTCTACCAGGATATCCTGTTGAACCTTGATGATGCCTTCCACCATGGCGATGTTGTCCTTCATGGTGCCTTTCATTTCACTGTCGTTGGCGCCGCGAAGGCCCATGGTGACAATGCTTTCATAGTCTTTGTTGCGACGGATGCCTTCCCGCCAGAACGATTGCATCACATCAGGGTGTTTGGTGTAATCCCATTGCCCCAGCGTCCGTTGATACCTCCTGTCCCACTCCTTCTGTGCCCTGACCATGGGCTCCTGGTGCGAAGTGCCCATCACAATGCCGTATTCATCGGCCAACCGTGGGTTTTCGGGATCGTCTTCGTTGAACGCATTGTTCCACATGGCCGGCCACAGGTAATTGGCTTTGATGCGCAACAGCAATTCAAACAAATCACAGTAAAATTCACGTCCATAATTGGCAATACCGGAGTGAAAAAGACCTTGTACCGGCAAGGTGCCGTATTTCATTTCAATCCAACCCGACAACGCTGGTGCTTCGTCGTTCAGGAAAATACCCCTATATTGCACGCTAGGCCCTTCAACAACGGTAACAGGCTGAATATAGAGGTTGTCATGGTGTTTGATGGGTACATCCGCCCAGTAATACCAGGGGGATACGCCAATCTTTTCCGAAATATCATAAATGCCATAAATGGTACCCCGCTTGTCGCTGCCAGCAACCACTAAAGCCTGTTTCAAACCAGGCAGTGGATTCTTCACTACTTTGATGATGAAATGTTCCCATTTACCCTTGATGGCAGAAACATCCAGCTTGCCTGATTGGACCAACTGGTCAATTAAGGTGCTTTTCCCCACGGTGCCGACAAGCACCACTTGATTGTTTTTAGGAATCCTATCCATGACCAGCTCGGGTTCTCTACCCGTTACCTTTCCGATGTCTGTTTTTAGGTCGCCCAATGCGCGGATGACGCCGGGATAATCAGCAGTGTTGATACAGAGTACCGTTTTAGTACTTGATTCGGAGAGTGGGAATACACCCTTTGACAATTGAAAACGCACATACTGCGTGCCTCCTATTCCCCAGGCTGTCGAGCCGATAGCGCTCATCAACAACATGGTTAGGATCGTTCCAACAAATCTGATTCTGTTCATGGTATTGGTTCGTAAAGAATGAATGATAAATGGGTGACAGTTTCTAGGAAACATGCCACCCATTTATAAAAGAATGTTTTATTTAATCAGCGTAAATGCAAGCGTCAGTCCCACCATGACGATGGAAACCATGCTCATCAATTTGATCAGAATATTCAAGCTTGGGCCTGAGGTATCTTTGAAGGGATCACCTACCGTGTCACCGGTAACAGTAGCCTTGTGCGCTTCTGAGCCCTTTCCACCCATGTTCCCTTCTTCCACATATTTCTTGGCATTGTCCCAGGCACCACCGGCATTGGCCATAAAGATGGCGGTGACAAAACCGGTACCCATACCACCGCACAAGAGTCCGACGACACCCGGTACACCGATGATGATACCTGTCAATACCGGAACAACAATGGCCATCAATGCCGGAACAATCATTTCCCGTTGTGCGCCTTTCGTGGAGATTTCAACGCAGCGTCTGTAATCGGGTTTGGTTTGACCGGTGAGGATGCCCGGAATTTCCCGGAACTGACGGCGCACTTCGTCCACCATTTTTCCGGCAGCCCTGCCAACGGCCAACATGGTCATACCACTGAACAGGAAGGCCATCATGGAACCAACAAAAATACCGGCCAACACAAGCGGGTTCATCAAATTGATATCAAAGTAGTTGACAAAGTCTGTAAAGGTAGCCTTGGCTGTTTCAATCACAGTACCACCCACTTCAATGGTGGTTTGACCCATTCTGACCAAGGTTATCTTGATTTCTTCAATATAGGAAGCCAGCAACGCCAACGCCGTCAACGCGGCTGAACCGATGGCAAACCCTTTTCCGGTAGCAGCGGTGGTATTACCTAATGCATCCAACGCATCCGTACGTTGACGGACTTCCTTGTCCAGACCCGACATTTCGGCATTTCCGCCGGCATTGTCGGCGATGGGACCGTACGCGTCGGTAGCCAGGGTGATACCCAACGTAGACAACATACCAACTGCAGCGATACCGATGCCGTACAAGCCATTACCGATGGCTGTAAGGTCACCGTTTGAGGCCAACAGGAAAGAGGCCACGACGCCAATACCAACAATGAGGACGGGAATGGCCGTCGACATCATACCCAAACCAATGCCGTTGATGATGACGGTAGCTGGCCCTGTCTTGGCACTTTCTGCCAATCGTTGGGTGGGTTTGTAGGAATGAGACGTGTAATATTCCGTCGATTTACCGATGACAATACCCACAATCAGTCCTACGACCACGCAAGAACCAACAGATACCCAGTTTTCAATACCCAGGAAGTAGAGGATCAAATACCCGAACACACCAGTTAATACGGAACTTAGGTTGATGCCACGGTTCAAGGCAGCCATCAGCTGTTTCATACTGGCACCTTCTTTTGTTTTAACCACAAAAATGCCAAGGACGGAAAGCAATACGCCAACGGCTGCAATCAGCATGGGTGCGATAACGGCCTTATATTGAATGTCAACGTTTGAAAATGAATAAGCAGAAGCTCCAAGGGCAGCCGTTGCCAAAACAGCTCCAGCATATGACTCATACAAGTCTGCACCCATTCCGGCAACGTCTCCTACATTATCGCCTACATTATCGGCGATAGTAGCCGGATTGCGGGGGTCATCTTCAGGAATTCCAGCTTCCACCTTGCCCACCAGGTCGGCGCCCACGTCGGCAGCCTTGGTATAGATACCACCTCCCACACGGGCGAACAGGGCTTGCGTGGAGGCTCCCATTCCGAATGTCAACAAGGTTGTGGTGACCACATTCAACTTATGGGTGGGGTCGTTTAGGTTGAATTCGGTAAACTGGTTCAACAATACATACCACACCGAAATATCAAGCAGCACCAGGCCGACAACGACAAGTCCCATGACCGCTCCACTGCGGAAGGCAATTTGAAGCCCTTTGTTCAAGGAACCGATAGCGGCATTGGCTGTACGAGCAGAGGCATTGGTTGCTGTCTTCATTCCCAGAAATCCGGAAAAGGCTGAAAAGAAACCACCCGTCAGAAAGGCAACAGGCACCCAGGGATTCTGAATACCGAATCCGTATGCCATGATGGAGAAAACAGCCACCATACACAGGAATACTATACCGACGACTTTGTACTGTTGCCGCAGGTACGACATGGCACCTTCGCGAACGTACTGGGCGATGGACTTCATGGTATCAGTCCCCTCGCTGGTTTTCATCATCTGACGATAGAAATAGTAAGCAAAAGACAGTGCGACCACCGATGCAGCCGGAACAATCCAAAAGATAGGAGTTAATGTGTTCATGGCAAGGTTTAGTTAGTTTTTTAGGTTATAAACTGGTACATTGTTTGGGTCATATAGTTTTTTGAGGTCTTCTTATGTATTCCAGATTTCCCACGACGCTTCGGCCTGCAATTGAAGCATGTCTTTTCCATTTTTTATCAGGCAACCCCGTTCTCTTCCTTTTTGTAGAAAAACGGTTTCTTGTGGGTTGTAAACCAGGTCGAACAGCAAATGGCCCGTACCCAATTGCGCATAGTCCAATGCTGGACAACCCTCAACATTGGGTGACATTCCCAAGGGTGTCGTGTTCACAATAATACGGTGTAAGTCGTACAAATCGGGGGTCAACTCTTCATACGAAAGGGTGCCATCCTTTGCCGTTCGGGAAACGGATGTGGGTCCGATATTCAGCTGCCGGAGTGCGTGGCAAACTGCTTTTGATGAACCACCTGTTCCAAGAACAAGTGCATTTAATTTATTGTCAATCTGTTTGTCTGCAGTTAAACGCTCAATCAATACGTTAATCATTGAGCGAATGGATTCCCGAAAACCGATGACATCGGTATTGTATCCTTTCAACCTGACAACTCCTTCAGTATTCCGGATAAAACGAATCACATTCACAGCACCGATGGCTTTCGCTTCGGCATCAAATTCATGCAAAAAAGGCATGACTGTTTGTTTGTAGGGAATGGTCACATTCAACCCCGAAAGGTCCGGCCTTTCCTTGATCAAATCCGGAAAGTTTTCAATAGAAGGAAGGGGAAAGTTCTCATAGGCTGCTTCAATGCTTTCACGCTTGAATTTTTCAGTGAAATAACCCACCGAAAACGAATGTGACAAGGGATAGCCAAGCAGTCCGTAGTGTTTCATTACACAGTATTGATGCATCAGTTTTCTGCAGAAGGTGTTTCTCCTTCAGCTATGATTTCTTTATACAGTTTCTCCGCATTGGGATCAACAGCCGTTGCTTTTGCCAAGTAATCTGCCGCAGCCTGTTCCATACCCAATTTGGTATATACCAAGGCAAAAAACAAGGAAAGACCGGGCAGTTCAGGATCCAGTTCATTGGCTGACAAATAAAGGGACAATGCCTTTTCGTAATTGCCATCATCAAATGCAATGTTTCCTAGAGCGGCCAATACGTCGGGCTGATCTCGTTTTAGCGTGAGCGACCGCAAGTAACACATGCTGGCTTCTTCACGCATTTCCATTTGCAGCAACAACTCGGCTACATAGACCCAAACTTCCGGATCTTCATCGTTGATTTTAAGCGCTTTATCAAACCATGACAGGCTTTCCTGATACGATTTCCGTTCCATCAGGCAAATGGCCATACCGGTACAGGCATCCATATTCAATGGATTGAGTTGGAATGCCGTATCGTAACAGCTGACGGCTTCATCCAGTTTCCCGGCTTTTTCATACGATTCACCCAGGAACACCATGACGTAATCGCTTTTGCCTTCCAACTCCATATAGTCATCATAAGCTCTGGCAGCTTCCAGATAACGTCCTGCTTGAAATAAGGCGTGTGCCATCTGCATCATGGCCAACATGTCTTGCGGATGGGTGGCCAAGGCAAATTCGTAGGCATCGACAGCTCGGTTGTAATCTTCCAGGTTGAACCAGGCTTGCCCCAGGTTGAACCAGGCTTCCGACCGGTAGGGATCGATCTCGAGCATGCGCTCATAGATGCGTGCGCTCTTTTCGTATTCTTTCTCCTGTTCGTAACACCATGCCAGCTCCTCAAGCAATTCCAGGTTGTCAGGATAGTCCCTGAGTGTTTCCAACAGGTATTCAATGGACAATCCGAACCAAGACATATCCGACAATATAGCGGTTACATCCAGGCAGCGTTGTACCCGGTCTGATGTTTCTTCTTCAAAAATCCGCCTCAGCAGGCGCAAACCTTCTTGTCGTTTGTTGTACCTCAGGTAAACTTCCGCGCGTAGCAATAAAGCGTCCACGTCTTCTTTTTCCGGCAATTTGTCGAGGATGCGCAGGGCATGTTGGTATTCACCGATTTCCACGTAGAGAGTTGCGCGTTTCAGTAACAGCAGGCTGTTGTTCGGGTGCAATTTCAGTCCCAGTTCAATGACGGCTCCCGATTCCTGCTGTTTGCCGTGTGACAGGTAATATTCAGACAAATCTTCCAGTTCGTCCACATCGTAATAGGCAGGACGGCCCTCAGACATGGCTTGCTCGTACCGTTTTACAAGCCCGTCAACTTCTTTGTGTCTGTTTATTCCCATTTATGCGCTCATTTACTTGGCGTGTTTGCCTGCAATTTTCCCCCAGGTATCTTTCAATGAAACGGTACGGTTGAAGACCACATGGCCTTCTGTCGTATCCGGATCTATGTTGAAATATCCCAACCGGGTGAATTGGAAGCTGTCGAGCGGTTTGGCTGATGCTACCACCGGTTCCACCTTGACATCATGCAGCACCTTCAGCGAATCCGGATTCAACATATCCATAAAATCACTATCTTTTTCCTCAGCAGGATTGGCTACATTGAGCAAACGGTCGTACAAACGCACTTCAGCGTTCAGACAATGCTTGGTTGATACATAATGGATGGTACCCTTCACTTTGTGTTTGGCATTGGCTTGTCCTGTTTTGGTCTCTGGAAGGTACTCGCAACGAACAGCTACGACATTGCCTTGCTCGTCTTTGTCAAAGCCGGTGCAACGGACAATATAGGCGTTCTTGAGCCGTACTTCCCTGCCTTGTGACAGACGGAAATACTCGGCGGGAGCATCCTCCATAAAGTCGTCCCTTTCGATGAACAGTTCTCTGCAAAAATGTACCTGGCGTGTTCCGGCAGCAGCATCTTCCGGATTGATGTCGGCAGTATTCCATTCCTCCTGCCCTTCCGGATAGTTTTCCACAATCAGTTTGATGGGGTTCAATACGGCACTCACACGAGGAGCCGTCTTGTTCAGATGTTCCCTGATGCTGTGTTCGAGCAATCCCACATCGATGATGCCGTCATATTTGGTATAGCCTATGCTGTCGATAAAATTCCGGATGGATTCCGGGGTATATCCGCGACGCCTCAAACCGCAGAGTGTAGGCATGCGTGGGTCATCCCAACCAGCCACACGCCCTTCTTTCACAAGTTGCAGCATTTTCCGCTTGCTCATTACCATATAGGTAATGTTCAGGCGATTGAACTCAGTTTGTCGTGGGCGGTAGCTCCCCTCGCCTTTCAATAGCTCTACAAAATAGTCGTATAAAGGTCTGTGCACCTCAAACTCAAGGGTACACAAGGAATGTGTGATGCCTTCAAAGAAGTCGCATTGACCGTGAGCAAAATCATACAGGGGATATACATTCCAGGTGTCACCGGTGCGGTGATGGCTCATTTTCAGGATGCGGTACATCAGGGGGTCCCTGAAGTGCATGTTGGAATGGGCCATGTCAATCTTTGCCCTCAACACACGGCTGCCTTCTTCAAATTCTCCGGCTTGCATGCGGGTGAACAGGTCCAGGTTCTCTTCGACCGAACGGTTCCTATAGGGGCTTTCTGTTCCGGGTGTGGTGGGTGTGCCTTTTTGTTGGGCAATTTCCTCGGCCGACTGGTCATCCACGTAGGCCAACCCTCTTTTGATGAGATCGATGGCAAAGTCATACAATTTGCCAAAATAATCGGAGGCGTAAAACACATTGTCCCATTGGAAGCCCAGCCACTGGATGTCTTCCATGATGGAATCCACGTATTCCACATCTTCCTTAACCGGATTGGTATCGTCGAAGCGAAGGTTGCAGGTGCCGCCGTAGCGTTTGGCTATGCCAAAATCGAGACAAATGGCTTTCGCATGGCCTATATGCAAGTATCCATTGGGTTCCGGTGGAAAACGGGTCATGATGCGACCATCGTTCTTGCCTTCTCTAAGGTCATTTTCCACCATTTGCTCAATGAAATTCAACGCTTTCTTTTCATTCTTTTCTTCTATGCCTAAATCACTCATATTGAAATTGTCGTATAACGAATTATCTGTATATTTGTACTGTTTGCAAAAGTACTCAGAAATGGAGCAAACGTCAAACAAATATACGGTTAATTCGGACAAGCGAGTCACCATCTTTTGTAAATTTGAGATATCACAACTTGGTATGTTTATTCACCACTTCTGCAAAAACATGTTTTATAATATGTTTTTTTATTTTGCAAGTTGTGAAAAAAGGTGAATCTTTGCTGCCGTTAACCTAATACAATCT
>CAYPLF010000071.1:0-10585 GCA_964411555.1 uncultured Bacteroidales bacterium | reverse complement strand
TAAAAAAGTCGGGAAAGAGCGAAAGCCTTTCCCGACAATGTTGACAAATCACCACATTAACGTGAATGTTTTTTTGTTTTCATGGAAATCTTGAGTTGAATAGGATAAAAGTGGTTTTAAAAGAATGAGCCTAAACCTTCCAATGAGATTCTAAATTGAAGAGAACCGTAATCTTTGAATTTTCCAATCCCAAAAAGATAACCGATTGAAGGGTGCAAAGCGGCGTTTCCAATTTTAAGAATGTCATATCCAACACTGATGTTCCCACATGTGGAGTAGGTGTTCGCATCAGATTTTATTAATTTGGAAAAAACCATGGAGCCCTTAAAAACTATACCGTTTGTCGTATATCTTATCCCAGGCAATAGTTGATAGGCGAAACTTGTTGAGTTTGAAGCCTCTTCTCCAGTGGTCCAATAAAACCATTCTCCCAAGGAGTTGCTGTATCTGGAATGATTCTCCAGTGTTGATTCAATGTGAGTTGAGTTCATCAAAAGACCTACCCCAAGTTCTACTCCAAGATTCTTAATAAAGTTTATTCCTTGATATCCATTTAGGGTAAAATTGGATGAAGAATAACCCTCGGGCATGCCTTGCGGCAAATCAACTCCAAGTTCAAGTGAGAAGTATTTAGCTCCTTTCTCAGTCCATGAATAAGAACTTGAATCTTGTGCATAAACTTCATGGCATTTTATTGTCGTGCAAATAATTACAATGACCAGAAATAATCTTTTCATACAAAAAATGATTATGGAATAATGAATAGTCCGTTTTTATTATTGAACCTATATAAATAGGTCCCAGGTGGAAGCGCTATGTTGTTCAATCCATCCTGCATTAAAACCTTACGAACTAAACGTCCTTGTATGTCGTATAGATATAATTGACCACTCGTCGCTGTTTCAATACAAATCCGTGAGTCTTTGAGAAACCACTGAAACTCCTTTTTATCATTTTTTTCAGTACCAATTTTCGTTTGAATTTTTTTTACGCTGAAAACACTTACGTTATCCAAATATATTGTACTATTAACAATGCAAGAGCCAAGAAATCCTAAATGGATACTGGTGGCAGTATTGGGAAGTGCCAATGTTACTGAACGCCACGAATCTGTTTTTTCATATGAATCAATTTTGAGCCAATCAGTATAGGGATCCATTGAGTAATAGACAGACACTCCCGCATTGTTTAAACATTTATAGGAGAAGCTGACAAAGACAGGATCAGAACAGGAACAGTCTAATTTTGGAGTGATTGCCAATGATTCACTTTTAATAACAGACATTGTATTAGCGCTTAAGGATATGCCTGTTTGTCCATTAGTGGTTTTGCCTCCTTCTCCTTTCAATTTGACCCACATTTGAGAACCACTTATTATTCTTTGGGACCAATTTTGTGGGAATCCATTGTCAAAGGTTTCTGAACATATAATGGTTGTATCACCGGCAGTTGAAACAACATCTGGAAATGGAGCGAATTTGAACGTAATTATGGAATCTACTTCTTGAATATCAGTAATGTAGCAGTTGCTGCCACGATGCGACCATGACTTGGCAGAAGGAATTGTATTATCGGTAAATGATTTTTTTTCATGCGTACCCGGAAAAGGACATCCACTGCTGTTGATATTTCCATATGATGCAGGGGTTACGTCTGGATATGGAGCTGTTGAAGAGGCAACTACCGGATAACACTTTTGAGGATGCGTCGTATTCAGATCATTATACTCATAGTTTATATTGGAATGAATATGATAGATCAGAAGCCCATGATGTGGTAAACTGGCATCAAAACCTTTCTGTTGCCTGTTTTCCAGTAAGAAAAATTCGTTTTCGGTTTGCGTATCAATACGGTAAAAGGCATTTTCACGAGATTGAGCATTAACGCTTACCTCTGTTGAATCCGATAAGGTTTTTGCTTCTGCCCAACCTAAAAGATAGATTTTGCAATATGGATTGATTTCAGCAGGAGTATCTCCGTCGTTATTCCAACTTCCGTTTGCCATAATATCCCAATCTCCAGTGCCTTCATAATAACCATTATCGGTATAATCTGTGTCGTAAAAATCGGGAACGCCCAGGGTGTGAGCCAACTCATGGCAGTGTACGCCAACGGGTGAAATCTTGTTACCTGTGTTTTTTCTTAACTCAGGAGTACAAGAATAGGTAGAAATAATTTTACCATTGTATTCGAGAGATTCCGGAATGTCCCATTGATGAGACCAAATCGCATTGGTGCTTGCTCCTGCCTCTTCTCCATATCCTGCAAATATGACATGGATATTATCTACATAACCATCGTTGTCAAAATCATAGTTTGAAAAATCCACATAGGTTGAAGCCGCAATGACAGCTTCTTTAATAAGTTCTTCAGGGCAACGGTCATTTCCGGAATAGTTGTTTGCTCCATAATAGCTCATCGTATGTAAAGCATTGAATGGCCCAACCACATCAAACCTATAATCGAATTGGTCATATGAGTTTTTCAAGAAAAAATCACGTACACTTCCGGATGACAAGCCACTATAATTTTTGGCATTGAATAATTGATCAAAAGCTTCATTTGTTGTGGAAAATTTCACGTCGGAAAAATTCATCAAGATGATTAAGCCTTTTCGTTCTCCAAATGCCGTTGCCGTTTTCGAAGGAGCAGGCAAGCGTTTGTGCATCTTCTCCTTTTTCCTGTCTATTTGTGCTTTATACCTGATTCCCTTGGGTTGAATCTTTAAAAAAGAAACGATTGAAGCTTCGTTCTTTAACTTATCGCTTGCTAAATGACTTGATGGAATAAGCAAGCCAGATGAATCTTCAACAGCATACACCCATTCATTTTTTTCGTTACAAATCAACGTATAACCGTCAATGCTTTGAGCGCATTTTAGTTGCTCATCGCCTTTAAGTATGAGGGTAACAATACTTCCGTCAGGTTGATGAGATTCAATAGGTTTATTGTAAGCGGAAACGGAAAAGAGTGGTTCAATGGGATACACCAAGACCACTAAAAAAAACAAGTATTTCCACATGTTTATAGAAAAAAATTAGAGGGTTTTTACACCCTCTAATAAAACAGCAATAGCATTATAATTTTGTGGCATTCACCGTTACTGTCACAAAATCTGGTGCAGTATAAGAATAGGAAATGGTATTCCCATTTACTTGTCCATTTGTAACCGTTACCGTTGTGGAAATACCATTGATCTGAGAGGTGAAGGCTCCAGAAAATTCACCATTTTGAACAGCAGCCTGAACGATTTCAGGACTTGCATTGAAGAATGTCGAACTAATAATGATTTTATTACTGGACACTTCTGATTTTACTACATTTACTGAGACAGCATTTGAATAATTTGTCCCGCCATTTGTGTATCTTTCAGTTCCCTGATAGGTGCCGACATAACTATCTCTAATGTCAACATCTTCATCTTTTGAACATGAAGTAAATACACAGATAATACTCATCAATAAAACTGATAAAAATCCAACTCTCTTAATCATAGTACGTTAATTTAATATATTAGTAAAAGACATTTTTAAATGTCTCCAAAAATACTATAAATTGTTTCCTTAAATTATTGAGATATATGAGCAACGGTTTATTGGGTTGGCAATGTGGAGTATTGGGTGAAAAATAAGGTATGATGGGTGTAAAAATGGAAGAGGGTCACGTCACATTGATTCAAAAATCTCTTTTAAGTTTTTGAAGCAATCTCGAGACACGGTTAATTTGGTAAGGGAGTCGTAGGGAGGGTTGAGATGACAGGTTCGGCCTTCAAGATGATGAAGGGCGTCTGGATTGAGGATTTGTTGCGGATTGATGCGGACAAACGTGGGAAACGAAGCCAGTATGTTGTCCGCCGTGGTTTCACGTCGCAATTTGATGGGAGAATCATCTTTTGGGAAAAGGTACCAATAGCGTAAAAGCTTGTTGTACTCAAAAAAGAGGATGTCTTTGGGGTGAATAACCTGTAAGCCCATGATTGTGGGTAGCAGGAACGGCTTGATGTTGGAGAGATGCCTGTTGAGCTGGTTCAGTTGTCGGTCATACTCTTCGGTGGTGGGAGGATCCATTAGAAAGCGGTTCAGGATACATTCCAATTCATCTTTTACAAACGGTTTTAACAGAAAATCATACGCCGAAGCCCGGAGTGCCTCCAGCAAGTATTTTTCAAAGGCGGTATAGATCACCACACGCATGGGCCATGAAATGTGTTCCCGCATGCGTTCCAAAAAATCAAAACCCGTGGAGCCGGGCATTTCCACATCCAGGAACAATAAGTCGGGTTTTAGGGTGCACAGTTCCTTGGCCGCTACATCCACAGATGTGGAATGACCACAAACGGTCAGCCCGGAAAAGGGTTTCAGTGCCTTACACAATACATCGATGCTGTTTTCCTGATCGTCCAGGATGTAACAATCGTAGATCACTCTCATAGTACGATTTTTTCAGGAAGGAACAATTCAACGGTAGTGCCCGGAAGGTCCGCAGCATCACGATCCAGTACGTTGAATGACAATTTGGTGGTGTTTTTTAAATTCAAGTAAGCAATGGTTTCATGGAGTACCTTCATGCCCGTAGAGGTTCCCGCCGTTGCTGATTTTGTCGCCGAGAAACCCGGACCGTTGTCGTTGATTCGGATACAGACCCCGTTTGTCACCTTTTTCAATTGAATCGTCAACCGCTTTTCACCGGTCAAAGGCTTTAATCCATGTTTTAACGCATTTTCGACAGGAATCTGAATAAACAGAGGTGGAATCATTACTTTCTCAACCTCAATGGTTGGGTCGGTCATACATTCAAACCGGAAATCTTCTCCCAGGTTGAATTGTTCCAATTGAATGAATTTATGCACAAAATCAAGCTCCTGTTCAAGCGTTACCAACGATTCCTCCGCCATTTCAAGGCTCCTGCGCAGCAACAAGATCAACAGTTCCTTGCGGTCATCGGCGGTTTGTGCAACGTTGATATCATTCAGCACGTTGAAAATAAAGTGAGGTGAGATCCGGTTACGGATGTTTTGCATACGCAATTGAACCAAACGACCTTGAAACTGAAGGATTTCAAGTCGACGTTTGTTTCTGAACCAATATTGTGTCGTTATAACAAGCAATATGATGGCAAGTCCAATCGTGAAATATAGAATTATCCTGAACCTCATACCGTCAATCACCGTTTTTTGATGGGTGATGTACAGGTCTTTCTTAAATAAAGTGGAGTCCAACTTATATTGCATGTCGTAGGTGGCAGCCCTTTTTTTGGTGTAATCCGCACGAAGTGAATCGTTTAGAATCACATTTTGCATCAGGCAACGATAGGCGTTCCGATAATCACCCACCGAAACGCAGTAGTCGATGTAGATTTTATTTCGGATGGATACGAGGTTCTTGTCAATTCCGGATGAATCATTAATCGAATCCAGTAGCGACCTGGCTGTAGAGTAACGGTTCTGTTTCATGGCAATCCCCGCCCGAACGGCTGTGTTGTAAAAAGAGGCTGATGTGTGTTGGATGCGTTGGAAATACTCCTTGCCATTCTCTGCATAAAAACTGGCAGAATCCAGTTGTCCAAGCCGAAGGTACGTATCGGCCAGATTTAATCCGGTGAGTTGGATGTGGAATTCATAATTACCAGGCTTGACTAAGGCCAGTGCCTTTTGGAACCAGGGAAGTGCATCTCCGTACCGGTTCCAGTAGTAATACATATTACCACGGTTGTTGCAATAAATGTATTGGTCAATCAATGGTTGGGCCGATAACGATTGCTCTCCAAGGCGGTAGTGGCTTTCGGCCTGTTCAAAATCCCTCAGGTCCATATACGCTCGTCCCAGTCCGCTGTGAATGGAAAAAAGATTGTCTTTGCTTTGAATAGAATCAGACAACATCAATGCCTCTTTATACCATTTCACTCCATTGGCATAATTTCCCATACCAATGTTGACATCGGCCAAATTAATGTAAATAAGTATGGAAGTTTCACGATTGTTGGTTGACTTAAAATAATTAAGAGCTTTTTGATAATACAACAAGGCGGAATCCCGCAGGAACATATTGTTGTAGTAGTTGCCCAACAGATTGTGAGTTTTAGCTTCAAGATTACGATTTGGTTGACTGGATGGCGTCTTTTTACAAAAGGACAAAATGCGGTCTGTGAAAAAAAGTACAGAATCAAACTGCGTCAACTTAAAACATCCATTTGCATAGAGGTATGATAATTCATAATAACTTAAGCTGTCTTTACAAGCGGATAAGCCAATGATGGCCTGCTTTTTTGCATATTCCGGGTTAACGGTCAGAGAATCATCCAATTGATTTACCAGATCCGTTATAGCAATGTGCTCAGTGGATGATGTGCTATTTTTTTGACATGAAAAACAAAAAAAGCAAAAACAAAGAATAAATGAATAGAAAGGAATCTTCATGAATAGAATAATAGCTGTACGTAATAATAAATAAAACGGAAGTTTGGGTCAGTCAGTAGATATGTTATTTGGTGTGGTAAAGAAACAAAAAAAATAGATTCAAATTGTATGAGGTTAAATTAAAAAGATGAATAATGTTTGTTTCCCGAATCGTCTGTATAGTGGATTTTTTGTTTATTTTTATAAACTTTTCACATCCTGTATTGTTATAAAGTAAAGGTCAGAGATACTCACCTAAAAAAAGAAACACCATGAAAACAAAATCCATGTTTTTAGCACCGGTACTTATCTTATGTGCCTCCCTGTTTATGCAGGTAGAATCAGTATCGGCCCAGAATATTTCAAAAAGAGGCTTGATTGGAATCTGGAAATTGTGTGACTCAGAAGGAAATCTTTTGAAGTCAGGTGATTACGCCGAACATAAGGTGATTACCCCCACCCAATTCATGGTGGTGGCTGTCAACGAGGTAAAAGACAACATCGTGATCATTTATTCAGGATCATATGACTTGGATAGGATCGATTACACGGAAACCATCGAAAAAGCCACACCCGGATTGGAAAAGGATGTAAAAACCGTCAATAAGTTTAAGATTGAGACCATCAACAGGGACTTCATCCACATTGTTGGTCAGAACAACAAGTTCGACCAATATTGGATGCGAGTAGCCTCGCTGACTGTAAAACCACTCTTTGGAGATTGATTGTTTAGTGTGTTGTAGCAAAACGGGCACCCCTAAAGGAGGTGCCCGTTTTTATAGGTGACCAATTACGTTACTCTTTGGGTATCCACACCTTCATTTTACCCACACCGCGATTCGACCACAGGTAATAGGGAATAAGGGTGGTCAAGTTTGATCCGGCTTTCCCCTTCAATAAAACAACTTCGCTGCCGAGCAGGGAAGCATTGGTGGGCTTAAACGAAGCCTTCCCGGTCACCGTCAGGTTGTCCATACCCACGTTGTCGGCTTCTTCGGCACAGTACACCAGAGGACCGTATTCATAAGCAACCTTTCCCTTGTTCTCTTTCACTACCTTATTGCAAACCACCTCCTGCACCTTCATGGGCAGAACAATTTCTATCTTGTCGCCCTTTTGCCAGGTGCGGCTGATTTCCACGTAGCCATCTTTGAAACTGTCCTTTACCCGTTTGCCATTGACCATAACCTTATAGGTATCGGAGTTGTCTTTCGTGTAGGCGTATAGGTTGCCCGGGGTTACCTCGTTGTTGGCCCATCCGGGAATGCGGACATGTACTGTAAACGTTTTTTCAGTGGCAGGATCCAAGGCGATGGTGATATCACCCTTCCATGGAAATGAGGTTTGTTGTTCAATGTGAACCGTTTCCTTGTCAACCACGCAGGTTCCTTTGTTGGACATATACAAATTCACATACAAGTGATCTTTTTTGGTGGCGTAAATCAAACCCGGAATGGAAGGTAGGAAACGTATCAGGTTGGTGGGGCAACAGGAACAATCGAACCAGGGCGAACGCGTGCATGCTCCCTGGTTGAACGCATACTTGCCATCAGACTCCAGGGGATTGGGGTAGAAAAACTTCTTCCCATCCACGGAGATTCCGGGAATGACTCCATTATACAAAGCGCGTTCAATAACATCCACATAATCGGCATCGCCGGTAAGGAGAAACAGGCGTTGATTCCACAACACACTGCCTATGGCTGCGCACGTCTCATTGTAGGCCGTCAGGTTCGGTAGCTCATAATTGTGCCCGAACGACTCGCCATCGTGTTTCGAACCGATACCTCCGGTCAGGTACATTTTTTTGTTGACCATATTGTTCCACAGATTGCTGACCGCCATACGGTAGTCTTCATCATATTGCATCACCGCTATATCGGTCATGGCGGCGTACATGTAAACGGCTCTGACGGCATGGCCCACACATTCGCCCTGATCAACCACCAGCAGATGGTCCTGGTTATAGGCTCCGTACAGCTCATGCGTATTTTTGTCACCCCTCCAGTCTAGAAAATACCTGGCCAATTGAAGGTAGGCCTCCTTTTGGGTGAGTTGGAACAACTTGATCAAGCCGGTTTCCACAATCTGGTGACCGGGAGGGACGGTGAGCTTGCCCGGACCAAAGTTGGCCACCAGCAGGTCTGCATTTTTCAAGGCAATGTCGAGCAGGTTCCGTTTACCAGTGGCCAGATAATGGGCGGCCGCCGCTTCAAACAAATGCCCGCTGTTGTACAGTTCATGACTTGAAACCTCGTTCTGCCACCGACGGGTAGAAGGATTGACCCAGCTGGCAGGCGGGCGCTGAGGGTCAATGGTAAACCAGGTGGTGAGGTAGCCATCTTTTTCCTGCCCAATCCCGATGATGTTGATCACTGAATCGAGGTAGGCGTCAAGTACAGGATTGGGTTTGCTGATCAGGGAATAGGAAGCTCCTTCTATGATTTTGTACAGGTCGGTATCGTCGAAGGGCATTTTTCCTCTGGTCTTTCCCTGTTTCACGCCACCGGCAATCAGGAAATTCTCCATACGTCCCTCTTCCGCACACTTGTCGAAGGCATAACGGATGGTTGAGTCTTGAATGGTCTGAATCTTTGGCAGCCAGAAGTTGTCGTTAAGTACCACGTTTTTCACTTCAACGGCAGCAATGGGATAATTGTTGACGGCAGGTGCTGCCAGGGTGGTCAAAAGACCAACGGAAATCAAAAAAAAGGTTCTTTTCATGAAAGGATATCGGTTAACGGTTTCTTGAGCAAATATACAAATAGATACGCAAGCGCACCGTTAAAAGTTGTTGTACATTTAATATACAGTGCTGATCATGTATGAGTAAAGCGTGTATATTTGTAGCACTCTATTCTCTTTCTCACACACACATGTATGAATCTAACACCGTATTTAACCCTGTTGGCGTCACTGGTGATGTCAACGCCCCTCGTTGTGGGGCAAGCCGATTCCATGGCTCCTGCAGACAACGGTGGAACCATTGCCTTTGGCTCCACGCTCAATCCCACAAAACAAGTGCAACAATCCCGGGAACTGGCCAAGAAGCTGACAAACCCGCAGTCGCCAACCTGGCAGGCCAAGGGCGACCAGAAACGTGCCTATTTTTTCGACGAGGCTAACGCCACAGTGCCATACCGCATCGTGGTTCCCTCCAGCTGGGACGGAAATAAGAAACTCCCCTTGGTTCTATTCCTACATGGAGGCGGAAGCAATGAAAACTACTACCTTGACGCCAACAACAAGTTGCTGGTCAAACTGGCTGAAGAACGCGGTTACCTATTGGTGTCTCCATTGGGTTACCAGGGGGCCTACGGCAACTCCCTGCGTTTGCCTGCCGTATTCGGTCAAGCTGAAGAAGCGGTCACCATGCTGCAAAAGCGGACACCCGAAAAAGACAGCACCAACCGCCTCAGTGAAGCGGACGTCATCAACGTCTTGGAATTGGTTTTGAACGAATACCCGGTTGACCAAAAAAATATGTTTTTGGCTGGTCATTCCATGGGTAGCGGTGGAACCTGGTACCTGGCCGCCAAATACCCTGCGTATTGGAAAGCGTTTGCGCCCATGTCCGGACCTTTTATCCAGGAATCCACCTATCCCTGGGAGGCCATCAAGTCAAAACCGATTTTCATGACGGAAGGGCTCAAGGCTTTACCCTCGCTGGAAGGTAGCAGGGCAATGTCCAACTGGATGAAAGCGAATGGTTTCAACGTAACGTACAAAGAGGTAGATGCCGACCACGGTGGCATGGTTCCCCTCATGTTGCCCGAAGTCTTCGACTTCTTCGACCGCTGCCGCAAGTAAATTATATCTTCCCCTCAGTACGGGTCTGTTGGCAATACCATACAGATTGTTGATCCTGCAGGTACCATCACCTATAACCTGAGAGCCGATGGGCAACCCTCATCCATCGTTGCTCCGGGGAATGTCACCACCTCATTCACCTACGACAATGTGGGCAGGCAGTTGTCGATTGCCGACCCCAGTGCAAGTACTACGCAATCGTCACAGAGAGTTATTACTATAGATACGGTCATCTTAGGGAAGTCAAATTGGACGGTACGAAGTCAATCTGGCGGTTGGATTCGGTGAATGCAGTGGGCCAACCCACCAAGGCGTATACAGGCAACTTTACTCGAAGATATGGATACGATGCTTATGGGTATCCGACATCCCGCACTTCAG
>CAYPLF010000070.1:0-11026 GCA_964411555.1 uncultured Bacteroidales bacterium | reverse complement strand
AAGTCGAAGTGTTCCAGGTTGTGCAGCAGCATGATGGACATGATGGCAAAACCGCGCAGGGCATCGACCACATCGATTCGGTTGGAAGTCACAGATACTGTTTTCATGGTGTTTCTATTTCAGCTTGGGTTGGGTTTCAGTTTGCGAGGGGTACTTTTTAGCTTGCGTAGGAATACTATTTCAGTTTGCGTGTAAGCTGAATGACGCCCTTGATGAAGGTTAAGGGATGAACAGGATTGCCGGCAATGTAGAGATCCACGGGGTGGGTATCCAGAAAATGCCTGTCCAGGGCCGGACTGCCGGCAAAAATACCCCCACTGATGGCATCGGTACCCGCAAGAATCAACACCTTGGGTTCCGGGATAGCTTCCCAGCACCGTTCGAGCGCTTCAGCCATATTGGCCGAAATGGGGCCGGTAACAACCAGACCGTCGGCATGGCGGGGAGAGGCCACGAAGTCGATGCCAAAGCGGGTCATATCGAACTGTACGTTGTTGGCTGCATTGAGCTCCAGTTCACAGCTATTGTCGCCCCCGGCGGATACCTGCCGAAGTTTGAGCGAACGCCCAAAGCAGCGGTGGATTTCCGCACGAACCTGTTCAGGGTCTACCGAAATGGGGGCGTCTGCCCCTTCCCGTACAATCAGGCCGGAACGGATGTTTGTGGACAGGTTGTTATCCTTGGTAAACGAAATCTTTTCGGGGAAACACACGGCACATTCACCGCAGAACGTGCACTTCCCCAGGTCGATGCTGACAGGTGCTGCCGTAATGGCTCCTGTCGGGCATAGTTCAACCAGTTTTTGTTCATCCACCTTGAGGTTGGAAATCACAGGTCTGCCCCGAAACAAACCGGGAGGGACGGCATGCTCAATATCGGGAATGTATTGCCGGCCTTGGTGGAAAAGTATGCGTAGGTTGCTGTTCATGACTCAAGGGAATTACAGGTCGTGTCCGCAGTAGGACAGGTTGAAGCTCTTGTTGCAGATGGGAAAATCGGAAATCTCGTTGTTCCTGACGGCCTGCGCAAGCGCCATCCAATTGTGGTTCGATGGGTCTTTGATGCTGTAGGCGGCCAAGTTTCCTTCCGCATCGGTCAACGCTGCGTGACAAATTTCACCCCGCCATCCTTCCACCAGCGAAAGCACAAATTGGGAAGCGCCCGGATTAAGGTCATTCACCTCAGAGCAGCCGTGAATGCGCGTGCCGGAATTTGGGGTAGCCACTAGGGGTTGTGGCAGGGTCGGCACTTCCTGCATCAGTTGCCGCAGATACCCCATGGACTGCCGGATTTCTTCCCGACGGATGCGCACCCTGGCGTACACATCGCCGTGATGCTTGATGACGGGCGTGTGTTCAATCACGGATCCGTACAGGTTAAAAGGGTGCGAAGCCCGGATGTCCCGGTTCAACCCACTCATGCGGGCCGCCATGCCGACAGTCCCGATTTCCATTACTTGTTCGTACGTCACCACCCCCGTTTTTTCCATGCGGGACAAAGCGCTGGGCAGTTCAAAGAACGTACGCGTCATTTCTTCAAAGTCAGCTTCGTAGGCTTCCAGTAGCTGCAACAATCGTTCTGCAAGCACTGGTGTAAACGGGTAGTTGATCTTGCCGGCACGGATCAATCCCTTGGCCAAGCGGTTGCCACACCACTCCTGAAAGAAATTGATAATGGGTGTCCGCAGACGACCGTACACCGCATTGCCCAGTTGGTAACCGATATCGGCGCAAACGGCAGCCATATCGCCGGTGTGGATGGCCATGCGTTCCAGTTCCAATGCCACCGTGCGGGCGTAATGTAGGGCGGTGTCTGTTGTATGACCACACAGGCTTTCCCACAAATTGACAAAGGCCGTGGTATGCCCTACCGTCGTATCGCCGGCAATATTTTCAGCCAGCGTGGTGCGTTCCAGCAGTTTCTTTTTGGCCACCATGAGCGACTCGATGCCCCGGTGCTGGTAACCCAGTTGAATTTCCAGGTGCATGATCTGTTCGCCATTGCAAATGAAACGGAAATGCCCGGGTTCGATGATGCCGGCATGGATGGGGCCGACTCCCACCTCGTGCAGCTCTTCGCTTTTCGACCGTAAAAACGGATACCCGGCCATGACCGAATGTTGGTCTGCACGGTCGAACGCGTAGCGAAAAGGTTTCAGCCAGGGGTGGTCAGAGTAGCGTACCCCAAACCGTTCGTGAATCTCCCGCTCAAACGGTTCAAAGTTGGCATTGACCGCCGTTAGTGAGTCACGTTCAACCATTGGATCCACCATGGTGGAAGACACCTGTATTTCGTGGGTGGTATCATCGGCCACACAGCAAAAAAGTTGTACTCCATCTGTCCGGGCAACACCGAAGAAGTGTACACAATGCCGCTCCGGACGGTCGAGCAACGCCAGGTTGCCCAATCGGAAAGCTTCGTAATCCAGATTAGGAATTTGGCTGAGTGCCAGGGCTTGATTGTTATGGATGGTAGCAGCGTTCATATTCCATCAATGAATAAGTGTGACGGCTTCGTTCATCAAATTGACCAAGGCAGCCGGCGGATTGTAGGCCACGTAAATGGAAGCCGCCAACAATAGGTATTGTGAAAACGATTCCCAAGGGCTAATATGAGGCTTTGTAGTCTCATCCGTGGATTTTTCAGCAGCAAAGAGCAGTTTGAAGATGGACGAACCCAGACCCCAGAGGATGGTGGTCAGCAGCATCAGCACAGCCACCAGCAACAGCAGATTGTGCCCTTCAAACAGCGATTGGAAAATCAGGAATTCACTCACGAACAGACCGGAAGGCGGCAGTGCCGTGACCGAAAAGAAGGCCAGCAGAAATAACAAGGCCCCTGTTTTATTGTAAGCGAAATAGTTGCCCAAATCGTTGGTGCTCTTGCTTTGGTACACCCAATAGAGCTGATTGTATTGGAAAAACAGGGTGGGCTTGACAAAAGCATGAAGCACGATGTGCAGGATGGCCGCATACAAACCCACACCTCCGGCAGCCAACCCAATCGTGACCAAACCCATGTGTTCAATGCCCGAATAGGCAAACAGGCGTTTGATGTTTTTGACGCGCGTCATGTAGACGGCTGCCACAAAAATGGACAGCACTCCGGCCACAATCATGATCGTATTGGCCCAGCTTTGCAAGGGTGTACCCGAGAGGATGGCGTAGGTGCGGTAGATGCCCACAAAACCCACGTTCATCAGGATGCTGGAAAACAGCGCTCCAGCCGGTGCAGGCGCCTTGTCTTTTGCATCGATGCCGGCCGTGTACATGGGAACCAGGCCCATTTTGGCCGTAAATCCGGTGAACATGAACAGAAACGACAGCTTCAGCCAAAACGGGTTCAACAGGTGCCGGTTGGCATACAGCGAATCGTAGGTCATGCTTTCCAGACCTGCTTCTTTCATGGACAGGCTGAGGAAAAGAATGCCCACGTAAATGAACGTGATGCTGATGGCGCAAATGAACACGTATTTCCACACACCCTCCAATGCCTGAAGGTTGCGGTGGTGATAAATGAGTGTTGAGGCACTCAGGGTGGTGATTTCAATAAAAATCCAGGTCACCGCCGGTTGGTTCGACAGATACGCCATGGAACAGGCGGTAATGAGCAACACCATGGCTCCGAAGAAAAAACTGCGCGAATGGGGCGTTTCACCGGTATTGTGCTGAGTCAGGTAGCGGTAACTGTGGAACAAGGCCGGAACGGCCACACAACACAGGGTCAGCAATAGGATAAGGCCAAGCGCGTCCGTTTTGAAAAAGCCCAGCTCGGTGGTTTGCAACTGAAAGCATTGAACCACACCGAAACCGAACAACAACGCCACGAACAGGCCGACCAACAGGTAGTTGATCCAGGTGGTGCGGTTGAAGAACAAGGCACAGGCAATCAGTACGGCTCCAATCAGAAAAATAAGTATCATGGTCAGTTGTCCTTCAGGTTGGTCAATACGTTTACATCGGGGTCTTTAATCACATCCCCGATTTTGTTGAAAAAGATGCCGAGTATCAGCACGCTGGCAAAAATATCGAGCATGATGCCCAGGTTCACCAGCATGGGCATTTCGTTGCCGACAGCCAGCGATAGGATGAACACCCCGTTTTCAATGACGATGTACCCAATCACGTGCGTGATGATTTTCTTCCGCGAAATGATGAGGTACAATCCGGTGAAAATGGTGGACAAGGCCACCACAAAAAAGGTCTTGTCGAGCTTTTCTTCCCCAATCTGTGCCGACAGCACAAAGGCAGCCACCAGAATCAGCGTGACAATGAGCAGGGATAGGAAATTGGGCAGGAAGGGTTCCGCTTCACGAGTTATCTTGTTCTTTTTGATGATGTGGTTCATAAACCAGGGTACTGCGATGGCCTTGAAAACCAAGGTTTCCAACATGATCAACAATAGATTGACGGTGTTGATCTGATTCAGTGTCAGATAGGTTGTGCCAAACAAAATCACCCCTTGCAGTACCAATACCCGCAGGTAAGTGACCAAGCGGTTGGCTATGCTCAGGTAGAGCAGAGACATGGCAAAAACGATGAGCAATATGTCGGTCATTTCAATTGAATTTTCCAACCACCAGCATGGTCCCGAAAAAAAGCAGGATGGCCAGTGAAGTTAATATGAAGATATATTGTGGGTTGTGCGCCATACGGAAGCGGGCTACAAACGATTCGACCAGACCGACCACGATGGCAAACCCCAGTTGGACGGACAAGAAAATAGGAATGGTAATCCAGAGTGACAACTCACCCATAAACAGGTTGGCTAAAATGGCTCCGTACAAGGCAAACTTCAGATGTGTGGAATAGAGTATGACTCCCAAATCAAAGCCGCTGTGGTCGAGAATCATCACTTCATGCACCATGGTCAGTTCCAAATGGGTTTTAGGGTCGTCGTAGGGCATCCGGCTGTTTTCAATCATGGCGATGAGCACAAACACCACGGTTGCCAGGGCTCCCAGCAGATAAGAAGTATGCGAACCGAAGTGCAACAGGCTGAAGATGCCGTGGAAAGAGGTTTCGCCCGTCATCAGGGCAAACGAGCCCATCAACATGAAAAAGGCCGGTTCCACCAACATGGAATACAAGGCTTCCCGGCTGGCACCCATGCCTTCAAAGCTGCTGCCGGTATCGAGCGAAGAAGCAATCATCAGAAATTTTCCCAAGGCCAGCAAATAGGCAAAAAACACAAAATCGCCCTCGAACGAAATCAATCCAGGTTGGTTGCCAAAGGGAATCATGGCGATGGCCATCAGCACCGACGCCAGCGAAATGACAGGGGCAATCCGGAACAACAGGCTGGTGGTGCGGCTGTACACCGACCCCTTTTTCCACAGGCGGAAAATATCCCTCATCGGCTGAAACAAACCGGGTCCCTTTCGTCCGGAAGCCAGGCTTTTGGTTCGAACGACTATGCCCATAAAGAAGAGGCTGGTCAACAGGATAAGGCACAAACTGATCATCTTACAAGCGGTTCAAAAAGTCCAACAACGTTCCCAACTGTTCAAACAACAAGGGTATCAACATGATAAGCGCCACAAAGACAACCCCATACAGGATGTAGGCCTGAATCTTGCCGTTTTGAAGGAAAGCAAAACGGTTCAGCAACGCGTGGTACCATCCAAGGGGTTTGTCAATCAGCCACCGTTCCATCTTGTCACCGGGGTGTGTCACCTGGCCCACCTCGTCGGGATACAACCCGCCCGGTTCCTTCTTTTCCCGTTCCACCAAGAGCGCCGGTTCGGCCAATTTTCGAAAGGTACGGATGTAGGAGGAGGCTGTGTACTGCATCTTGTCGGTTTCGCCCGTGTAACCGCAACCCCAGGTTTCGCTGTCCCTGACTGTACGGTTCCGGGTCACATAGTAACGTACCCCCACTAGCAGGAGCGCCAAGGCTATGAATCCCATGGAATACCAACCGATGGACGTCAAGGTGTCAATTATGGGTGCTGTCAACAAGCCTGCAAGTCCCCTATTATCGGCTTGGAAAAGCTGAATTGACTGAACCAGGGGGTTGGCCAACAGGAAAGGCATGACGCCTATACACACAATGACGGCGGCAATGACATACAGGGGAATCACGCTCAACGGCGTTTCTGTACTTGGTTTGTCCTCGATTTTTTCCCTGGGTGTGCCCAGAAAAATGATGCCAAATGCCTTGGTAAAACAAATCAGGGCCAAGCCGCCAATAAGTACCAGGGCGGCAATAGCAAACAAGATGAACAGTGTGGTTAAAAATCCATTGGATTGTAACCCATTGAAAAGACCCACGTAGATAAAAAACTCTGAAACAAACCCGTTGAAGGGAGGCAGTCCGCAGATGGCCAAGGCGCCGACCAAAAACAGCCAAGCCGTGTGGGGCATCCGTTTGATCAAACCACCCATGCGTTCAATATCCATGGTGTGCCGCAACTGGTACACGTTGCCGGAACCGAAGAAGAGCAGCGACTTAAATAAGGAGTGATTGGTGGTATGGAGCAGAGCGCCTCCAAACCCGCAAACAACCAACAAGGTATCTTCATAACCCAACCCCAGGCAACCCATGCCTATTCCCATGCCTATGATGCCTATGTTTTCAATGCTGTGGTAGGCCAGCAATTTCTTAAGGTTGTGCTGGATAATGGCGAGCATCACACCGTATACCCCGGAAATAACGGAAACCGTGACCAAGAGGTAACCCACTGTCACCATGTCGGTTTTGATAAGCAGCAGCATGCGTAATATCCCATAAATGCCTATCTTGATGATGACACCCGACATGACGCCGGAAACGTGGGCCGGAGCGGCGGGGTGAGCCAGGGGAAGCCAGGTGTGGAAAGGTACAAATCCGGCCTTGATGGCAAAACCCACGAAAAAACACAGGAAGAGTCCAAGCCCGGACAATGCCGGTTCAGAGGTGGAAAAAGCCGTGATGGCCGAAAAATCGAATGAACCTGTTCTAATCCTGACCCACATGAAACCCAGGGTCAAAAACAATACGGAAATGTGCGATTGAATCAGGTAGTTGATGCCGGCTTTCAGCGTTTCTTTTTTCTGGTGATCAAAAATGACAATCAGAAATGAACAGAGGGCCATGATTTCCCAGACAATGAGGAAGACAAATCCGTTTTGTACGGCGCATACATCAATCAAGGCCGTTAAAGCTGTTAAATAAGCCCCATAGTGAAGGGCCAGGTCGGTACTTCGTTCCCGGTATTTTTTCAGGTATTCAAAGCCGTACCAGCCCCCGGCAAGAAAAATAAAGCTGATGGTAAGGATGAACCAGGCGGATAAGGCATCAACGCGAACACTTATGGGTCCTGAAATGTATGAACCGGGATAAGAAAATGCAACGGCGCCGCGGGCGAAAACCAACAAGGCTGTTGAAATTCCAAGCAGGGAAACCGTTGACAAGGCACCTAAAAAGAGGATTTCCCTACCTTTTGTTTTTAGAAAGATGAGTGCAACAAGGGTAACAATGGTCAGTATAGTGGCCAGTTCAATCAAAGTAGGTATCATGTCGAACGATTCAGGCACTGCAAATGTAAGAGAAAAAAGAACACGAGTTGCATCTTTCGTAGTTTCCGTTTATCTTTGAGACGTTACTTTCGTAAACAAAATCTAACACTTAACGCCCAACGTATGGACTCTCAAAAAGTGGACATGTACCTCATGACCAATTCCAAGTATTTTGAAAGTTACCAACTGCCCATGATCCGTGAGCGCCTGTTGCAACTGGATGATGACAAATGGCCTCAATTGCAAATGTTACAGCTGAAAGATCCTACCATATTCCTGATTATCTCCTTGTTGGGTGGAGAGCTTGGTATCGACCGTTTCATGTTGGGAGACGTTGGTTTGGGTATAGTGAAATTGATCACCTGTGGTGGTCTTGGCATTTGGTACATCATCGATTGGTTCCTCATCATGCAGGCCGCCAAGGAACGTAACCTGCAGTCCTTCCAACGATACATTTATTGATGGGTTTCTTACGCGGACACATCGATCGCATCGCGCTCGTGGCTTGTCTGTGTGGATGGGGGTGGATAGCCTTCAACCTGAACGGACCCGCGGACAGGCATCTTTTCCCTGCCTGTCCCATAAAATTGGTATTCGGGGTTCCCTGCCCGGCCTGCGGTTCAACCCACGCAGTCATCCATATTTTCGAAGGTCAGTTCTCGGAAGCTTTTCAATGCAACCCACTTGGATTCATCCTAGCTGCCGGCTTGGTCCTGTTTCCGCTTTGGGTGGTGTTTGATTTTTTCCGTCATAGCACCTCCTTCCGTTCGTTTTACAGCTGGTTCGAAGGCTGGTTTCTCCAAAAAAAAGTAGCCCTTCCGGCCGCCATCTTGTTGGTGACCAACTGGGTTTGGAACCTCTTAAAGTAGGAATCTTTTTTAAAGTAATCGCACCATGAACAATCAGTCGCAGCAATTTGGCCGTGTGGATGAATCTGAAATGGAGAAAGCTTCCAACAGCTACCTCATGTCGGTCATCTTCCTCACGTTTGCCCTGCCTTTGCCCATTGTCAACCTCATTGCCACCCTTGTTTTCAGTCTGGCCAACAGAAAAGCTTCCGCTTTTGTGAAGTGGCATTGTACACAGGCCTTGCTATCCCAGTTTTCGCTGTTTGTCATCAATACGGTGGCCTTTGTTTGGACAGTATTGTTGCTGTTCCATGTGTTCACCATCAGCAACTGGTACTTTGGATACCTGATCACCATCATCTTGTTCAATATCTGGGAATTTATAGCTACTGTGGTAGCTGCCATTCAAACCCGTAAGGGAGAGCATCACCGGTGGTTCTTCTACGGAGACTTGACAGACGCTTTAATTCAACCAACGCCATGGGAAAGATCATTGTAAAAGGATTCGTATTGATGGCCCTGTTTGTGGGCATCTGGATTGGAGTGAGCCAGATCAACTGGGTCAAGTTGTTCCGGATTGATTATATCCGTGATGAGATGTGTCATGAATGGGGCAACCTGAACTGGCATTCTTTCTGCGATGAAAATTGGGATGACTGCGACTCAACGGTGGTATACGAGTTGGACAGTTTGCTGAACCACATTTCCACCAACATAGATATTGATTCAATTTCCATCAATTCGGAAATTGTATTGTTTGATTCTGAGAACTGATACCAAAAACCATACCATTAACATGAAATCATTTCCATTCATTCGCCACAGTATCCTGTTGGCCTTTCTATTGCTGGCTTCAACCGTCAAATCGGCTGATAAGCAAGCGCAAACCTTCTGCAACCCCCTGAACCTGGACTATCGTTTCCACACCTCAGGCAGCAGTTACCGGGAAGCGGCCGACCCCATGGTCGTGTTGTACAAAGACAATTACTACATTTTCGCCTCACACTCCGGCGGCTACTGGTATTCACCCGATTTTGCCAACTGGACATTTGTGACGCCCACCGGCGTGGATATTGAAAAATACGCACCCTCTGTTTGGGTGATGGGCAATACGATGTATTACACTTCTTCTGAAGGGGGCTCCATCTACAAAACGGACGACCCTCAAAAGGGTGTTTGGGAAGTTATCAGCCGCCCACACGTATGGCAAGATCCTTGGGTCTTCGTTGATACCGACGGCAAGGTATACTGCTACCACAACTGTGCTGAGAACGGCACCATCGACTGTGTGCAACTTGACCCCAATAACAAGTTTGCCGTGATTGGTGAGGAAATCAAGTGCTTCCCCAGCAAACCGGAGGTGAACGGTTTTGAAGTGAACGGCGACAACAACGAAAAGGGGCTTCCCTGGACGGAAGGTTCAGCCATGTTTAAGCACAATGGCCTGTATTATTTGACTTATGCCACTCCCGGAACCGAACGCCGCAGCTATTGCGACGGGTATTATGTTTCCTCTTCGCCCACCGGTCCGTTCACCTTTGGCAAGAACAGTCCGGCCACCCACCGTTCGCTGGGCTTCGTGACAGGCATTGGACATGGCGGTTTGTTCTACGACAAGGCCGGCAACATCTGGACCATAGACTGCGTGAACCTGTCCGTCAAGCACATGTTCCAACGCCGTTTGGCCATCTTCCCCATGGAAATTGACAAGGACGGTTACCTGCACGCTGCCACGACCTTTGGTGATTACCCGCAATACCTGCCGGGCGTGAAGAAAACCCCGGCTTTGGATAACCTGGCGGGATGGAACCTGCTTTCGAGGGCCAAGACTACGACGGCTTCCTCTACCGAGGCGGCCACCAAAACGTCCAACGCGCTTGATGAAGATATGCGTACCAACTGGAGTGCTACTTCGGGCAACGTGGGTGAATGGTTCATGGTTGACCTGGGTGCGGTAAACACCATCAATGCCATCCAACCCAACTTCTACGAATCGGGTACGAACTACACCGGTGGCAGAAAGACGGCTTTCACGACGCGCTACATCATTGAACAGTCGAACGACGGGGTGAAGTGGTCGATGTTATACGACAACAGTGCTTCCACCAAGGACGAACCGCACGACTATATTGAATTGGACAAACCGGTCAAGACTCGGTTTTTGCGCATCACCAATAAGGGTGAGGTGCCGGGTGGCGGGAAATTTTCCTTGTGCGACTTCCGTGTCTTTGGAAACGCAGGTGGCAAGGCTCCTAAAGCGGTTGCGGCTGCCACGGTCAAACGGTTGGACGACCAACGTTGTGCTGATGTGAGCTGGTCGAAGGTGGAGGGTGCCGATGGTTACAACATTCTGTACGGTATTGCTCCGGACAAGTTGTACAACCAGTACCAGGTAATGGATGCTACTTCGTTCCCCATCCGAAGCCTAGTGGTGGGTCAAACCTATTACTTCCGGGTTGATGCTTATAATGGCAGCGGTGTTACTAAAGGCGCTCAGGTTATTAAGCAGTAAACGCTAAGATACTAATTGAAATCCCCGTTCCTTCGACTGCATCAGTCCTTGGAATGGGGGTATTTTTTTCGGAACATCAACCTGTTTCCGTTCCGCCGGCAGGGTAGTCTGCGCTCCGACTGCGAAACACTAAAAATAAGCAACGGAAGGCTAAAACTTCAAAGCGT
>CAYPLF010000069.1:0-11673 GCA_964411555.1 uncultured Bacteroidales bacterium | reverse complement strand
CCGTGCCGCTCAAGAAAGAAACGATGTTCAAATCGTTGCAGTAAATGACCCGTTCTTGGATCTGGATTACTTGATTTATATGTTGAACTACGATACAGTTCACGGTAAATTCCAGGGTACAGCCGAAAACAAAGACGGAAAATTGATCATCAACGGTAAAGAAGTGAAGTTCTTCGCAGAAAAAGATCCCGCTGCTATTGGTTGGGGTGCTTCCGGTGCTGATTATGTAGTTGAATCAACCGGTGTTTTCACCACCACTGAAAAAGCTTCCGCTCACTTGAAAGGTGGCGCCAAGAAAGTCGTTATCTCCGCTCCCTCTGCTGACGCTCCTATGTTCGTTTGCGGTGTGAACCTCGATGCATACAAGAAAGACATGGACATTGTTTCCAATGCTTCTTGCACCACCAACTGTTTGGCTCCCTTGGCCAAAGTTATCAACGACAACTTCGGTATCGTTGAAGGCTTGATGACTACCGTTCATGCAGCCACCAACACCCAGAAGACTGTTGACGCTCCTTCTTCCAAAGACTGGAGAGGTGGCCGTTCCATCCTGGGTAACATCATTCCTTCTTCCACCGGTGCTGCCAAGGCTGTAGGTAAGGTTATTCCTTCCTTGAACGGCAAATTGACCGGTATGGCTTTCCGCGTTCCCACCGCTGACGTGTCTGTTGTTGACTTGACCGTCCGTTTGGAAAAAGCTGCCAGCTACGATGAAATCAAGGCTGCTGTGAAGAAAGCTTCTGAAAACGAAATGAAGGGTATCCTCGGTTACACCGAAGATTCCGTTGTTTCCACCGACTTCATCCATGAAACCCGTACCTCCGTATTCGATGCCGGTGCCGGTATCGCTTTGAACGGCAACTTCGTGAAACTGGTTAGCTGGTATGACAACGAATGGGGTTATTCAAACAAGGTATTGGACTTGATCGCCCACATGGACAGCGTGAAATAAATCACCCGTCTTTACCATAAAATAAGGGCATCTCAAAAGTAACATTTAGAGATGCCCTTTTTCTTTTCTGCAGAAATTGGAAGAGCCCACTTGAGTCCGCCTATTACCGCCCATTTTTAATTGACAGACAATTTGTTACTTTTGTGAAAGGAAATAGCTACACTACCAATGGAAAACATAATTCGGAAAACGGCATTGATTGCCATTCTGCTTGTATCAATTAATATATGTAAGGCGCAAGATAACTCTCCCGCCCCTTTTGGCCCTGTTCCATCTGAGAACCAAATGCGTTGGCAAGAGATGGAATTCTATGCGTTCATTCACTTTTCAACCAATACGTTTACCAACCAGGAATGGGGATACGGAGCACCCGAAGATGCCACGCTCTTTAATCCATCCAATTTGGATTGCGACCAGTGGGCTCGTGTCTGCAAAGAAGCCGGAATGAAAGGCGTCATCCTCACGGCCAAACACCATTCGGGTTTTTGTCTCTGGCCTACCGAAACGACCGATTATTCTGTGAAAAACTGTCCGTGGAAGAACGGTAAAGGTGATATTGTGGGCGATTTGGCAAAAGCCTGTAGAAAATATGGGCTTAAACTGGGTATTTATATTTCCCCATGGGATAGAAATAACTCCAGTTACGGATTGCTCGATGCCAATGGCCGTAATCCCTACGTTGAAAACATTTTCAGGAAACAAATAGAGGAATGCCTTACAAACTATGGCGAGATAGTTGAAATATGGTTCGACGGAGCCAACGGAGGCGACGGCTATTACGGAGGAGCCAAAACCAGCCGTAGGATAGATCGCAAAACCTATTACGATTGGCCAAATACCTACAAGCTGATACGAAGCCTTCAACCCACCTGTGTTATCTGGAACGACAATGGAGATAGAGCTGACTTACGTTGGGTTGGCACAGAGGCGGGTTATGTAGGCGAAACCAACTGGAGTTTATTGAATAAAACCGGCGATGTACCCGAAAATATGTTACGATACGGTGTTGAAGACGGCAATGCCTGGGTCCCCGGTGAAGTAAACACATCCATCCGCCCGGGCTGGTTTTATCACGAATACGAGGATTCGCGGGTTAAGAACCTCCCTCAATTGATGAAAACGTATTATCAGTCGATTGGCCGCAACGGTACATTTTTGCTCAACTTCCCTATCGATAAAAACGGAAGGATTCACCCAATTGACGAATACGAAGCGGTAAATTTTGCAAAAGCCGTAAAAGAAACGTTTGCAGTAAACCTGGCAAAAAAGGCAACAGTTACAGCCACCAACATCCGGGGAGGAAAGAAGCAATTCAGCGCTGCTAATGTAATTGACGGCAAAAAAGAAACCTATTGGGCAACCGATGATGCAGTTGTAAACGCTTCATTGACAATAGATTTTGGAAAACCCACCCCGTGCAATCGCTTCCTGGTTCAGGAATACATACGCCTGGGGCAACGTGTGAAATCGTTTACACTCGAAGGGTTAGTAAATGGCGAATGGCAGGTGCTTAAGGATCAGTATGTTTCCAACGGCAATGGCACGACCACCATTGGGTATAAACGCATCATTTGTTTCCAAACCATTCAGGCAAGCAAGCTTCGTTTTACTGTGAACGAAGCAAAAGCATGCCCGATAATAGCCAACATAGAGGTGTACAATGCCCCGCAAATTCTCACGGCTCCAGCCATTCTAAGAAACCAGACAGGTGAAATAACCATAACACCCACCGATTCTGAATCAACCATCTACTATACGATTGATGGCACTAAACCCACAACCAAATCAACTAAATACAAGATTCCCTTCAAAACGGACGGAAAGTTGGAAGTAAAGGCTCTGGCTTATGATGCGGCAACAAGAAAAAGCAGCCCTGTATCGCACGAGATATTCGATATTCCCCGTAGCGCTTGGAAACTAATAAGCACTGATGACACCAGAGCCTATCAAATAATAGATGGGAATGCATCTACAAGTTGGCACCTAAGCCGTGACAAAACCCTGCCGGCTGACCTGATAATTGATCTCGGGAAAGAAGAAAAGGTAAGCGGGTTCAGGTATTTACCGGATCAGAATATGTGGAATCCCGGCATCATGACCAATTACCGGTTTTTTGTATCTAGCGATAACAACACATGGGAGCTGGCAATAGAGGGCGAATTTGCCAACATTAAAAACAATCCATTGTGGCAAACCAAGCGGTTTAACACCAAAAAGGCACGATACATCAAGTTGACAGCACTGAAAAACACGGAAGGAAACAACAATATTGGATACGCCGAAATTGATATTATTACAGAATAACCGATTCGTTATACCATCATGAAAATCAAGCTTTTTCTACCCTTCTTTCTTTTTACAAGCACTTTATTCGGTGTAAATGTCCAAAGTCCACGTCAGGAAGAACTGTTCGATGACAAGTGGAAATTCCAGTTGGGCGATTTGATCGATGCGGAAAAACCAACCTTAAACGATCAATCGTGGCGCAACATCGACCTTCCACACGATTGGAGCATCGAAAACCTTCCCAACCAAGAAGCAGGAAAGGTGGTAGGCCCATTTTCTAAAGTAAGCATTGGAACTACGGCCACCGGTTATACGGTAGGTGGAACGGCCTGGTACCGGAAAACATTTACCTTGGTTAAAGACCGGCGTTTCAACCAGACCCTGATCAATTTCGACGGGGTGTATATGAACAGTGAAGTGTGGGTGAATGGAAAACTCGTTGGTAATCATCCTTACGGATATACGGCTTTTCAATTCGATATTACCAAATTCCTTAACCCGGCCGGAGAGCCCAATGTGATTGCCGTAAAAGTAAAAAACGAAGGCAAAAACTCCCGCTGGTACAGTGGCTCGGGCATATACCGCCATGTATGGCTCATACAGAAGCAACCGGTACGTATTACCCACGACGGGGTCTTTATAAATACCGAGAACATTGCAGGGAATGAAGCAACAATTACAGTTTTATCTACCATTGAAAACAGTGCGGCCACTAGTGCCGACGTGAACCTGCAAATCCGCATCGTCGATGGAAAAGGTAAGGTTGCGGCCACTTCGAAAACAGCGGTCAAAAACATGCCAACAGGAACCGAGGACATTAAGCAACAACTTAAAGTACCCCAGGCCAAGCTGTGGTCAACCGAGCAGCCCAACCTCTATACAGCCGAAGTCAGCGTAATTTCCAATGGGAAAGTTACCGACAAAACGCTGATAACCTTCGGCATCCGCACCATCTATTTCGATGCAAAATCAGGATTCTCACTAAACGGAAAACCGATGGAACTGAAAGGCGGTGACCTTCACCACGACAATGGGTTCCTGGGAGCTGCGGCCATCGACCGCGCTGAAGAACGCCGTGTTGAATTGATGAAAGCAAACGGTTTCAATGCCATCCGCGCCAGCCATAACCCACCTTCGAAACAATTCCTCGATGCCTGCGACCGCCTTGGCATATTGGTCATGGACGAAGCCTTTGATCAATGGGTGCGTCCGAAGAACCCTCAGGATTACAGTGTGTATTTCAAGGAATGGTGGAAAAAAGACCTGAAATCCATGATCTATCGAGACAGAAACCATCCATCCGTTATTTTCTGGAGCATTGGCAACGAGCTGAATGAGCGGGCTGATTCCATTGGTTATGTAATCCGGAAAGAACTGGTTGCCGAAGCGCACCGGCTCGACCCAACAAGACCCGTAACCGAGGGCGTGTGTGAATTTTGGGATCACCAGGGACGGAAATGGGAGACGGCGGCGCCTGTATTTGAAGACTTGGATATTGCCGGGTACAATTACCTGCAAAAAGCGTTCGAATCCGATCACGCCGACTATCCCGACCGAATCATCGTGGGTACTGAATCGTACGCAGCCGAAGCCTATACGTATTGGCAAAAGGTGGAAAAATATCCATATGTGATTGGCGATTTTGTTTGGACGGGCATGGACCATCTGGGCGAAACCGGTTGCGGCAATTCCAGAATCAGCCAACGACCGGGGCAGCGCGTAGGGCTTCAGCCATGGCCTTGGTTCAGCAATTATTGCGGTGACATTGACCTGTGCGGCAATAAAAAACCACAATCGTATTACCGCGACGTGGTTTGGAACATCAGCAACATTGAAATGATGGTGCATACACCCATCCCCGAGGGCATGGTGGAAACCTACAGTTACTGGGGCTGGCCCGATGAATACCCAAGCTGGAACTGGAAAGGCAACGAAGGCAAGATGATGGAAGTAAGGGTTTTCTCCAAAAGCCCTCTGGTTCGCCTGGAGCTGAATGGAAAGGTCATCGGTGAACAAGCCATTGATACTCGCACAGGCATTACTGCCACGTTCAAGGTGCCGTATGAAGCCGGTGTGCTGAAAGCTATTGCAGTGGATAACGGTAAAGAAGTAGCTTCCAAAGTGCTAAAAACCACCGGTGTTGCGGCAAAAGTAAAATTGACAGCAGATAGGTCTACCATTAAGGCCAACCGCAACGATTTGTCCAATATTAAAGTCGAAATTGTTGATGATCAAGGTAATGTAATTCCCAATGCAACGATACCTGTTACATTCAGTGTTTCAGGTATAGGTGAAATTGCAGGTACGGGAAATGCAAACCCTGTCGATATGGAAAGCGTTAACAACAAGGTGTGCAAAACGTTTAGAGGAAACGCATTGGCTATTCTTCGTCCATTGACGAATAAGGAAAGTGGTACCATCACCCTTAAAGCCGAAGCAGATGGCTTGGTAACCGGAGAGGTTATCATCAAGGTTCAATAATGTAGTAGAATAAAACCACCGTTCATTTGTCAGTTGGAACGCTCCAAGCCTGTTGAGGCAACCCTACCCGATTTGTAGGTTGGTGTAGGAAAGTTTGTTGATCTCAAACAATCCCCTGTCAGTGAGCTTCAGTTCAGGAATAACGGCCAGCGACATGAAGGCCAGGGTCATGAAGGGAGCGTGCAGGGTGGAGCCCATCCGTTTGGCCAGGGCATCGGCTTGTTCGTACAACTTGGCCACCGAAGAGCCCTCATCGTCAGACAAAATACCGGCAACAGGCAAGGGAAGCAGGCAGCTTTCGTGTTCGTCCATAGCCAAAATACCACCCTTAGTTTCAATGACCCGGTTGATGGCCTGAGCCAAGATATCATCCGAAGTGCCTACGGCCACGATGTTGTGGCAGTCGTGGGCCACGGTGGAAACCAAGGCACCCCGTTTCAGTCCGACGTTCTTGATGAACCCGATGGCAGGTTTCGACGCCTGGTAGCGGTTGTAAACTACCAACTTGAGTACGTCGGTTTCTGTATTGGAAACCAGGTTGTTGTCGATGATGGTGGGTGGCACTTGCTCGCAGGGCGTATACAGTTGATCGTTCAGGGCCACGATGACGTTAATAAGTGAGCCCCTGGGTTCGATGCGGAGGTCTTGAGCCGTAATGGGCTTGGCCTCAAACGCATTGATGCGGGGCAGGGGTGTGCTGCGCGGTAGCAGCGTTTGCCCGTTTTCGGCCACCAGAATGCCGTCAATCCAGGTTTGCTTTACCCTGAATTGCTGCAGGTTTTCCACGACAATGAAGTCGGCCAAATCACCCACTTGTAGAAGACCGACATTCAGATCGTAGTGCTTGGTAGGGTTAAGCGTACAGGCCCGAATCACGGCCATCGGTTCGTATCCCGCGTTGATGGCTCTGCGTGCCAACACATCCATGTGGCCATGGTTCAGCAAGTCGTTGGGGTGTAGGTCGTCTGAGCAAAACAGGACCCGGTCGGGGTGGGTAGCCAGTAAGGGAATGAGCGCTTCGAAATTCTTGGCGGCACTGCCCTCGCGGATTTGAATCTTCATACCCAAAGCAATCTTTTCGAGGGCCTCTTTCAGGTTGACACATTCGTGGTCGGTGGAAATGCCGGCTTCCACATAGGTTCTCAAGTCTTCTCCCGATAAACCCGGAGCATGTCCGTCAATGGGTTTGCCCGCATCGATGGCGGCCTGCAACTTGAGCATGACCTGTTCATCCCCGGCCAACACCCCCGGGAAATTCATCATTTCTCCCAAGAAAAGGAGTTCATCGTTCGAAGAGCTATTCTCCTTTTTTGAGGCGGATTTTCTATTGAGCAGTAGTTTGATGTCGTCGGCATCCAGCGTGGCACCCGAGGTTTCAAAGGAGGTGGCAGGCACACAGGAGGGAGCCCCGAAGAAAAACCGAAGCGGTGATTGCTTGCCGCTCTCCATCATGAAGTCAATGCCGGGAATCCCGCAGACATTCGCGATTTCGTGGGGGTCGCACACACAGGCCACCGTACCGTGGGGTAAGGCGAGACGAGCAAATTCGGAAGGTGTCAGCATGGAGCTTTCTATGTGGATGTGGGCATCCACAAGCCCCGGAAGGATGTACTGGTCGTCGACAATGTCGGCGGATACGATCTTAACGATGCGCCCTTCCTCTATATATAGCGAGCCGTCGAAAATCGTACCGCCGACAACATCAACGATATGGCCTGATACTTTCTCCATGGCAGCAACTAGTTTCTACGAAAATAAGCATAAAAGCTGAAACTAGATTGCTTCCATGAAAAAGAATGTCTTTTAGCAATTCGGGTATTAATGTCTGCGTAACGTATGATTATAGATGTTTTTAAAGTGAATATGTTAGCTTATGCGAGTGTTAATATATGTTAACAAAATATCATGCCAACCTGTGGAATAGCTTGTTTTTCCAAAAAACGGAACATGGTACATTTCTGACTATCTTTGTGGTTCCGAATGATCAAACCCTACAAGACGATGCAGACCAACCATTCGCTAATCACCCTGCTAGGCCCCACCGCCTGCGGAAAAACAAAGCTGGCCGTACGGTTGGCTGCAGCCGTGGATGGGGAAATCCTAAGCGCCGATTCCAGGCAGGTGTACCGGGGTATGGACATTGGAACGGGAAAAGACCTGAGCGAGTACACCGTTGATGGGAAAGCCATTCCCTACCACCTGATAGATCTGGTGGATGCAGGTTACAAGTACAATGTGTTTGAATACCAGCGGGATTTCCTGAAGGCATGGGAAGCTGTCATCCAACGAGGCAAGCAAACCATTCTCTGCGGAGGCACCGGATTGTACCTGGAGGCAGTACTCAGAGGGTACAAACTACTGGAAGTTCCGGCAGACCCCGAACTGAGAGAGCGCTTAAAAACCAAAACACTGAAAGAGCTTGAACAGCACTTGTCTACGTTCAAGACCCTGCACAACACCACCGATGTGGATACCGTGAAACGGGCCATCCGGGCCATCGAAATCGAAACCTATTACCAGGACCACCCTGAATTGTCGGCCGATTATCCGCACATCCCATCCATCGTTTTCGGATTGGACCTGGATCGAGAAATACGGAGGCAGCGCATCACCAACCGCCTCAAGGCACGCTTGGAGGAAGGTATGGTGGAAGAAATCCGCCAACTGTTAAAGCATGTAGCCCCCGATGACTTGCTGTATTACGGCCTGGAATACAAATTTGTTGGTCAGTATGTACTGGGGCAACTAACCTTCGAAGATATGTTCCGGCAGTTGGAAGTAGCCATCCATCAGTTTGCCAAGCGGCAGATGACCTGGTTCAGGGGTATGGAGCGCAGGGGTGTCACCATCCATTGGTTGGATGCCACGGAAGACCCCGATGTGTTGGTGGAAAAAATAATCAACCAAGCCGGCTGATTTTGCGGAGCTTGTCTTCGTCGATGATTTTGATGCGGCGCCCGTCCATGGCGATAACACGCTCCGAAACAAACATGGAAAGCGTCCGGATGGCGTTTGAGGTGGTCATGTTCGACAGATTGGCCAGGTCTTCCCGCGACAGGTACACATTGATGGTGGCCCCATCTTCTTCCAACCCATAATTGTCGCGCATGAAAATCAACGATTCAGCCAAGCGACCTCTGATGTGCTTTTGAGTCAGGTTCACCTGGCGGGCATCAGAAATGCCCAGGTCGATGGCCAGCCTACGGATAAAGAAGTTAGCTACAAGAGGATTTTGGAGGGTGAGTGTCTGGAGCACATCCCTGGGTATCAAAATAATCGTGGACAGTTCAAACGCGCAGGCGGTGGTGTTAAAATTGCCTTCGGCAAAAATGGCCCTGTAGGCAAAGTAACTCACGGGCTGCAGGATGCGTACAATCTGGTTCCTGCCCCCCACGCCTTCTTTGTAAATCTTGATCTTGCCCTGGATAAGGCACATCATGTGAGTGGGACTATCCCCTTCACAGTGCAGAATCTCGTTCTTTTTAAACTGTTGGACCAGGTAGTTCGAACGAAGATAATCCTTTTCTTCCGGGGTCAACAGGCTCCAAATTTCGGTGAGATGTTCCATATCCCTGTCGTCTGTGCCGACTTGTTTCTTCACCATATTCTGCTGTATAACATAATTGTACAGCGCAAAAATAGACGATAAAATGGAATTATCAAATAAGTGACCTTAATTTATTCCATTCGGTAGAATTGTTGCAAATCGTTTTTATACGGTCTTTTTCTTGAACATAAGCCATGTTTCAACGCGTTTTTTGGCGTTTTTTTGTTATCTTCGCCGATTAAAAAGCAGCCCCAACATGACACATCAGGTAACACCGGAAAATACAGCCATATTGCTGATTCACTGTCCCGACCAGAAAGGCATTCTGGCTGCGGTGACCGACTTCATCAACGTAAACAAGGGGAATATTTTGTATTTGGACCAACACGTTGACCGCAAGGCAAACGTCTTTTTCATGCGGGTGGAATGGTCGTTGGAACAATTCATGATACCCAGGGAAAAAATCGAGGACTATTTCCAGACCCTGTTTGCCTCAAAGTTCAATATGGATTTCCGCTTGTATTTCGGAGACGTGAAACCCAAAATGGCCATTTTTGTATCGAAACTATCACACTGCCTCTACGATTTGCTGGCCCATTACGACGCCGGCGACTGGAACGTGAACATTGCCTGTGTGATTGGTAATCACCCGGACATGGAGAACATTGTGTCAAAATTTGACATTCCCTTCCATTATTTTCCCATCACTAAGGAAAACAAAGATGCGCAGGAAGTCAGGGAGATGGAACTGTTGTCTTCCTATGGTGTGAATTTCATCGTTTTGGCCAGGTACATGCAAATCATTTCGGATGATTTTGTCAGGGCTTATCCCAACAAAGTCATCAACATACACCATTCCACGTTGCCGGCTTTTGTGGGTGCCAAACCCTATCACGCCGCCTACGAACGTGGTGTTAAAATCATCGGTGCCACCAGCCACTACGTGACGGCTGACCTGGATGCCGGTCCCATCATTGAACAAGACGTTGCCCGCATTTCCCATAAAGATACCGTCGATATGTTGGTAAGAAGGGGCCAGGATATCGAGAAAATCGTATTGTCAAGGGCGGTGGAAAAACACATCGAACGAAAAATCCTGGTGTACCAAAACCGCACCGTCGTGTTTGCTTAAGCAAAAAAACATGCAAGTAGCCATCATCAAATACAATGCAGGAAACATCCACTCCGTAGTGCATGGGCTCCACCGCATCGGTATTGAACCCATCATTACCGACGACAAGGCCCTGATCCGCGCCGCGGACAAGGTTATTTTCCCCGGAGTGGGGGAAGCTTCCTCCACCATGGCCTACCTACGGGAACACAAGCTGGATGAACTGATTGTAAGCCTGACACAACCCGTACTGGGTATTTGCATAGGTCTGCAGCTCATGTGCCGTCATTCCGAGGAAGGCAACACCAAATGCCTGGGCATTTTCGACACCGAGGTGAAACGCTTTGTTCCCCAACGCCACGAAGACAAGGTGCCCCACATGGGATGGAATACGCTGGAGCTGTTGTCCACACCACTATTCAACGGAGTGGCTGAAGATTCTTACGTGTATTACGTGCACAGCTACTATGCAGCCGTGTGCAAGCAGACCATAGCGCAGACCAACTATCTGCTCGATTACAGCGCAGCCCTGCACAAGGACAATTTTTATGCCACCCAGTTCCACCCCGAGAAAAGCAGCCAGGTGGGCGAGCAGGTGCTGACCAACTTCATCAACCTCTGACCGTTTCAACCGCTGAACATGGATATCATACCCGCCATAGACCTCATCGACGGAAAGTGCGTCCGCCTTTCGCAAGGCGACTACGAACGCCGGAAGGTGTACAACGAAGACCCGCTTGAAGTAGCCAAAGGTTTTCAGGATGCCGGCATCAGCCGCCTGCACCTGGTCGACCTCGACGGCGCCAAGGCCAGCCACATTGTGAACCACAAGGTGTTGGAACGCCTGGCCACCCAAACAAGCCTGGTCATCGACTTTGGCGGTGGGCTGAAAACCGACGAAGACCTGCGCATCGCCTTTGAATCGGGCGCCAGCATGGTGACCGGCGGCAGCATAGCCGTGAAATCGCCAAACGTATTTGAATTATGGCTGAAAACGTACGGCAGTGAGAAAATCATTCTGGGAGCCGACGTAAAGGGCGAACACATTGCCGTGACGGGATGGACCGAATCGACCGATACCCAATTGATGCCCTTTTTGGAAGGATACATGACAAAGGGCGTCACCAAGGTGATTTGCACCGACATCAGCAAGGACGGCATGCTTCAAGGACCGGCCGTGCAGTTGTACCGAACCATATTGGAAGCCCACCCCGACCTGTACCTGGTGGCCAGCGGAGGCGTCAGTTCCCTGAAAGACCTGGAAGAACTGGCGGAAGCAGGCTTGCCTGCAGCCAT
>CAYPLF010000068.1:2233-11984 GCA_964411555.1 uncultured Bacteroidales bacterium | reverse complement strand
GCCGATTTATTAAACCTGAACCAAGCCACCAGAGACATTTTACGAAATCCAATGCGTGAGTATCACTTCCTTATTCCCGTAAAGATGGATGATGGAAGCACAAGGATTTTCAAAGGATTCAGGGTGCAACATAACGATGCTCGCGGACCCGCAAAAGGAGGCATCCGTTTTCATCCGATGGAAACGATTGATACTGTGAAAGCTTTAGCCATGTGGATGACCTGGAAAACGTCTGTGGCTGACATACCTTTGGGTGGAGGAAAAGGTGGCGTCATTTGTGATCCGCATAATTTAAGCAACGCGGAACAAGAACAGATTTGCCGTGGGTGGATCCGTCAGATTGTAAAAAATATTGGTCCGAATATCGACGTTCCTGCTCCCGATGTGATGACAAATCCGCAGCACATGCTCTGGATGCTTGACGAATATGAAATAATACGCGGTGAGCGATTCCCTGGCTTTATTACTGGCAAACCTGTTGGTATGGGTGGTTCAAAAGGCCGCACAGAAGCCACCGGTTATGGAGTAATAATCACCTTACGTGAAGCATTGAAGGAACTGTATATCAAACCTGAAAACACGACCGCCAGCGTCCAGGGATTTGGCAACGTCGCCAAATATGCCATTGAATTGTACCAGAAAATGGGTGGCATGGTTTTATGTGTTGCTTCATGGGATCAGGCAGATAAAACCAGTTATTCATTCAGGAAAAAAACGGGTATTGATCTTAAGGAATTAATAGCCATTACCGATCCATTTGGAGGAATCGATAAAATCAAAGCCCATGATTTGGGTTATGAAGTATTACCGGGAGATGCATGGCTGGAACAAGAAGTTGATATCTTAATCCCCGCAGCACTTGAAAATCAAATAAGGACCGATAATGTTGACAAAATAAACAAAAGTGTAAAGATCCTGTTAGAAGGAGCCAATGGACCTACTGCACGTGATGCTGATGCGGTAATTATTCAGAAAAAACTCCATGTAATCCCTGATTTTCTTGCCAATGCAGGAGGTGTAGTCTGTAGCTATTTTGAACAGGTACAGTGTAATATGAATTATTTCTGGGAAAAAGACGAAGTGCTTGGAAAACTTGACATGAAAATGACATCGGCCTATACGTCTGTCAGTGATTTTTCCAAAGCCAATAAATTAGGGATGCGCGATGCCGCCTACGTGATTGCTGTTAACCGGGTTGCCCAGGCATGTCACAACCGTGGATGGGTATAATCTTTAAATGAGTCGTTCAATGAGCTCAAATAAACACATCAACAATCTTGCCATCGAACTGAAGGAACGCGCAAAAGAGCTTAACTGCCTTTATGAGGTACAGGAACGATTAAATAATAAAGAGAAGAATATCGATGAAATCTTATATGAAATAATAGACATTCTTCCACGCGGATGGCAATACCCCGATGTGTGCAAAGCAAAGATTGTTTACCGTGAGACTGTTTATCAAAGCAAAGAATTTAAAAAATCAAAATGGGTGCTAAAAGCCGATATTGATGTCTTGAATGAAAAAGTTGGAGCACTATACGTATACTATACCGAAAGAAGACCAACAGAATTTACAGGTCCATTTTTGGAAGAAGAACAGAAACTGATCAACTCCATCGCAACACAAATCGCTTCATACCTTTTACACCAACAGTTGAAATCAGTTTTCGAAGATAATGGTCACTCTGTTAAAGGATTAAAACCCGAGTGGTTCCCCATTATTGAGATGCTTAAAGGTACCAATCCAAGATTGCTGGTCAGGATTTCAAGAAAGATGATCAATTTCCTATGTTGGAGCGGTATTAAAGAAGCGGAAGGGCTATTTGAATTATTCAGTCCTACTTACCAAGATAGAATTGAACAGTTGAAAGAGGGCGATAACCGTCCTAATCAAGAGACTACGACCAACGACTTGATAAAGGCGAGTTATGATATTTTTGAATTGGCCGGTAAGTACATTGATGAAAAAGAAATAATCGACAGTATCCACAAATGGATAAAGGAAGATCGATCAGGATTTCTGGTCAGTATCCTTGAGAATTCAGGATCATCACTGGCCGAAATCAGTAGTGCAATTGAGCGTTTTCACCACCTTTCACCTCACGGGCTTGAAATCTCACCTTCGCGCGAGAGAAATGTAAAAATATCGCTTATCCGACGGCTCCTTATCGATCAGGCCGAGTTCATCAACGTAGCCAAGAAATTCATAGATATAAACGATTTTCACGGGCTGTTAAAACGGATTATCTCACCTGTAGGTAGTTATGGAAAATTAGGAGGGAAAAGTTCGGGTCTGTTTTTATCCAGTACTATTTTATGGAAATCAGCCGACATACATCCTTTTTTTACCCGCATAAAAGTCCCTAAAACATGGTACATCACATCCGATGGTATCCTAAGTTTCATAAAAAGAAATGAACTTGAAGATATCGTGGAACAATTGTATAAGGACATTGATCAGGTGAAAAAAGAATATCCTTATGTTGTCCATGTATTTAAGAATTCTCTTTTCGGCCCTGAAATGATTAAAGAGTTATCGCTTGCACTCGATGACCTTGGGGATAACCCATTGATTGTCAGAAGTTCGAGCTTGCTTGAAGATAGGATGGCAACCGTGTTTGCAGGTAAATACAAAAGTTTGTTCATTTCCAACCAAGGGACAAAAGAAGAAAGGCTCTTGGAAATATTGGATGCGATAGCCGAAATCTACGCTTCAATTTTTGGGCCTGATCCGATTGAATACCGTAAAGAACAAGGCCTGCTCGATTATCATGAAGAAATGGGAATATTGATTCAGGAAGTAGTTGGTAAAAGGGTAGGCAACTATTTTTTTCCTGCATTCTCGGGGGTGGCATTCAGTTACAATGATTTTCGCTGGTCAGACCGGATTAAAAAAGAGGATGGGCTCATACGGTTGGTCCCCGGACTTGGGACTCGTGCCGTCGATCGTTTAAGTGATGATTACCCGGTGCTCGTAGTACCTGGACAACCACAATTGCGCGTAAATGTGGCCATTGAAGAAATAGTAAGGTATTCTCCCAAAAAAATTGACGTCATCAATCTTAAAAAGAGGATTTTTGAGACGATTGACATACGGCATCTCTTCAACGAATCGGGCAAAGATTATCCCGCAATCCACGAGATAGTTTCCTCGCTCACCGATGATTTTATTCAGGAACCGGGTAAACTATCAATGAATTTTGAAAAAAACCATTACATCGTCACGTTCAACGGATTGATCAACAACACTGATTTTCCAGATCAAATCCACGACATACTGAATGTATTGGAAAGAGAGTATGGTTGCCCGGTTGATATTGAATTTGCCCACGATGGAGATGATTTGTATCTTCTTCAATGCAGACCGCAAAGTTTACGCGCATCAAGTATACCGGCTACTATCCCCAATACTATTGCTGAAGAAAAAATACTGTTTTCTGCAAACAGGTTTATATCAAATGGAACAGTTTCAAATATAACTCACATTGTTTATGTTGATCCTTTGAAATACAACGAGTTGAAAAGTTATCAAAAGCTTCTGACAGTGGGGAGTATTATTGGGAGTCTGAACAAAATATTGCCAAAGAGGCAATTCATCTTAATGGGACCAGGTCGTTGGGGAAGCAGGGGCGACATAAAACTTGGAGTCAGTGTGGCTTATTCTGATATCAACAACACTGCCATGCTGATTGAAATTGCACGAAAACAAAAGAATTACATACCTGAACTCTCACTTGGTACACATTTTTTTCAGGATCTTGTTGAATCGAATATCCGGTATTTGCCTTTGTATCCCGATGACAACGGCAATACTTTTAATGAAGGCTTTTTTAATGGCTCCAAAAATTGGCTGAGCGATCTGCTTCCGGATTTTGCCTCCTTTTCTGACGTAATAAAAGTAATCAATATTCCCCATTGTACAGATGGAAATGTATTGCAGGTATTGATGAATGCCGATGAAGAAAGAGCATTCGGGATATTTGTTCAACCATGAGTGGTATGGCACATTTATCTGTTTACGTTCATTGGATCATACCATTCTCGATCCTGCTATAGATTTTTTGATGTAAAAACACCTGAAATAAGTATCTTCGTTAAGTTTTTACATCAATTTTTTGTTTTAATGAATCGTATAATGAGAAGGAACTACAAAGGAATAAGCATAAACACATCAAAAAACACACATGAAACCGTGTTTGAACTCATCAAAAAAAGCACGGATAAAGTCGTTGCCGATATTCCATCCGGAAGTGGAGCGTTTGTACAACGATTGAAAGATGAAGGATTCAAGCAAGTAATAGCCATCGATATTGAAAATATTTTGCAGATTGAACATGACAACTTTGTTCAAGCTGACATGACAAAACCATTTCCGATTTCTGATAAAACATGTGATATTTTGGTCTGTATAGATGGAATAGAACACATTGATGAACAATTCTTCTTTGTAAGAGAAAGCCATCGTATTCTAAAAGATGAAGGAGAAATTGTTATTTCAACCCCGAACATATCCAGTCTGCGATCACGTTGGAAATGGTTTTTCACCGGCCATCATTATAAATGCGAGTCTCCCCTCAATGAGGCCAACCCCAACCCCTTACACCACATAGCCATGATTTCATTTGCAGAATTGAGATACATGCTTCATTCCAATGGGTTCATCATAGAAGATATACGAACAAACCGGATAAAACCTGTTGCCTATATGTACTCGGTTTTCCTGCCATTCATATACCTGTCAACCTGCCTGGTTTATTCCAGAAGGGGTAAAAAGGAAGGGACATCGAGCATGAATCGGGAAATCCTAAAGCAGGTATTTACCAAGGAGATTCTTTTTGGAGAAACGCTGATCATCAAAGCAAGGAAGACCATTGCCAAATCGTAGTGTTTTGCAAGGATAAATAAATGAGAATTAGCCTTTTAAATTAAGTACCGTTATCATTGGTCGAATAAGAATGGATATAGTAGAAATTAGGGATTATTGCCTGTCAAAGAAAGGTGTGACGGAATGCCTCCCTTTTAATGATAGCAGTTTGGTGTTCAAGGTTGCCGATAAAATGTTTGCCTTGCTGGATATTTCCGATGAGAAGAGGGGAATCAGTTTGAAATGTGATCCCGATTTGGCGATTGAGTTGCGCGAGCGGTTTGTAGAAGTGACTCCGGCGTTTCATTTCAACAAAAAACACTGGAACGGAGTCGATTTGTCCGGCTCGATTTCTCCGGAACAGATAAAACAATGGATTGATCATGCCTATGATGTTACAGTACTGAAACTTACCAGAAAGGATAGAGAATCACTGTAAAACACACACACGATGAAACACGTTTATGTCGGCCTGCTTTTGGCTTGTTGTTGCTTGTTGCCTGCACAATCGCAGGAAGTAATCAAACTATTCAACGGTGTTCCTCCGGGAAACGGAACCACAACGGTGGAAGAAAAAGTCACCAAATCGCCCGACGGAACAATCACCGGATACAGCGAAGTGACGGTGCCCACCATGACAGCCTATTTACCCGACCCGTCGAAGGCTACCGGAACAGCAGCCATCATTCTGCCCGGTGGAGCTTTGCAGTTCCTAAGCTGGGACATGGAAGGTGTGAAGCTGGCCAAATGGTTGAACGAAAAAGGTATTGCCGCATTTGTGTTGAAATACAGGCTACGAACGAGCGACATGAGATCGGAAATGTCTGCAGCCGGAGCCCCGTTGAGGGTTGCGATTTACGAAGCAGACAAATTGGTGAATGCCAATGCGAATCCAGCTAAAAACGATGTATCCACCAAGGTGATTGCCATGGGGGCTGAAGATGTACGGCAGGCTTTCCGCATTGTGCGTCAACGGGCAACTGCCTGGAAAATCAATCCGGCCAAAATAGGTTGTATCGGATTTTCAGCCGGAGGTGGGGTGGAAATTAGCGGAGCCATGAACACCAATGATGAAACGGCAAAGCCCAATTACATCGCAACCTTGTACGGCCCTGCATTGGAAGATGTGGTTGTACCGAACCCCGCACCTCCCTTGTTTGTAGCCACCTGTGCCGACCACATGAACGTGGCTGCTGGTTGTCTCGCCCTGTTTTCGACCTGGAAAAAAGCGGGCGGAAGAGCGGAAATCCACATATACGGTAAGGGTAGAGGCGGTTTCGGCATGAACAAGCAAAACCAACCCAGCGACGAATGGGTGGACAGTTTTTATACCTGGTTGGTTTCCGAAGGATTTTAATTTACCTACAACACCTTAACACTAAAAGACATGAAAAGAACCGGATTGTTTTTGTTGTTTGTTTTAGGGTTCGTGACGAGTTGCACAAACCAGGCAGTTAAGGAAACTTCACCTGAAATCACAAAAGGCGACACATGCTCCATTACCCTCTCCGGCGTGGAATTTACCAAGTCACTCAACGGTGCTGATACGATGGCCACAATTGATGGAGATAGGCTTATCCTTACGAGTGCAGCCAAACGCGACAATTTCAACGATCCCGATGGCAAGTTGTCCAACAGCACGGCGCCTGTCTTGCTCAAGAAAGTGGATAACAGTAAACCGTTTACATTTGTTGCACGGGTAGCACCTACGTTCAAGGAAACGTACGATGCCGGAACCCTTTATGTCTATTTGAATCCGAAGTTGTGGTTTAAATTTGCCTTCGAGCGCGATGAAAGAATGAGAACACGCATCGTAACGGTAAGAACCATAGATACCTCCGATGACAACAACCATGATGTGATTACGAACCCAAACGTGTACATGAAAATAACATCGGATGTGAAAACCATCGGTTTTTATTACTCACTTGACAAAAAGACCTGGCAATTGGTCCGCTTGTTCAAAAACGACTATCCTGCTGAAATATGGGTGGGTATGAGCGCGCAATCACCCATCGGAGAGGGGACAAGTGTTACGTTCGACGATTGTTCGTTTGCGGAAACGGCTATTGCGGATTTCAGAAGCGGTATTTAATACATGCGTGTGATGGAGAAAAAGGAAACAATGAAAGCGGTGGTTTATGATAAAGCCACAAAACCCTCCATGCTGGTATTTCGCGAGGTTGAAAAACCTGTTCCGGCTACTGACCAAGTGCTGGTTCAAGTGATGTCTGTTTCAGTCAACGCGGCCGACTACCGTTCCATGAAAATGGGTATCATTCCCAAAAAGAAAATCTTTGGAGCCGATATAGCCGGCTGCGTACTAGCGGTTGGAAACGACTGTCATCAGTTCAAGGTGGGCGATAACGTGATTGGTGAATTGTCCGGCTTTGGATTTGGTGGCTTTGCGGAGTATGCCGTGGCTCCGGAAAAAGCGCTGGTACTCCGACCGGCCGGACTTTCGGCCGATGTTGCCGCTGCCCTGCCGATTTCCGGGATTACTGCTCTTCAGGGTTTGCGTGATAAGGGACACATCCAAAAAGGACAACAGGTATTGATCTATGGTGGCGGTGGCGGTGTGGGTACTTTTGCCATTCAACTGGCCAAGTACTATGGTGCCGAAGTCAGCGTTGTGTGCGGCTCCAAACATATGGAGCAATCCATTGCACTCGGTGCGGATCATGCGTTCGATTACACCAAGGATGAATGCCTGAATAGGGACAAGCCATTCGACTTGATCCTGGCGGTCAATGGTGGACGCCGTTTCAGTGCGTACAAACAAGCGTTGAAGCCGGGTGGAAGAGTGGTGGTGATAGGAGGTTTGATGTCGCAGATCGTTACTTCATTGCTTTTCGGATGGTTTATGTCGCTGGGTTCCAAAAAGGTCATCAACCTGGCAGCAAAGATGAATCAACAAGACCTGGCTTTTTTGGCCTCCTTGGCTACCGATGGAGCGATCAAACCAGTCATTGATCGTTACTATCCGCTGGATGAAGTACCAGAGGCTGTTGGTTATGCCAGTGCAGGGCATGCCAACGGGAAAGTGATCATTTCATGTTTCTAATGAGTAAACCTGTGAAGCCCATCACGCACATCATCTTTGATTTCGATGGAACGATTGCTGACACGATTGATTTCACAATCAATGTTTACAACAGCGTTGCACCGGAATACAACTGTAAACCCATTCTTGCGGAAGATAGGAGTGAGCTGGTTGCACAGCAATGGAAAGAATCGTTTGAAAAATACGGAATCACGCAAGTGAAACTCTTATTGCTGATCCTTCGGATTCGAAAGGAGTTGGGCAAGCATATGGCCGACATGAAGCCGGCTGAAGGGATGAAAGCGTCGCTCCGGACGCTTAAAAAGAGCGGATTGGAACTGGGAATACTAACCTCCAATTCAGTGTCGAACGTTCGTATCTTTTTGGAAAAAAACGACCTTTCAGACTTGTTTGGCTTTATTTACAGTGGTAAGAACCTTTTTGGCAAAGACAAAGTGATGCGTCGTTTGTTTGAACAAGAAGGTCTCTCAAAAGAGGCTGTGATTTATGTGGGTGATGAAAGAAGAGATATCGAAGCCTGCAAAAAAGTGGGCATTCCGATTATTGCCGTCACCTGGGGAATCAGCGATTCCACTACTCTGGAAAACTTGCATCCCGATCAGGTTGCACATACTCCCGGGGATTTGTTAACTTGCGTCCATCAACTGACGGATGCCACTTCAAACTGTTTACCTAACGTATCTTGAAAGAGAGAAAAATACTGATTATTTCAGGAATTGCTGTTCTTATTTGTATCATCTTCCCATATCTGTACTTGCAAACAAATGCCTATTTACTGATTCATGACAATCTGGATAGTGAATTCGTATTTTGTCATTTATTGAAAATGACCGGACTGTTATTTGGTTTCAATGGAGACACCATCTTGCCAAATATCATGAATGGAGTACCAAGAAACATTTTTCATTCTGAGTTTAGTTTCATACGGCTACTTTTTTATTTGTTTCCTTCTTTCTGGGCATATGTAATCAACTCAGCATTTGTCCGCATCATTGGTTTTATTGGAATGTATTTTTTTGCGAAAGATTATTTAGTGAAAGGTGGTGATAAAAAGATTGCTATATTACTTGCCGTATTATTCTCCATTATTCCCTTGTATACGTTATTCGGCTTGTCAGTCATGGGACAACCGATACTTGTATGGGCTTTCTTGAATCTGTGCAACAACAAGAAACAACTTGTAAATTGGATCATCATAGCCTTATTCCCTTTTTACGCTCACTTTGCAGTCATAGCTCCATTTATATTGGTTGGTATCTTTCTATATGGTATCTACAAAATGCTTGCAAAAGATCAAACAATCAGCCGTTCTTATTTTTGGGGTTTGGCGTTGTTGTTTTTATGTTTTGTGATTGTCAACTTCATAACAATCAAGAGTTTTTTGTTTCCGGGAGATTTCATTTCGCATAGAAATGAATGGATTGCTCAATCGTACTCTTTCAATACTCTTGCAAAACGATTCTTATTTACCTTCACGAATGGTCAATATCATTCTTCTTCATTTGTCGCCACTCCCATTTATGTGTTTTCATTATTGACTTGGTTTTTTGTAAAAAAAGACAGAAAAAAATCGATTGATATCTTTCTACCAATTGTACTAATAGGAGTCATTTCACTATTTGATGCCATTTATCCCTATCTATCATATACGTTGCAAAAACCACTACATATCCTGGTCTCATTCCAATTCAACCGATTTACATTTCTTATTCCGTTTCTATGGATTGTTACTTTTGGAATTGCCATTACATACGCCATAAATAAGGTGCCCAAAGTAATCATTGTAGCGTTTATTCTTCTTCAGACAGGTTTGATTACATGGA
>CAYPLF010000068.1:0-2133 GCA_964411555.1 uncultured Bacteroidales bacterium | reverse complement strand
ATATAAACCCAGTTTCAACTCGTTTTATGCATCCCATCTTTTTGCCGATATCGCTGAATTTATCAATAAGCCAAAAAAAGACTATAGAGTTGTCAGCTTAGGAATGCACCCTTCCGTTGCACAATACAATGGTTTCTACACCTTGGATAGTTATCAAAATAACTATAGGTTGGAGTACAAACATGAATTCAGGAATATTATTGCTTCTGAGCTTGATAAGAATGAAGAACTTAGGATATATTTTGATTACTGGGGCTCTAGATGTAACGTGTTTAGTTCGGAATTAAGGAAAACGTATGATTTGATGTGTGCTAAAGAATACAATGCTTATGTGAATAACTTAAGTATTGATACAGAGGCTTTAAGAAAAATGGGAGGGGAGTATATTTTATCGGCAGTTATTATTGGAAACTACAAAGAATTAAACTTGAAGTTTTTGAAGAAGTTTTCTGATAAGAATTCAATGTGGGATATTTATCTTTATAAACTATAACAATTTCATTGGGACATTGAAACTGTTGTAAAATCTAATACGAAACACATGGATAAAAAAAATACGCTGTCAATTATTGTACCCTGTTATAATGAACAGGAGACAATCAAACTTTTTATTCAGAAACCAAGAAGGTGTTACGTGAAGATGTGAATCTTAAAAACTTACAGGTTCAGATCTTGTTTGTCAATGACGGTTCTATTGATAATACACTGGGTATCATTAAAGAGCTGGCCAAAATGGATAAGGATGTAAGTTATATTTCCTTCTCACGAAATTTCGGAAAAGAGGCAGCCATGTATGCAGGAATGGAAAATGCCACGGGAAATTATGTTGCTATCATGGATGTCGATCTTCAGGATCCTCCCGCACTATTGGGAGAGATGTTCACTTTCCTCATTCATGAAGGTTACGATTGTGTGGCAACAAAAAGAGCCACCAGAAAGGGAGAACCATTTTTCCGTTCGTTGTTTTCAGAAACGTTTTACAAACTAATTAACCGGATTTCAAAAACGGAAATTGTAAATGGCGCAAGAGATTATCGATTGATGACGCGTCAAATGGTTAATTCAATTTTGACACTTAAAGAATACAATCGTTTTTCCAAAGGCCTGTTTGACTGGGTCGGATACAACGTAAAGTGGATTTCATATGATAACGCCAAGCGGGTTGCAGGTCAGACAAAGTGGTCTTTCTGGGGCTTGTTCCTGTATTCACTGGATGGGATCATTGCTTTTTCAGAAGTGCCATTGGCACTGGCTTCCATTCTGGGCATTATCATGTTTATCTTATCTGTCATTGGTATAATTACCATTCTGGTCAAGACGATTCTTTTTGGAGATCCGGTTTCAGGATGGCCATCGACAATTACCATCATCAGTTTTATTGGGGGAATACAATTGTTATGTATGGGAATCATAGGCCAGTACATATCAAAGATATACCTGGAAGCCAAAAAAAGGCCGATTTATATTGTCAAAGAATCTAGCATAAATGAAATAGAATAAAATGGATTTAATTGAAAGGACGGAAAATGGTTTTAGGCATCCATGGGAATTGTCAAGGTCCTCAAGACTGATCAAGATACTTGAAAAAAACAGAAAGGGACTATCCTATGCCGATATAGGTGCCGGTGATAGATTCTTTACATCAAAACTCAAATCGATTACAAATGAACAACTATTTGCCGTAGATACTGAATACGGCGAATCGGCGTCAATTGAGGATGGCATCGTTTGTTTAAACGATATTGCCAAGTTGGAAAACAACAGCATGGATTGTATCATCATGATGGACGTGTTGGAACATATTGAGAACGATCATGATTTTTTAAAACTGGTTTTGGAAAAACTCAAACCTCAAGGAATGGTCTTGATTACCGTCCCGGCCCTTCAATCGCTTTATTCTTCACACGATAATTTCTTGAGACACTACAGACGATATAATCATAAGAACCTGAGAAACTTGCTCCAGAATAATGGAGTTACTATTGAGAAGATGCATTATTTTTATTCGGTATTGCTTTTCCCTAGAATGCTTACTGTATTGAAGGAAAAGGTTTTCCCCGTCAACAAGAGTACCAATAAAGGCATCGGCCAATGGAAATACGCTGAAAAGGCTTTTTCTACCAGGTTTATTAG
>CAYPLF010000067.1:0-12106 GCA_964411555.1 uncultured Bacteroidales bacterium | reverse complement strand
AAAAACCGGGTATTGCCTCCATATTCCTACGGGCAGTATCGTCTTCGGGGTGTATAAAATCGTGGGGAGAGAACATAATGTTAATACAAATTATTCTAAATGCATCTATGGCTACTGATCATTTTAAAAAAACATCTAATCAATATCCCAAACTTGCTTTTTCCATTTGAAGATTAGATATCTGTTGGCTATATGTATTAACCAAATTTCTGGCAGATTGTACCATTTGTGATGTCGAAATACTAGGCCTTTCATTTTCCCAACCCTTATACAATTCCAAACTACTTTGCGCATCGGCCATCTTTCTTTGTAATTGAGTTATTTGAGCATCAATTTGAGAAGCTCTTTGTCTATTTGAAGTTTGGTTTCCATTATTGTTTTGATTTACTGGAACCGGAGTAGTATATTGCAAAGTAGGTTGATTGACAACGGTTGGCGTTTTATAGTTATACTTTTCTATAGCTATATTCAATTTATTTTGACAGAATCTTGACCAATCTGCCGAAGACATACCTTCACCAAATGTATAGCTCCAATTCTTTCCATTATCGTAATAAACTGTGAGTACATCTCCACTTTGAATTACCCAGTCCGATCCACCTACAGGGACAATCACATCACCGGAAAACGTTCTGTAATCAATTTTTCTTGACTCTGCACCTGAATGATTAATACGACACTCAACATTAGAAAAAGCAACTGTACGACTTAATTGTACTTCTATTGTAAGTGTTTTCCCATCTTTAGTAATATAGCTGTAATTTGGTGTTATATTATAGTAAAAGTCATTCATGTTTTGATTCATTTGTTGTAAAACTTGTTGTTGCTGTTGTTGTAATTGCAACTGTAATCCAAAAGAATATGGATCTAAGAAGTTATAATACTGAGCACTATTCTTCTGCGAGAAAGAAGTAAAAACAATAACCATTAATAAAAAACGGATGCCATAATTTGTTTTCATATTCTAACATTTAATTAATATTCCACATTTCATACGACTAATTCACATCATTCAATTTTTCCACTCACAAATCAACAATCCCACCAACACCTTGCAATCACTAAACACAGTACCTGTGACCCTATTTGTATTTACAAAGTCTATGTGATTTTTGTGTTTGGTACCTTCTTATTTTGAGAGAGCGAAATAGACATCTTTATCTATCAAGGTTTCTGTTTTTTTTAGTAATTACCATTTCGCTGGTTTTGAGGAGTGGAATTGATCGGTTGTAAAGCTGATCGTTAAACTTGCCGGAACGCAGGTTTTCCACAACCATGAAAACGCGGTACCCCGCATGTGTCAACCTGTTGTATAGTAAATTAGCCGTTTCAAAACCACCACCGGAGCGACGATAACTGAGGAAGACATCAAAAGAACGTTCCATAAATGACCGAATACAATATATTTTTGTTTTTCTGGTATTCAAAACTTCAAAATGGCTGCGACGAATGCAAGTAATCAAATACAGCCTGGCGCCTTGTATGGGTAGTTATGGGTATTTAAAAGATTCATGGATACTCAAAACAAAACATCTAACAAATATAATGTTTATAACACCAAAAATGAGATTTTATTTAACATTCAGTGCGTAATAGGTTATTTATAAGGCGCAAAAGGCACTTATTTGTGTTTATACAGCCTATTTATGGGAGAATGGTATTGCAATAAACAAGGAATGAGAGACCAGAAATGGACTTAACTTGATTGAAGGCAATAATAATGCGTATAGAATGAATCAATTCATCAATGTTCCCGTAAGCACCATATTCGAAAGAGTAGCAGCAGCGGCTCCAGGAGGGCCAAGTCGGCGGCCGGTGGGGGCTACGATTTCCATGCGGAGCTGGTTGCCTTCGAAGGTGAAGGAGAAGGTTTCGGATGAACCTGGGTTGAACAGGGACATATAATAGGCTGACAACTTGTTTTCGGCTGTCCAGGTACACCAACCCGCTGTTTGCACAGGTGTGACACCCATTTGGTTGGGGTAAGCCGAACGGGACATGGACAAGGTACGGTCGGTGGAGCCGTAGCGCCATGAATCCAGACCGAAGGGGATGTTGTGGATGGCACCGGCGGTAACGAAGGTCAGGTGGCAGTTACCAACCCCGTCGAAACGGAAAAAGACGTTCTTGATGCCCAGGGTGTTTTCGGCTAGCTCGAACCGCTTGGTACTTAGGGATAGTTTACTCGTTGTTTTTCCTTCAAACGGAGGTTTGATGCGGGCTTCAGCCAATACCGGAGTCAAGTTGACCGATGGATCATTCTTTACTGGTTTTGCGCTCATCTTCGGCAGCATGTCGTAAATCAAACTGTTGAAGCCGGTTTCATCGGAAATACTGCTTTGGCAAACCAGGATGAAGTCCTGGTCGGGAATGACCATGACCAACTGGTTCTGACCGCCAATGGCCCGGTACGAATGCCTGCGGCCCATCCAAATCTGGTAGCCGTAACCCTGGGACGAGTCGTCGTTCGCCTGTTCGTTTTCTGCGGCTGTGCGTTCCGGTTTTTGTTGGATATGCGGTTTTGTGGCTTCTTCCATCCAGGCAACAGGCAACAGCTGCATGCCGTTCCAGTTCCCTTTTTGAATCAGGAACAGCCCCAGTTTCGCCATGTCCGAAATATACATATGCGTGCCTCCGTTGCCCATATTCATGCCATCGTTGTCCATTTCCCAAATCACACCCCTGATTCCCAGATGGATAAATAGCTTTAGTTCCAAGTAATCGGACAAGGTAATGCCGGTTACTTTGGTCAGGATATGGGAAAGCATGTGCGATGCCGTGATGTCGTAAGCAAAACGGGTACCCGGTTCGGCTGAAAAAGGGGCGGCGAGGAACGACTTTATCTGGCTGCGGCCAGAACCAGCGTACGAGGTTGAAGCATGCCCCACTGACATGGTCAACAAGTGCTTCACCGTGAGTTTGGCCAACTGCGGGGAAATGGTATCGGGCAGCAAGTCAGGGAAAAACGAGGTTACTTTGTCGTCAATCTTCAGCAAACCTTCCTGTACGGCGAAGCCCACGGCCAAACCGGTAAACGTCTTGGTGGCCGAATACATGGCATGCTGATAATAATTCGTGTACGGTGCCCACGAATGCTCGAAAATCACCTTGCCGTGACGGATCATCATCAAATTATGGACATCGTAGCCCTTTGCCTTGACCTGTTGCATAAAGTCAGCAATGACCTTGGAGGGAACGCCCTGTTCTTCGGGTGTGCTTCTTGGCAAGCCGTCATCATATTTTATTATCATTCCATATGAGAAACCGTTCATACTGTTGCAGATAAACAGTAGTAGAAGAAGGGTTTTGAACAATACGACTGGTTGTTTCATGGTTATTTCAAGTTTAAGGATTCCATCTCTGTAAAAGGGATTCCATCTCTGTAAAAGGGATGGCATCCTTTTAAAACGGATGCCATCCCTTTAAAAAGGATGCCATCCGTTTATTTCGGCGCCTTAAGGTACAAAGCCAGGCCAATGAGCAGATACATCACATTGGGGAACCAGACGGCCACAAACGGTGTCATCACCCCACCTTGGGCGAAACTGCCCGAAACGGTATCGAGCAGGATATACGAGAAACTGATGAGCATACCGGCTCCCAAATGCAGCCCCATGCCGCCACGCACCTTGCGGGAAGCCAGAGACACCCCAATCAAGGTTAGGATAAAACAAGAGAAGGGGAACGAGAACCGACGGTGGTATTCCACGTTGTATTCCTTGATGTTGGCAACCCCCCTTTTTTCCTGACGATCCAGATAACGCCTCAATTCAGGCGTGGTCAGTTGTTCGCTGTAGCCCTTTACAATGAAGAACTCCTCCGGGTCGACCTTGATCACGGTATCCAACCGCGCACCCTGGTCGATGTGCTCATACAGTCCGTCGAACGTGCGGATCAGGTAATCGTTCAATATCCAATGGTTTGCCGTATCCTGTTTGATGGTGCGTGCCGTAAGTCGTGAAATCAGCTGTTGGTCATCGTAGGATTCCAGAAAAAAATTGTACCCGTTCTGGGAAATATCGTCGTATCGCTCAATGTACATGATGGTGCCGGGCTCCAGCTCCATTTGCACACCGTACACGTATTCCGTTTTCACCTTTTTTACGTACTTGTCCTCAAAATCCAGGCGCTTCTGATTGGAATTAGGCACCACGAAAGAATTGAGGGCAAACATGAGAACTGCCAAAATTCCGGCCGAAACCATGTACGGGCGCATGTACCGCTTGAAGCTGACACCGCTGGACAAGATAGCGATGACCTCGCTGTTGGAAGCCATCTTGGAGGTGAAGAAAATAACCGAAATAAAAATGAACAGCGGACTGAACTTGACCCCGAAATAAGGAATGAAATTCAGGTAATAATCGAAGATGATTTCATGACTGGTAGCACGGTATTGGATGAACTTGTCCAGCTTTTCGTTGAAGTCAAAGACGATGACAATGGCCATGATCAGCACTATGCTGTACAAATAGGAACCCAAGAACTTACGTATCAGATAGATATCTAAACGCTTGAATGTATTTTTGAGTGTATCGACTGCTTTCATAATTCTTACAATCGTTGAGAGAGTTGTGCCAACATGGAAGGTTTCCAGGTAGAAAAATCGCCGGCCAGGATGTGACGGCGGGCCTCACCCACCAACCACAGGTAAAAAGCCAGGTTGTGCACGGAGGCAATCTGCAGTGCCAACAGCTCCTCAGCTATGAACAAGTGACGCAGGTAAGCTTTCGAATACATCCGGTCCACGTCAGCGGCGCCGTCTTCCTCCAAGAGGGAAAAGTCGGTGGCCCATTTCTTGTTGCGCATGTTCATGACACCGTGTTTGGTAAACAACATACCGTTCCGACCGTTCCGGGTAGGCATGACGCAGTCGAACATGTCCACACCCCGCTCGATAGCTTCCAGGATATTGCCCGGTGTGCCCACGCCCATCAGGTAACGCGGTTTGTTACGGGGAAGGATTTCGTTGACGAGTTCAATCATCTCGTACATCGTTGAAGCCGGTTCACCCACGGCCAATCCACCAATGGCATACCCTTCCCTGTCTTTGGACGTGAGGTATTCGGCCGATTGTTTCCGTAGTTCGGGGTATACACAACCTTGAACAATGGGAAACAAAGCCTGTTTGTAGCCGTATTTGGGTTCAGTACTGTCGAAGCGGGCCACGCAGCGGTCCAACCAGCGGTGGGTCAATTCCATCGACTCTTTGGCATAATTGAAGTCAGCTGTTCCTGGCGTGCATTCGTCAAACGCCATGATGATATCCGCACCAATGGAACGCTGGGTATCCATCACATTTTCAGGAGTAAACAAATGCCTCGAACCATCAATGTGCGATTGGAAGGTAGCCCCCTCCTCCTTCATCTTCCGGCGGTGCGAAAGGGAAAAAATCTGGAAACCACCGCTGTCGGTCAAAATGGGCCTGTCCCAGCTGATAAAACGGTGTAGGCCGCCGGCCTTTTCCAATATGGGAAGTCCAGGGCGCAAGTATAAATGGTACGTGTTTCCCAAGATGATCTGGGCCTTGACCTGCTCCTTCAGTTCGGTCTGATAAACCGCCTTGACCGAACCCACAGTGCCCACCGGCATGAATATGGGGGTTTCGATGCGCCCGTGATCGGTGGTGATGACACCGGCCCGTGCCTGTGAGTAAGAATCCGTTGCGGTGAGTTCAAACGTCATGTGCCCTGGTTTGGCTGCAAAGATACTAAAAAAGTGTACCTTTGCGGCACATCTTTTTGCACATCGAACTGCATGAATCTGATTGACATCATCCTGATCGCACTTGGCCTGGCCATGGATTGCTTCGCCGTTTCCATAGCCTGCGGTATCTTTTTTGCCGGCATGGCCTCCAGGCAACCAGCTTCAGCTTCCATTACAACTTCAACCTCCAGGCAACCAGCTACCGCCACACCAACTACCAACCTCTGGTCGTACCTGCGTATAGCCTTCCTGTTCGGCCTGTTCCAAGGTCTCATGCCCTTGATCGGCTGGTATGCAGGCAGTTCCTTCAACCAATACATCGAACACTTCGACCATTGGATTGCATTTGGCATTCTCCTGGCATTGGGTGTAAAAATGATTGTTGAGCATTTCAAAGACGACGAAGACTGTTGCGACGCCTCCAAAAAGAATCCCACCCGGCTTGTCGTGGTTCTCACGTTGGCTGTAGCCACCAGCATCGACGCACTGGCCGTGGGTTTGTCGTTCGCCTTCCTCGATTCGGAACCGTTCACCCCTTCTGCCATCATCGCCCTGGTCACGTTCCTGATTTCCCTGTTGGGACTCTTTTTAGGTAGACAGTACGTCCATAAGATCCGAATTCCTGCCGAATTGTTGGGCGGTCTTGTATTGGTGGGCATCGGTGTAAAAATATTGGTGGAGCATCTTTTCTTTTGATTCCTTTTTTTCATATCTTTGGTTTGATTCTGATCCAAGCACGACAGCCCCCTTTCGCGGTGCAACTGTTGTGTTGCCTGCGTGCACACAAGTATTCTCAAACAACTATAACCTACGATTATGGAAAAAAGCATCAAAGGAACCGAAACCGAAAAGAACCTGTTGAAATCGTTCGCCGGTGAGTCACAGGCCCGTAACCGTTACACCTACTTCGCCAGCGTGGCAAAAAAAGAAGGCTACGAACAAATTGCCGCCATCTTTGAAGAAACCGCCAATCAGGAAAAAGAACACGCCAAACGCATGTTCAAGTACCTGGAAGGAGGCGTGGTCGAAATCACCGCCAGCTATCCGGCCGGTGTCATCAGCTCCACCGTCGACAACCTGAGAGCTGCCGCAGCCGGTGAAAACGAGGAATGGACAGAACTTTACCCGATGTTTGCTGAAATCGCCGAAAAGGAAGGATTCAGAGAAATTGCCGTCATGTACCGCGCCATAGCCAAAGCTGAAAAAGTGCACGAAGACCGCTACACCAAGTTCATGAACAACATCCTGAACGGTGAAGTGTTCAAACGCGAAGAAAAGGTGAAATGGCAGTGCCGCAATTGCGGTTACGTACACGAAGGCAAGACAGCTCCGCAAAACTGTCCCGCTTGCAACCACCCACAATCTTACTTCGAAGTCGAAAAAGAAAACTATTGATTGCGGCCTGAGCCGCCGGCTCAACGTACACTAATAAAGGGCGTCCTGAAGAGCCACACTTCGGGACGCCTTTTGTATTGTAAGACTTTAATTTATGAAAAACAGTCTTTGTTTTTCTTCACGATACAAAATTTGTTTCAAAGCCGGACAAACAAACTTATACCGCCTGAGGGCAATAGTCTGAACCGATAAGGTTTATATCCATCTCTCGCTGAAAGAGGAAGATAAAGTCCCATATCGGCATTGATACCCATTCTATTTGAGAAATTGAATGTACGACCTATTCTGGGGTAAAAACCAACAGCAAATTCCTCGTGTGGAATATCAACAATCAGGTCATTGTGAAAATAGCCAATTCCTCCCAGCAGATACCATGTCGGTTGACTTACCAAGTGTGACCTTCCGGCAAAATGATAAACACTTTCGGCGGTTAAAACCCAACTATGATAGGGTCCGAATGATCCGGATGGTTTTTCATAAAAGTAATGTCCACAAATTCCAAACTGGATATTATCACCGTATTTTATCCGTATGTTTGTGTATTCAGGCACACCGCAGCCCGCTGAGAACTCAATTCTCCGTTGTGCCAGATTGGTAGTAGTAACCAACAGCAAACCAATAACCGACGCCAGTTTTACAAACCATCCATTCGATTTCATGATGTATAAAAATGTTTCATTGACAACAAAAAAAAGGCCCAAAAGTTCAAAAACAGAATTCACACAATTGAATAAAGACGAACTCATTTTCTCAACAATCAACCAAAATATTCTAACCACATTAAAATGAACATAGAATACACAACCTTGAACGGCATCTGTGTGGCCGAATTGGTTTCCGAGTCAATTGAAATCAGCAACGAACAAGAAGCGTTAGATATCATGATGACCGCAGCCTATCAAGGTGCAGCCGCCTTAATCATACAGGAAAAGCACTTGATTCCTGCCTTCTTTGACTTAAAGACACAGATTGCAGGAGACATTTTGCAGAAAGTTTCCACCTACAGCTTCCGGCTTGCCATCGTGGGGGATTTCTCGAAATACACCAGCAAAAGCCTGAACGACTTTATGTTGGAAAGCAACAAAACCGGAAGGGTGCTGTTTGTTCCCTCTGTTCAAGAAGCAAAAGAAAAACTGACAACCTCTATTGCTTTTTAGAATAATAGTGTATATTTGCATGACATTTCATTCATTAAACACGCTATTTGCATTTTATGACTGATTTATCATACATCGAATTGGTATCCATGAGCGATAAAGCCCTGGCGGCTCACATCGGTGCATTCATCAAACACCACCGCATGGAACAAAACCGAACACAAAATGAGTTGGCAACAGCAGCCGGCATCAGCCGTTCCACCCTGAGTTTGTTGGAGCGAGGAGAAACGGTTACGGTTGCCACACTGATCCAGGTATTGAGAATCCTGGACCAATTATCAGTGTTACAGGTATTCAACATAAAGCAAACACCCAGTCCGCTAGCCATGGCAAAAGCGTTACGGAACAAACGGCAACGGGCAAAAAATACGTCGACGAAAAGAAACAACCCGGAAGAAACCGATTGGTAAAGCATGCAAATAGCTGAAGTGAACATATGGGGAAAATTGGTTGGCGCCGTTGCCTGGGATGACACCACCGGGTATGCCACGTTTGAATTCGATCCAAGCTTCAAGCAAACAGGCTGGGACCTGGCACCTCTGACCATGCCACTTTCAGACAACCGTCGTCTGTTTGCTTTCCCTGAATTACGTACTATCAGGCAGACGGGCCAAGACACATTCAAAGGATTACCCGGTTTGCTGGCCGATGCCCTACCCGACCGGTACGGCAACCAATTGATCAACCAATGGCTGGCACAACAAGGTCGCCCCCAAAACAGCATGAACCCGGTCGAAATGCTGTGTTTCATAGGAACCCGCGGCATGGGCGCCCTGGAATTCAAGCCGGCCGTACTCAAGGAAACAACACGCGCCTTCTCCATAGAAATGGATAGCCTGGTAGAAACAGCTAAAAAGATGCTGGATACCAAGGACGCTTTTCATACGCACCTGGATAAAGAGGAAGCACAAGCCGTACGGGAAATACTGCGTATAGGCACCTCAGCCGGGGGCGCCCGACCGAAAGCGGTTATTGCCTGGAACGAAAAAAGCGGAGAAGTAAAATCGGGTCAGACCAAAGTACCCAAAGGGTTCGAACAGTGGCTCATCAAGCTGGACGGTGTCAGCGACGTACAATTGGGCGACAGCCACGGATACGGCCGGGTGGAAATGGCCTACTACAACATGGCCAAGGCGTGTGGCATTGACATGATGCCCTCACGTTTATTGGAAGAAAACGACAGGGCCCACTTCATGACCAAACGCTTCGACAGGGCAGAAAACGACGTAAAACATCACGTACAAACATTCTGCGCCATGAAACACGTCGATTACTCGGAAGTGAACAGCTTCAGCTACGAACAACTTTTTCAATGCATGCGGGAACTGAAACTCACGTATGCGGATGCTGAACAACTTTTCAGAAGGATGGTATTCAATGTCATCGCCCGAAATTGCGACGACCATACCAAGAATTTTTCGTTTATTTTGAAACAAGACGGCAAATGGGAACTAGCTCCAGCCTACGATGTTTGCTACGCCTACAGGCCAGACAGCATATGGGTAAGCCAACACGCTTTGAGCGTCAATGGAAAGAGAGATATCATTACCAAAGCGGATTTAATGGTTGTAGGAGCATCCATAAGCTGCAAAAAAGCACCGGAAATAATTGATGAAATTGCTGCAACCGTACAACAATGGAACCACTTTGCCGATGAAGTATCGGTGGCGAAGCCGTTACGCGATGAAATCGGAAAAACCCTGATTACGTTCCCAAAGTAACATCCAACTCCTTTTTTCATGAAACTCTACAAACCACTACTTATTGTATTAGGAACAATATCCCTGTGCATCGGCCTGATTGGCATTGTCATTCCTGGCCTACCCACCACACCGTTTTTATTGCTCACCGCAGCCCTATATATAAGGAGTTCACAACGATTGCACGACAAGCTGCTGGCCAGCCGGGTAGTCGGCCGGTACATCCGCGATTTTTATGACAAAAAGGGCATGACGTGGAAAGCCAAGCTGGGAGCCATCCTCACCATGTGGGTCATGATCAGCCTTTCCACACTGCTTTTCATTGATGCAGAAACCGTTGAATATATCGTAATTGGATTGGGATTGGTAGGAACTACGGTCATCACGTTCATCATCCCTACCGTGAAGTAACCAGTAAGACTATTTGTATTGCATATGGTTTAATTCCAACAAACATGTTTTACAATACAAGAAATATCACAAAAAATGCTAAAATGTGAGTTTTCTTTTTTGTAGTTTTGCGAAATGTATGCCAATTTTTCACAAACTTCATTCATAAACTTTGTAACGATCTACTATGAACATTAAACGCACAACTCTGTTGCCAGCATTGGCCCTTGTAGTTTCATTGGGACTGCAAGTATGTGTATCCACAGCATTGGGCCAGGCCCCCGCTCAAGCACCAGGACAGGCCGGCCAAGCCGCAAGACCTCAAGGTCAACGTATGGGCATGCCTACAGCAAACACCCCTATCCAAAGTGACACCACCCGTTCCATCACCACACACTTCACATTGGCCACCAAGACTCCTCTTGCTCCTGATGCTAAGGGATTCATCCGTCGTTGGTTGGTACTGGAACCCATCGACAAACCCAACCGTGGCAATACGGTCTTCATTGACAGCTACCTGAGAACCAATTTTGGCAAGGAATATTTCCCCAACCAAATGACCATCATGCCCAAGCACGGCGACGTGGTTACAGCAACCACCGATGCTGGAGCAAAACAGCAACTGAAATGGTATGCCTTGGACAGCAAAATGTTCAACTTCAAGTTGTTCCGTTTCTCCTATGCCGTCAACAAACCCCAGTACAGCGTACTGTTCTGGATGGTAACCGTGATCAACGCTCCGGAAGAAATCAAGAACGTCAGAATGTCTGTCGGTTCAAACTCCGCTTCCATGTGGTGGTTGAACGGTCAGGAAGCTTTGCTGATGTCAGGTGACAGACGTATGGTTGCCGACGATGCTACCTCAAAACGTTTGACCTTGAAAAAAGGCAAAAACATCGTACGTGGTGCTGTCATCAACGGCCCGGGTATGAGTGATTTCTGTGTCCGCTTCGTGGATGAAAAAGGACAACCCGTCAAGAACATCACCATCACGTGTGAATAAGCATCAACATCTCATTCATCTATTTTAAGAAACGCAACAGAAAATATGAAATCAAGAAATAACATACTGGCTGCCGCAGCCTTGTTCGCTCTGGGACTTGCGGGAACAGCTACGGCCCAAATCGGACAACCTTTTATTCATGACCCTTCCACCATTGTGGAAGACAATGGCAAGTACTATACTTTTGGCACCGGAGGCGGTGGTTTATTGTCAGAAGACGGATGGAACTGGACAAGTGGCGCTCAACGTCCCGGTGGCGGTGCAGCTCCCGACGCCATGAAAATCGGCGATCGCTTCCTGATTGCTTACGGTTCAACCGGAGGTGGTTTGGGCGGTGGTCACAATGGCCGCATCAACACCATGTGGAACAAAACACTGGACCCCAACTCACCCGATTTCAAATTCACGGATGCCATCCAGGTAGCTCATACCGATGGTTTTGAAGACTGCGACGCCATTGACCCTGGTTTGATGATGGGTCCTGACGGTCGTCTGTGGTTGTCATACGGCACCTACTTCGGCTTCATCCGCATCATTGAACTCGATCCGAAAACCGGCGAACGCCTGAAGGACAAAAAGGGAAATATCATCAAAGAAAAAGACATAGCCATTGACTGCGAAGCATCTGCCTTGATGTACAAAGACGGTTGGTATTACCTGCTCGGTACCCACGGTACCTGCTGCGACGGCACCAACTCCACCTACAACATCGTCGTTGGCCGTTCCAAGAGCCCTACGGGTCCGTACATTGACAACGT
>CAYPLF010000066.1:0-12132 GCA_964411555.1 uncultured Bacteroidales bacterium | reverse complement strand
GGCTAAAATCTCAAAGCGTCGCGGGCTGAGAATACAGCCCACTCCTCGGAAGATGAGATTTTTAGCGCCTTCAGCCAGCTCGGTTTTCTTTACGTGCCTCTTCGCAACTACGCCACAGACTACCCTGCCGGCTCCACTACAACGTACATTGGGCGGACAGTGTGAACTTCTAGCTCAAAATTGTGGAAGGCAAAAAATGACGAACTTCTCTCGACTGGCAATAAGGTGTTCAGCGGTGGTGGTAAGGTTCGCCTTTGAGGATGGTCATGGCGCGGTAGATTTGTTCAATGAAGAGTACCCTGACCATTTGATGGGTCAAGGTCATGCTTGAAAGCGACAGCCGTTCTTTTACGGCATCGTATACTGTCTGCGAGAAGCCGTAGGGCCCTCCTACTACGAAAATCAGATTCTTCACACCGGCGTTCATCTTTTTTTGGAGCAGTGTGGCAAAGCCTTCCGAAGTGTAGGTTTCTCCGCGTTCATCGAGCAGGATGACACTGTTCTCGGGTTTCACCCAGGGCAGGATGGATTCGGCCTCCTTGGTTTTCACCTGGTCTTCGGTCAGGCTTTTGGCAGCCTTCACTTCGGGAATCACTTCGATTTGAAAGGGTGCGTAATGCTTGATGCGTTTTTCGTACGCATCAATGGCCGTTTCCACCCATTTCTCGTTTGTTTTTCCCACTACCAGGAAGATGATTTTCATTTTTAAAGAATGAATGTGTGTTTTGCTATTGAAGGTTGTAGCACAAAGGTAACGAGAAAAGACTAGATGATGGAGCAAAGACATCTTTAAGCGGTAAAAATCGGTTCTCGGTTTGGATTTTTAATACTTAATGCCGAATTTCGGTTTGGATTTTTACAAAAAGCATGTTCCGATGCCCAGCAACGCCATTGAACGGGGTTCAAAAATGTGGAACTTGTGGCATGGGTGTCATAAGGTGAGCGAGGGGTGTGCGCATTGCTATGTATATAGGGGCGATGCCAAGCGGGGCATTGACAGCAGCGCGGTGACCAAAACTAAATCGTTTGATGTGCCGGTTAAGCGGAAACGGAACGGTGAGTATGCGGTGCCGTCGGGCAGTTTGGTGTACACGTGTTTTACGTCCGACTTTTTTGTGGAGGATGCAGATGAATGGCGGGCGGAAGCCTGGGAGATGATCCGGCAACGCAGCGATCTGCGGTTCATGATTATTACCAAGCGCATCGACCGGTTCCGGGTGGGATTACCCGACGATTGGGGCGAAGGGTACGAACATGTTACGATTTGCTGCACCATCGAAAACCAGAAACGGGCAGACGAACGTTTGCGACTGTACAAGGCAGCCCCCATCAAACATAAGATTTTGATTTGCGAGCCTTTGTTGGGCCCCATCAATTTGCTTCCTTACGACATTGGTTCGTGGGTGGAACAGGTGGTCGTAGGGGGCGAGTCGGGTTTACAGGCCCGCCCCTGCCGGTTCGAGTGGATCGTGGCCATCCGCGATTGCTGCGTGGAAAGCGGGGTTTCGTTCTGGTTCAAACAGACCGGTGCCTACTTCATCAAGGACGGCAAGGAGTACCACATCAAACGGCAGTTCCAGCATTCACAGGCACGGAAAGCCGGGTTGAACTGTTAAGTGGTTCTATATGGCATATACGGTGAAATTCGCCGAGAACTTCCCATTTTTTTCAGAAAAATAAACAGAAGCCACCGTTTTACCGGGATTTTCAACAGAAACAAAAGAGACCGACGATCCACTGGCTGAGGTTCTATAGGCATACTTATTCCCCAAGGCTGACATAAGTTGCTTTACAAAAGTTTCCATTGTTTTTTCATAGGTAACCCTGTCAACATCGGAACACAAGTTGACCACATAACTCATTTCTTCTCTTAAATCCGTCTCAATATAACAGGATGGGTAACCGATCAGTTTGATTTTAGCATCATAAGTCAATGCCTCCTCGGAGACATCTTCCAATGAAAGATCACCCGTGATTTGCTTAAAATCATTCTCCGCTTGCACTAGAATTAAAGAAAGGTTGGATGCAAAAAGTGATTCCTCTGGTTCTTTGGTGATTAAGTTATAGTCTGTATAGGCAGGTATTTCTTCAGCCAACAGCCCTTTTTTCTGCACCTGAGGGTATTCTAAAGTGAGATCGTAATCTGAAGTAGTTTTACTGATACAAAAACAAGCCTCGTATAAGCGAATGATTGTTGCCGTTTTAATGAATATATAAGAATACGTGTACTCAGCTAGACCTAACACATCTTTATTTTCAACCGAATAATTCAAGCCTGGGTAACATGCTTTCAAAGCATTTTTCCACTCATTTTGTTTATCGCTTGCTTCCTTCTTGGTTTTAAAGCTGCCCAACTCTGCATTAAACTTTACGGTGCCGAACTTATTAAAACTGGAAGACTCCGCTCCCTCCAATTGAATGGTGGAAGTGTTTGTTATGGGATTATCTTTATCTTCAACCATCAACGGTGAAAAGTCGTTGGCATTGGCCCTGAGTTTTTCAAAGGTCTTACAGATATTCAGGGTCTCTGCCGAAAGCGGCATCATCAATGTCAGCAAGCCGATTATCAACAGATGTTTCATCATGGTAGTTCCGGTTTTGAATGGTTATGAGAACAAAAATAAACGCTTCGCGTCACAACACGTTACTTCTACTTAAAAATTTGAGTAATTGCGTCACTATTTTACGATTTACTGTTTTACGTATGATCACTTAGCTGCTGGTTTCACCTCAATCCGTCCGCCGTTGGAATGGGCGGAGAACTCGGGTGCGTACATACATTGCAGGGAAGCCACACCGTCGGTGAATGTACCTGCATTGTTGACGTAGACCGGGTACTCGAACGCGTAGCTGCCCTTCGGCAACGAACTGAAGAAGAACTGGGTGGACGCATCTTTTGACGTTTGGTAATACCCCACTCCTTCTCTCCATACATAACCGGAAAGTTGCTTGGCCGGCTCGAAGCAGGCGGCGCGCTGGTCTTTCAGCACAACGAAATCCATGCTGCGGTCAACGGTTACAATCAGGCGGGTAATCACCTTGTCACCGGGTTTGAGGGTTTGCCCGGCAATTGGAACCATGACCGTTCCGATGGCAGATGCTTGTTCCACAAACAACTGCTTGCTCACGGTGAGTTCGTTGCCTTGGGCCTTTATTTGGTCGATGTTTTGGAAGAACTGATAATACACGGCCCCCCAACCCATACCGGAAGCAACGGTTGCACCTGTTGCGCTTTTCAAGCCAACAGTGATGTTTCCCATAGAAGGCATAATATCAACAGCTTTATAGGCGTGTTGGATGTAACCGGTGCCTATTTCCTTGGAAGCGGTGGGCACGGTGATGTCACCCAGCTTGAGGCTGACTTCGTTGGTGGCGTTGAACCAGTCCTGGCCGTAATGCAGCAGGGCGTAGATGGCGTCCACGGTGGAAAGCGGCGAATCCCAACGCTGGGTTTGTTTTTGCCGCAACAGCCAGGTTTTCATCGCATCGAGGGGTGCGGTTTTCGGTTGCAGTTCGGCAAAGGCTTCCAGGAGCATGGTCTGTACCATGACAGGACGTTCGTTCCACCCATAGCCGGCTTTGTTGGTCGCCCAGTACATGCCCATGTCTTCCTTGGTCAGGGATTGTTCTTTCAGGGCGGTCAGGATGGCGGTGGCTAAGGTCTTGTTGCCGTTGCGGGCGGCAATCAGGGCGGTAGCGGCTTTTCCGTACAAGGTGGCTTGCGTCCAGTAGGTTTCCGCTTGTTTGGTGTAGTAAGCCACCGCTTCTTTGGAAGCATCGGGCAGTTTAACTGTGGGGTACATGGAACGCAGGTGCAGGTAGAACCACTGCATGTCGCCAATGTGCCTCGTTGACAGGTCGACATCCGGCTGACGTTTCAGTGCTTCATAATCGTCGGCAAGGGTCTTGTCCGCGTAAGCCAGTGCCTTCAATACGGCGTTGGCCGGTTGAGTACCCGGATTGATGATGGCGTTCAACCGCGCCTGGTTCAACAGGATGTAGTAGGTCACATACCGGTTTACAGGCATATTTTCAAACCAGATAAACCCTCCAGAGGCATCCTGTAATTTGAGCAACTTTTTCCAATTCTCCGACTGCCGGCTTTTTTGTTGGTTAAGGTCAAACAACAAGGCCAGTTGACGCCGCTGTTCGGTTTCATCGTTTGCAGCGACCACCCAGGGGGTTTCTTCCAACAGCAAGGTTTTCAATTCCTGATTCTTGGACAAGGTTGACAATAAAGCCGAAGTGTTGCCGGTCTGACGCCATTGGTCGAAAACAGCTGTGAGTTTCGGGTAGCTTTGCACGATGTGACCGGCCAGGGTATTCACGTAATAGGCGGTGAAATAATCCAGCGCATTGTTGGAGGAAGGGTCAGCCACGGTAGGCAAGGCTTGGATGGCTGTCCAGGAAGGATTGGGCGAAAATTCCACCGTCAGGGCATACGGGCTTACCCCTTGAGCCGGGTTAACCACCTGTTCCAACGTATATTGTCTGGTCTTGTTGACAGATACGGTTAGTGGCAGTGTTTCTGTAACCAGCTGCTTATCGGGCAACACGGGAAGGTACCGTTGTTCGCCGTCGCTGAAGGTACCAGCTGATGCCACCACCTTGCAAATAATCAGTTCATTGGACGTCTGGGCATTCAGGTTCCATGACACAGAACGGGTTTCTTTGGGTCCCAGCGTTAGGGTTTGCACTGCCGGACTGGAAAGACTGCCCGAGATGGGTTTTTCATCTGCAGGGTAGAGAAGTTCAAGGGTCACATTGGTTGTCAGCGGTTTGTCGCTCAGGTTGACCACAGTGGCACTCAATACCGGCTTGTCCAATTGACGGACAAAGCGTGGCAGATTCAACTGCACCATCAGGTCCTTTTGCGTTTCCACCTGCGTTTTGAACGAGCCGTAATACAGGTCTTTGGTGTGCGCCAACAGGTTAACGTTCCAGCGGGTCAAGCTTTCGGGCACGGTGAACGTGAACTTCACGTTACCGGCCTCATCGGTGAGCAGTTGAGGGTAAAAGAAGGCCGTTTCGTTGAAAATGCGGCGGGGGGTGATTTCGGTGGCATTGGACAGATCATTGTTGCTGTCTTCGCTTTTAAGGCCCCTTATTGGATCACCGCTGTTGCTGACAATATCCAGTCCGGCTATCCGTCCTTGCAAGGCTTCATCAACAGAGCTCACCTGAAGACCTTCAAGCTCCCCAAAATCGAGCGTTTGTGCAGCAACGGAAATTTCCCGTTTAGGTATGGAAAAACCGAGATCGGATCTACGTGGATTCAACCCACCCATCCAGGAATAATCAATTGTCGACAAATCAGGTATCATCTGAATAAAGTATGACAAGTCTCCTATTTGTTTGACCGTTACATTTTTGGGTGTAATGAAACTCCAATTTCCCGCATAGGGTACAGATGGATAGTATATAGGATTGAAACCAAGATAATAACGATAAATGGCATCTAAGGAAGCATCGTACATTAAAGCCAGCACTTCGGCGGGTTTGTTAAGGGTTTTTACCTCTGGAACGGCGATGGTCCATGTTGCGGTTTCACCCGGCTGCAATTTGTCACGGAAAACAGACAATATGGGTTTTAGTTCCTTTTTTTCTATAGTGTATGTAACCCGCACGGAGCGAGCAAACAACTTCTCGTCTTTTACAAAAGTGAATTCCACCGTCACCCCATCTCCATAACTCTCTACATAAGGTATAGTAAAAGTTTCCAACTTATTGGATAGAGGAATCCAAGTACTCTTCAAACAGGTCTTACCTTTCACAATCCTATACAAAACAAATACATTGTTGGCCGCCGTACCAAAATGGATGACTGCCGGTTTGCTGGGTGCAAAGGTGCTATTCTCAGTATCCATCCAGGCATAGGCTTTCACCGGAATGCGGGTGTCATAGGGGGAATAGAGCGTGAATTCGCTGATGTTCTGTTCCTTGTTGCCCTTGGTGTCGGTTGTGGTGCAGACCAATTGATACGGACCCGATGCAAAGGCTTTGAAATTCAGATTCAGGGGACCATCTTTGGTGTTGAATCGACCTGATTTGACCAAGCGACCCGGCTTTCGTTGTGTTTCCGTTACTCGTTCATTTTCCCTAACCGATATATATCCTTTATCTCCCTCTGCATCGATGAAATTCTTGGAGGGGTCCAACAGGTACAACTCATAGCCCACCTCAGCAGGCACATCGGTGTTGTTGATGGTTGTCACGCTTACCTTGATGGGTTTTCCTACCTTCTTTTCAATGATAGTATTGTCATACAGATCGGTATAGATAAACAAGGACTTATCTCCTACCGAAACACTGCTTCGTGACTCCCGCGTTTCTCCCTTCTGGTCGGTAACCGTTGTCGAAACCCCGTAGGTCACCACCTGAAGACCCTCCCAGTTTTTCATCCGTTCGGCCGGAAAAGAAACGGTAAACGTGCCGTCGTCGTTGGTTTGTGCTTTGCCTGAAAGAATGGTTTCACTTGATGAATAAGAAACCATTCGGGCATGCGCACGGCGGGTAACCTGGTAGGTGACGGTCGCTCCAGTCACCGGATAACCGGCATAGGCTTTGACAAGGCCGGAAACGGTGATGATTTTTCCAAACTCCACAGCTGTTTCCGGTTTTTTCAGTTCAACCTGAAAAGTGGGACGTTTGTATTCCTCCACCTGGAAACTGGCTCCGCCGTAATTATCGCTCCGCAGGCGATAGTATCCATTCAATCCCGCTTCAGGCAAAACAAACGAACCGGAAAAAGAACCAAACTCATTGGTGGTTAACGTCTGTTTTTTAACAGATTGGTTGTTCGCATCAAGTAATTCCACTTCGTAACGCTCATTGGGCACCACACGTTGGACATCTCTGCTGATATCATACGCAATACCCTTGAAATAAACCGTTTGACCGGGTCGGTAAATGGAACGGTCGGTCAGCAGGGACAATTGCCGTTCTACCCGCGTATAGTCACCTCCGAAGAAATTGTAACCGTTGTATTGAGAGGTGAGGTGGCAATCGGCACCCCGTTCGAAAATAAAGAAGTTGCTGGTTGAGCTACCGGTTGTGATGTAGCTGAAAAAACCATCTTTGTCGGTTTTTCCGCTGGAAGTAGGGTTTTCCATGTTCATAAAGCCAGAGCCGGTGCCCACTCTGCTGAATGCCTGCACCGTCACATCGGCATAAGGCTTTCCGGTTACCCGGTCAACCACACAGAGTTCGGTATTGTTGGTTTTATCAATACACGCCATATCTGACACCACAAAGTAAGCATTTGCCAAGCGGGCATTGTTTCCCGGAATGCACAGGGAATAGCCGTATTGTCCGTATTCCAACCCGTTTATGACCAATGTGGTATCTTCCGGATTGAACAAGGAATTGGTGTTGAAGGTAATCGTGCGTCGTTCCAGTACTGTACAGTTGGTCATATCCACCGTCTCCCGGTTGTTTGAGCTCTGCTGCTTGAGAAACTCCTTTGCGGTCAAGTTGATACGGTAAACCGTCAACTCAGCTTTGTCGGTATTCAATGCCCTGACTTTCACTTCCAATGGTGTGTTTCGCATAACCACTGTTTTAGCGGTAAGGTTAATCCCTGGATAGGAAATGCTGAACTGTAATTGCCTCAAATCATTGTTGTAAGACGATCGTGGAAACCGGCTCAAGCCCTTCTCGGTTAGTTTGTAGGCTTTGTATCTGTAATCGTTGTATAAAGGGTCATCCACCCTGTAAAATGCCATGTAATACTGCGCTTGTTCATATAAGACTTTCAACACCAGTTCATTGTCGGCATAACGTATTGAAAGTTCCTGCAGCGTTCTCAGATAGAGTTGTTGAGCGGAGGTAGGCGGTAAGGACTTTACACCCGAGTTATTCCTGTCATATGCCATCAAATACAGTGTCTTAAGTCTGTATACATCGGTATGAAGGTATGCTTTGGCGTTTCCATCCTTAAGCCGTAATTGCAACCACTGTTGTAAGGTCTCCATAATCTCCCGTTCACTAACTGATACCGTTGGAGCATCAACCTTAAGTTTTATGAATTGTTCAGCCGAAGTAAACAAAGGCGTTGGTTCCATGTCCACATTTCGGTCATTCTCAATTTGTCGCAAGTTGTTCAACAGGGTAATCCTGCGCCTTGCCAACACATCGTACACACTGGGTTCAATGACGGTGTCGTGTTGGGTCAGCAAGTCCATTATGTCTTTGACCGGCGTGATTTGCAAGCGTTCAGCGGGTACTAATGATTGGGCAAGTAAGGTGTGAATGGTATCCGTAAAGATATTCCCGGACCATTCGGTATAATTAGCAGGAATGTTTCCCTTGATGGGTGTTCGTCTATTGATGGTATAGCTTTCACTCTGGTAATAACCCAGGTAGTATTCGGCTATGATGGAGTTCAGCATTGCCTTCATGGTTTCATTCGTTGATTTGGCAGCTGACGTTTCCATTTCAGCAAGCAGCGAGGGTAATTTATCGGGGTCTTTTTGCCCAACCAGTTTTATCGTCATGGTGCTGGCCTTGATCTGCTGGGCGCTGTTGTTTTCTGCCAGTGCTAGTTGTTTTATGGCCGCAACCAGTTCCAACGCCGATTCAGGCCGGTCGGCTTTGACCATCTCATTTACCTGTTTCCACTTCTCTTCATAAGCTGATACCGATTGCTTTGTCGCTGTCTGTGCGCTTGTTTGAACAGAAATCAGTATGAATAAGCAAAACAGAAATACCCGTTCCCGCAGTTGACGTTGTGTTTTCATGGCATGTACTAATTAAACATGCAAGGTAACGATTATTGTACTATTTTTGCATTTAATATAAAACTTATTCACATTATTACCTAAAATATGAACCTACGCCATGGCATACCGGTCTTATTCGTCCGTGATGCCGCAATTTCCAAGAAATTCTACACGGAACTGCTCCGGTTTACCGTCATCATGGACAACGGAGGCACCAACCTGACCTTCAAGGAAGGGTTTGCCGTTTGGCAGATTTGGCCGGACAACATCATTCCCAAGACACTTGGAGCCGAAAACATCACCAATCCAGGCAGCACCAGCCGTTTTGAACTGTGTTTTGAGACGGATGAGTTGGACCAGGTTTATCAAACACTGAAAGAAAACGGCGTTGCCTTTTTGCACGAAATCAATACGGAAATCTGGGGGCAACGGACCATTCGGTTCTATGACCCCGATGGACATTTGATTGAAGTGGGCGAAGAAATGGCCATTTTTTTGAAACGGATTTACGAAGAGGAAGGGAGAAATCTGGAAGCAACCGCCAAACGGACATTCATGCCATTGGAGGCCTTGAAACACATCTTGCAGGTGTAGTGATGGTAACCAATCTGTTTGCGTAGTATGAACTAAAAAAATCGTACTTTTGCCGTGTTCAACCTTATTTATTTTTAATCATGCGCGAAGATCTGATTCCGTTTTTGCAACGTGCCTTTACCGAAGATATCGGTGACGGCGACCATACCACCTTGTCGTGTATTCCCGCCGATGCCATAGGCACGTCCAGGCTCATCATCAAAGAAAATGGCGTTGTGGCCGGCGTTGAGGTGGCTTACGAAGTGTTCCGTTATTTTGACCCCGAACTGAAAGTGACCACCTACATCACAGATGGCAGCGAAGTCAAATACGGTGATGTGGTGTTTGAAGTGACCGGCAAGGTGCAATCGCTATTGCAGACTGAACGTCTCATGCTCAACATCATGCAACGCATGAGCGGCGTAGCCACCACCACCCGGAAATACATGAAGGAACTGGAAGGCACCAAAACCCGCGTTTTGGATACCCGCAAGACCACACCGGGCATGCGCCTGTTGGAAAAGGAAGCGGTCAAGCTGGGCGGAGGCGTGAACCACCGCATCGGACTCTACGACATGATTCTGCTCAAGGACAACCACGTGGACTTCGCCGGGGGCATAGCCAACGCCATCAATCGGGCCAAGGCCTACCTGAAGGAAAAGGGTAAAGACCTGAAAATTGAAATCGAAGTCCGCTCGCTCGACGAGTTGGAACAAGTCATGGCCGTGGGCGGTGTAGACCGCATCATGCTCGACAACTTTGACTTGGAAACCACCCGCAAGGCTGTGGAACGCATCGGCGGTCTGTACGAAACCGAATCATCGGGCGGCATCACCTTCAAGACCCTGCGCGCTTATGCCGAATGTGGGGTGGATTACATTTCGGTGGGTGCCCTCACCCACTCCGTCAAAAGTTTGGATATCAGTTTTAAGGCCGTATAAACACTTAACCAGAATACCACTTAACCCAAAAAACCCCATGAAAAAATCGTTGTTATTCGTTTTGATGCTCGTTTCGGTATTTGCCACACGTGTTTCAGCCGTTGACCTCACTTACAACCTTAAAGTAGGTTCCAGTTACGCTCAATCGATGAAAACAACGATGAACATGGGTATGAATGTGATGGGACAAACCATGAACATAGGTACCGAAATATCTTCACGTTTAATCTATACCGTTAAAGCGTTGAAAGATACCTGCTACGAAATTGAAGCGCGCTACGACAGCGTCGGGGTATCGATGAGCGGGGTCACGGGCAACCAAAGCATCAGTTCTGCCCAAGCTTCAGCAGAGGGTCAGGTTTCAGATGCTTTTAAGTCGTTTGTCAACAAAACCTTCCAAATTACGCTATCAAAAAAGGGCAAAGTGGTCGATATCAGAAACTACGAAGCCTTGTTAAGCGCCATGGATGCTTTCGCTCAATCCGGTCAGGATGCCAACGCTCAAATGGGCACCCAATTGAAACAAAGCTTCAGCAAAGAGGCCTTCCAGAGTAACATGGAGGCATATGTATCGTCCTTCCCCGCCAAGTCTGTCAACAAAGGCGATTCCTGGTCCGTTTCCAACAAAATGGTTACCAGTGGTTTTCCGGTTGAAACCATTACCAGCTATACACTCAAAGATGTGACCAACAACCAGTACATCCTTTTCTGCTATTCCACCCTGAAAACCGACAAAAGCAGCGGTTCGACCATCAACATCCAAGGTATGACCGCGTCCATTAATCTGCAGGGCGGCATCACCTACGATATGGTCTTGGATAGAAATACGGGGTGGCCGAAAGAAATAACGGGAAAAATCGATATGGACGCTACTATCAACATGGACGGAGCCCAACAGGGACAATCCTTTACGATGAAAATCAAAGGGGATATCGTTTCGAACGACCGTTGACAGACTGCCTTCGATTGTTCCAAGGTAAGCAATGAAAAATAATGCCGTTGCATATTTGTTGTTCGGAGTCTTGTTGACCGCTTGCCGGTCGCTGGATACCGATAAACTGGTATTGAATACCCAATCGCAGGTATACGAAGCCAAGCACGGTGGAATCATGGTTCCCTTACGGTTGAACTCAGGCGTGTTGGTCGATAGCAGCAAGCTCGATGATTTCAGGAATGAACTGGCAGCCCGGGGTAACCGTTACCCCTTTTCCTTGCGCAAGGAACCTTCCGTTTTATTGAAACGCTCAGACTGGAAGATGGCCACCTACTTCAACGCCATCCACACAGCCATCACCGACGAAGAATACAACTTGGTTTTCAATTATGCGCGGCTCATCCGAACCATTTACCCGCAAGTAGATTTATATTCCAACCTGACGTTTTTGGAAGGATACACCTTTGAACAACTGGGGCTGAACAGCGAAGCGAATCAACGCTATTCCCGCTTCCTGAATTATTCCAGCCAAACGTATTCAGCCCTTCAGCGGGGATACAAAGACGCCGACCTCAATGACAGCATCTACCTGGAACAACGGAACGCGGCCAGGCAATTCGTGAACGGAAACAGGGCTTTGCACGTGTTCGAGTTTCCGCCCATTCCACCCAAGCACCACATCATTCCCAACCAACCCGGGTTTTTGGACAACGCTTCTTTCTCCTCTATGAAACGTCTATCGTTGGGGGTTTCTTTGGGAAGGGATTACCGCGACGCGTTGAGTCTCGGGCTTCGCCTTTCCCGCCCCTTGTTGAACAAAGCCCAACTTGTGGTGCAGGCAGAGGTGTCGAGGAATACTGCAACGGGCACAGTGGGTTTACCCATACAGATCTACCGCACGGAAGACAACCATTTCGGCGCCAAAATTTCACCCTTCGTGACGTACAGCTACCGCTACGATACC
>CAYPLF010000065.1:0-12343 GCA_964411555.1 uncultured Bacteroidales bacterium | reverse complement strand
ACCACACCAATGATCATGGCTGCACCGTGTGAAGCAAAGTCGCAGGTGGAACCGATGGCCACACCACCGGCCAGGGCGGCATTGGCGATATCGGCCGCATTGATCTTACCGCGGATGCTGACAGAGGCCACGTAGGTTGCCAGTGTGGAACCGCATAAGGCCAGGAATACGTTGACAACGGTGTAGGGGATGGCTTCTGAAGGAACCAGTGCTGCGCAGAAACTGGGCCAAAATACCCAGAGTACCATGCTGCCGAGCAAGGAGAAGCGGTCGCTGGTATGGTCGGCTTCAATCGGTTTTTTGCGTTGTTCTTGAGTGGTCAGGAAGATGGCGGCGGAAACACCAAAGATGGCGCCGAATGCGTGGATGACGATGGAACCTCCTGTGTCGGCTACTTTGCCGATGATGCCGAAGGCGTCATCGACAATGACCCACTCGTTGAATAGGTAAGACGGCACGAACAACAGGCCTAGCAAGATGTATTGGTACATCTTCACACGACCCAAAATAGCTCCGGCAGCAATCAGCAAACTGGCGGCTGCAAATTCGGCGAGTACGAATTGTTCGATTTCTCCTCTCTGTTCGAACAAGCCAAAACCCTTGATGGCCATGTAAGTGGGAATGGCGGTGCTCACCAATAGGAAGGTGGCTGTAAGGGCAGAAAGGCCGTAGTTTTTGACAAAAACCATCAAGAAACCGAAACCAATCAACAACATGGCCATGATGTGGATGGCGCGTCCGTATTGTTCAATTTCGAGGATGGAAGGAATGCTGGCGGCTTCGGGTGTTTGGGCGCAGACGGATACTGCAGGCAACAACAGGCAGGCAGCCAAAGCAGTTGCTTTGTTACTAATCATTTTCATCGTTTTTTGGGTCGTTATTTAGTTGACAAAAAGAAATAATATATGCTGATATTGTGTTAAATATATGTATTAATGGTTTTTAGACCGTTCAAATGTTTGTCGATAATTAAAAATGTACAATAAAAAGATATATTTTGAAGGCGCAAATGTAGGTATAATAAACCAATAAAACGAAACACAAAGTTTTCGAATTACATTTCTTGCTATCAGAATAATTAGTTAATGTCAGCGTCAGTTTTTTTCCCGGTACTTGGAGTCGTCCTCGTCCTGGAGGATGCTCAGGTAGCTGGCGTAGCGGGATTCGCTGATGAAGTGGTTTTCCACGGCCTGGAGGACGGCACAACCGGGTTCGTGTACGTGCAGGCAGTTGTTGAAGCGGCAGTTGTTGGAGTGGGCGAAGATTTCGGGGAAGTAATGGCTCACCTCCTCGGGTTTCATGTCGAAAGTACCGAAGCCCTTGATGCCCGGAGTATCAATCAGATATCCACCCTCTTTCAGTTCGAACATTTCAGAAAACGTGGTGGTGTGCATGCCCTTGAGGTGGGAATCGGATATATCACCCACGCGGGCGTCGTGGTTGGGGTCGATACGGTTGATCAGGGTTGATTTGCCTACACCCGAGTTACCGGAAAGCAGGCTGACTTTGCCGGCTAAAACGGAACTCAAGTCTTCCAAGCCAATACCTCCCTTGGCAGAAATGCAGGTGCAAGGATACCCTATGCTGGTATAGAGTCTGACCAGGCCTTCCATGTAGGCGCGTTCTTCTTCGTCGTACAGGTCAATCTTGTTGATCAGGATATGGGTGGGTATGCCGTAGGCTTCAGCCGTGGCCAGAAAGCGGTCGATGAAGGTGGTGTTTGTTTCAGGCGCTTTGATGGTGACCAATAACAAGACCTGGTCGAGGTTGGCGGCTAAAATATGCAGTTGCTTGGATAAGTTAGTGGGGCGCCGTACGATGTAGTTTTTGCGGTCGTCGATGGCGGAAATATAGGGCGTTTCTGCCGAGGTGTCTTCCAGGGTAACCCTGTCACCTACAGCCACCGGGTTGGTGCTACGTAGGCCTTTGATGCGGAAATTTCCCTTGATCTTACACGAAAACAGCCGGCCATCGTCGGTTTTGACGATGTACCAGCTGCCTGTGTTTTTAACGACCAAACCTTTCATGAGGTCAATGCGACGAAGGTGTGCGCATGCGTCAAACCGTCAGGATTTCTTTTTCCTTGGCGGCCAGGATTTCGTCGATTTTTTTCATGTACTTGTCGTGCATCTTTTGGGTGCTTTCTTCAGCATCCTTGCCCACGTCCTCGGGAAGGCCGTCCTTGACCATTTTTTTGAAAGAGGTAATAGCTTCATGGCGCGCGTTACGCACACTGATGCGGGCGTCTTCGCCTTCGCTCTTGGTCTGTTTTACCAGGTTGCGGCGGCGTTCCTCAGTCAATGGAGGAATGGACAAGCGGATGATTTCACCGTTGTTGTCGGGGGTGATGCCAACCTCGGAGTTGATGATGGCTTTTTCAATTTCCTTGATTAAGCTTTTTTCCCAAGGCTGAATGGCAATGGTCTTGGCATCGGGCGTGCTGATGTTGGCCACGTTGGCAATGGGAACACTGCTACCGTAGTAGTTCACCCGGACAGGGTCTAAAATACGGATATTGGCTTTTCCGGCACGGATATGAACCAATGATTCTTCCAGGTGGTGGGCAGCATGGCCCATGCTTTCTTCGGCCATGTCGAGCGTCATTTGTACATCTTCGTTCATAGGGGTGGGTGTTAATTGTGTACGTAGGTTCCAATTTTTTCTCCGGTCAACACCTTGAGTAGGTTGCCGGGGGTGTCCATGTCGAACACCACGATAGGTAAGTTGTTTTCTTTACACATGGTGGTGGCTGTCAGGTCCATGACCTTGAGTCCACGGTGGTAGATTTCATCGTAGGTGATGTCGTCGAATTTGGTCGCCGTCGGGTCTTTTTCGGGGTCTGCGGTGTAGATGCCGTCCACCCGGGTGCCTTTCAGCATGGCATCGGCTTCAATTTCGATGCCCCGCAGGGAAGAGCCGGTATCGGTCGTGAAATAGGGGCAGCCCGTTCCACCCGAGAAAATGACAACTTCACCTTTTTCCAGGCATTCAATGGCTTTATCCTTGCTGAAAAACTCGCCTATGGGTTCCATGCGGATGGCGGTCAGCAGGCGGGCTTTCACCCCTTCGGCCTGTAACGCCGAGCATAGAGCCAGACCATTGATACAGGTGGCCAGCATGCCCATTTGGTCGCCTTTGACGCGGTCGAAGCCTTTGGAAGCACCGCTCAAACCCCTGAAGATGTTGCCACCTCCAATCACGATGCCAATCTGGATACCGAGAGCTGCGGCTTGCTTGATTTCCTGTGCGTAATCGCTCAGTCTGTTTTCGTCAATGCCGGATTTTTTGCCGCCCATGAGCGACTCTCCGCTGAGTTTGAGCAAAACGCGTTTGTAGGGTATCATAGGGGTCGTTTGAATTGTTGTATGCAAAAATACAACTCTTTCCTATATTTCCACTATTTTTGTTGAGTTGATGATTGGATTGATGGTTTGTAAGATGGTTGGAATGCTAATTCGATCGAAAAAATGCTTGCCGCTTGTTTGGGTGGTGTTCATGTTGATGTCCATCTCAAATGGGTGCGATGCTCAAACCCTGAACCAACTGCTGTCAAAGGCCGATGGACTGTTTAAAAACGGTATGACAGAAGAAGCCAGGCAGGTGCATGAATCAATCTTGCTACAGGATACGAGTTGCCTGGAGTCGACGATTTGGCTAGGTAATTACTACTACCTGAAAGGAGAAGAAAAACGTAAGGAAGCCGATCAGGCTTTCAAAATCTTGCCTTATCCGAGCAGTATGCAGTCGGCGTTTTATCAAGAACAGCTGAAGTCTATTTGCCGGGACTATCACATGAAAGCCGAAATGTTGGTGCAACGAGCCATACGCAGGCAGTCAAATGATCACCTTAAAGCCATGGAATCTGACATCGAGGCGTTCAAAATCCGACTGGGTTTTGCCAACCCTCCGAATGTGAAAAAGTCTCCAATTATGAAATTGTTACGTTCGTTTCGTGACAGTACGAAGATTTAATGATGGGGCATTGTTTCCATCACACAACCAGGCTTTCTCAACAATATTGTACTTCCTTAAACGTATAGGTCCTTACAGAACCGTCTTCCAGTTCCAATAGTAGGTTCCCCTGTGCTCCAATGCCGCATATGCGGGCATCGAAAGGGCCATTTATATCGGAATAGGGGTGAAAACCGTCCCGGTGGTACAGGTTGTTGACGTAAAACCGTTGGATGTCTTCTTCTTGTTCCATGGTCAAGGCATCGAGCTCCTTACATAGGGATTGGTGAAGTTTTTGGGTCAATACCGTCAAATCGTACGTTTGTCCGGTTATTCCACTCAACGAAACGGCATCCGGTAGTTCAGACGGGAAGGTGGTTTGGTTGATGTTCAACCCGATGCCAATGATGGATTGCTCTACGTAACTGCCTTTGATTTGATGTTCAATCAGGATACCTCCCAGTTTTTTATCTTTCCAGTAAATGTCATTGGGCCACTTGATGGTGATACCCGTGGTGTATTCGTTCAGAAAGGTTTTAACCACTAGTGAAACAGCCTGGCTGATGAGGAATTGGTTGTGTGAAGGGATGTTGTTCGGCCCGTATTGCAGACTGTAATGAATGTTCTTGCCGGGTTCGGATAACCAGGTGTTGCCACGTTGACCTTTGCCCTGAGTTTGTACAAAGGTAACGACGGCCTTGCCACAACCCGCCAATTGCACAGGTGGCATTTCAGAAAGAATTTGGTTGGTAGATGGCGTTGCGTCTAAGAAATCAACCGGTTCAAGCATGTTCTTGTTTAGTAATGAGTAACGTGAGTGGCCAGGAATGCATCCTCTATGTGTTCGATGACTGTTGAATCGGGGTTTATCACCACGGCAACCACATCAAAGCGCACGGGTAGATCGATTTGATGGTGTCGGACGTAATGGTGGGCCGCTTGTACGATGTGCCGGATCTTTCGTTGATCGACGGCCATTTCCGGCGGTTCCCATTGTTCGCCCGTTCGGGTTTTCACTTCAACGATGACCAACCAGCCGTTGTGCTCTGCCACGATGTCGAGTTCCTTGTGCGACGAATACCAATTCTGTTCCAGAATGTGGTAACCGTTCTTTTTCAAAAACGCACAGGCCTCGGCTTCGCCCAGCTTTCCCAGTTGGTTGTGTTTGGCCATCTTTAAAAAAAAGCAAATATACGAATTTTTTCCGGATGTGGTAAAATTGTTGTTATTTTGCGGTAGAAACCCCTGAAAAGCTGCCGTACTGATGAAGCAACCCCTGCATAGAGACCGGAACGTGTCTTTTCTGTTGAACGAACCGGAATACAAAGCCCTGGTGAAATATTGCACGAAGTACAAGATCAAAAATCGTTCCCGTTTTTTGCGCGAATCGGTCATGAAAGCTGTTCTGACACGTATGACCGAAGATTATCCCACCTTGTTCAACGAACAGGAAATGCGCTGAGATGTCCACCCACGAATCGTACATGAAAATGGCCCTCATTGAGGCGCAGAAAGCCTACGACAGGGGTGAGGTGCCCGTAGGGGCTGTCGTGGTGTGTAAGGACAGGATTATAGCCCGTGGTCACAACCTGACCGAAACGCTCAACGATGTGACGGCCCATGCGGAGATGCAGGCCATTACAGCTGCGACTTCAACCCTGGGAGGGAAATACCTGGAAGAATGTACGGTGTATGTAACGGTAGAACCCTGCGTGATGTGTGCCGGTGCGTTGGGGTGGGCGCACATTACAACGCTGGTCTACGGAGCCGATGATGAAAAGAGGGGCTACACTCGGTTTGCTCCGCAGGCTCTGCATCCTAAGACTACGGTTGTTTCGGGTATCCTGCAAGAAGACTGCGCCCGGTTGATGACCTACTTTTTCCGGTCAAAGCGGTAATTTCAGTGGAATCAAGTTATGGGATAAGTTCCCAATGATTCCTATTCCTCCCATGACGTTTGAGTGTATTTGAACCGGTTCCGCAAACAAGTCATCTGGAACGTAGTTTGACGAGGTCATCAAATAGAGGTAGTAACTCTTGTTAACTGTTTGAAGATCAATCTCGAACCTTGTCTCTCCCGATAAATCGTAACTTCGAGGTACATTTTCTCCTTCTATATAGCTGAAGAATACATCGAGGGAAAAGGTAAGGGGATAATTCTTTCCCCTGAACAGTTCATTGGTGAACGTGCCATAGGCATTATATACTCCTTGGTCAATCATTACGAACTCGGATTGATCGCTTTCTCCAAACACCACATCTGTTTCTTGGTACCACACACGTTGGGGGTCGTAGTTGACGGAATCACGAAATACCTTATTGATGACGTCCAACCGGTAGAAGTTTTCGTTGCCGGGGTTGTCGCTGAACGTCAGTTTGCAGTTGATGGTACACCAGCAATTCCAACCAATGGTGTCGTCCACATACTTGGATTTGCTTTCATCAAAGATGCTGTTGGTGATAGGATACTTTCTAAAATCAGTTATGGTTGTGTCCAGTTTAACCACATTGACGGCCGATACGATGTGCATTTCAGCTGTAGTGGTTTTCAAGCCAGGTGCTTGTGAAACGATACGGACAATATCACCTTCATGCGCCCTGTAATTACTGATGTAACGGCCATTTCCGGCGTGTTTCATGGTTTCAGCATATATATCATTGACATACAGTTCCACGGTGGCGTTTTTTACGGTCTCAAAGGTGTCTTCAACGTGCATGAAGAAACGGCTTTTGGTAATCTTGATTTCAACGATAGAGTCAGTAGGCACTACGGCATTGACTACCATAAGGGGATCAGTAACCTCACCGTTGAACTCAATGTCCTTTTCGCAAGCGGCAAGCAGCAGCATCAAACCGAAAATCAGGGGTAATCGTTTCATGGTGTGGTCTAAAAAGTATAGATGTAACTGATGGATGGGATGATGGGGAACAGAGACACCTGTTTCAGTTTTGTGGTGTAGATGTATCTATCGTTGATTGCATCGTAGTGGCTTTCAGATGAGGGGTAAACGATAAATGGGTTGTTTCGGTTGTAGGCATTGTACGCACTGATGTTCCAGGTACGGGTGCCGTGCTCCTTTTTCTTGTGGAAATTGATGCCTATGTCCATCCGGTGGTAGGCATTGAAACGGTAGTTGTTGCGACTGTTGATGTAACCGTTTGAGCCTCCGTACCAGTAGGAGCCGGGGTCGTGTGCTTTTTCATAATTGTGCAAGGCCATGGTGGCGCAGTTGCCGCTGTAATAAACCCAGGTGCCCGATATGTCAATGCGGTCGGTCAGTTTGTGGGATAGGGTCAGGCTTACATCATGGCGTCTGTCGTACTTGGCCGGGAAGGTGCGGCCTTCATTCAAGAGTTGACCCGGTTTGTCGAAGGTGCGTTCCGATTTAGACCAGGTATAACCCAGCCAACCGGTGGTCTTTCCGTACGATTTCTGAATCAGGAATTCCAAACCATAGGCTCGGCCGCTTCCCAGGCACACCTTGTCTTCCCAGCCGGTAGAGGAACTCATGAATGACGCTCCGTCCTTATATTCAATCAGGTTGTCCATGGTCTTGTAATACCCTTCAATGGACACATCGGCTATATCCAGTAGGTTGAAAAACAGACCGGCCGATACCTGCATGGATTTCATGGGAGGAATGCGTTTGGTCACCGGTACCCAAAGGTCGGTGGGTAAGCTGATGTTGTTGTTCGAGAGCAGGTGGATGTATTGGGTCATGGTGGCAAAACCCGCTTTGGCAGAAAGTTTGTCCGATAATAAGAAGCGCAAGCCCAGACGGGGTTCCAGCGATTGATAAAACTGTCCCTGGACGTTGAATGCTGAGTAATGGACACCCAGGTTGGCTTTGATGTAATCACCCAGACTCATGTTGTCTTCCGCGTACAACTGGAACTCGTGGGAAAAGATGTTTTTGTCACCTATCATGGTATCGATGGCAAAACTTGAAGTGTCCGTACTGGAAAATTTGGCCACGGAGACGCCGGGACGGAAGGTATGGTTGGTATAGGCTCCTCCAAACTTGATTTCATGATCGGGGTTGGGCGCGTAATCAAAATCGGACTTGAGCGCATAGTCGCTGATGCCCGACCGATAACCCAGTTCTTGACTCGATTCTATTGTGAGTGGGGGTGTTTGTTGGATTTGTTTGTTGTTATTTTTGATGTCCATATCGAACCGGTACCGGGTGAGGGTTGCGGTGGTATTCATGAACAGTTTGTTGTTGATGACGTGGTTCCAGCGAAGGGCTGAAATCAGATTACCCCAGTACCAGCCGAGTTTCATTTTACTTTCTTCCTTATAATCGCCATAATTGGTGTAATTATCGCGGAACCCGGCGTAAATGGCGTCATCGCCCATGTAATAACTCAGGTATAGTCTGTCGTTGTCGGAAAAACGGTGGCTGATTTTAGCATTGAAATCATAAAAGTAATAACCGGCTGTGGAATTGCTCACAGAACCATCCATAGCATCGGCATACTTGATGAGGGGTTGAGCCAAAATATCGGCGTAGGTGCGTCGGAGTGAAACGTTGAAGGTAGTCTTTCCTTTAATGATGGGACCTTCCAGGTTGAACTTGGAAGAGATGAGGCCAATGGAAAAATTCCCGTGGATGGCCTGGTCGTTTCCATCGTTCATGCGGATATCCACTACCGAGGATAGTCTGCCGCCGAAGCGGGCCGGAAAGTTGCCCTTGTACAAGGTGACGTTTTTTACCGCGTCGGTGTTGAATACGGAAAAAAATCCGAACAGGTGGTTGACATTGTAAACAGGCACACCATCGAGAAGTAATAAGTTTTCATCGGGTCCGCCGCCACGGACGTACATGCCTGCTGAACCTTCTGTGCCGGCCTGGACACCGGGTAAGAGTTGCAAGGCTTTAATCAGGTCGGTCTCACCGAATAGGGTGGGAATGGTCTTGATTTGGGAAGCTGGAATCTGTACGGCGCTCATTTGTGTTTCCCTTACGGCAGCTCCGGGAATATTGTTTCCCAGAACGGTTACTTCGTCCAAGGTAGTTGACGGTGTCAGTTTGATGTTGAAAACGGTGTCGCGTTTCAACGAGAGCGACAGGGTCTTTTGTCCGTAACCCACGTAGGAAAAGCGCAGATTGACCGTAGGACCAGGCAGTGTCAGAGAATAAAAGCCGTAGGAATTGCTCACCGCACCTTTGCCGGTGGATTGTTCGTAAACAGAAGCGTTGATTAGGGTTTCACCTGATTCGGCGTCGGTGATATACCCGCTGATGGTTATTGATTTGACTGTAAATGAAAAGAGTAGAGCTACAAGTATCAAGTAGACTGTTTTCATCAATCGGGAGGGTTGTTCGGTTTTATTTCTTCAAAGTCAACGTATTCGCCGTCTTCTTTTTTAAATACTTTTTTCCTGTCCTTACCTGCTTTCGTCTCATGTTCGAAGGGTGATTGACCTGAACGTTTAGCCTGTCTTCGTAAGAAAAAACGAAGAATCCAGCCGGAAAACAGGCGAAAGATAAGAAAGATGAATAAGATAGTTAGTAATACATCAAACATTCGGTCATTATTTGTTGTTTTTTAACGTCTTTCCTGTCAGCAACGAAAGGATGATATACAAACCGATACAGGCGGCAACACCTTCCCATCCCAACAAAACCATCAAAATGATGCATCCGGCCAGGAAAAGCCATGTCTTTATGTTTTCCTTTCCTTTCAGGCTTTTAAGTTTGAGGGAAAACATGGGCACATTCGAAACCATAAGGCCGGAAAAGAGTATGACGACCGGTAACAGGTAAAGGGGGTGAAGAAGAGGGTAGGCCTCGGCGTCAAAACTGTATGCCATTCCAAACGCCCAAAACAGGGCGTTAGCCGGGGTTGGAAGACCGAGGAAAAAGTGATCCTGCCTGTTGTCTACGTTGAACTTGGCCAATCGCAGGGCTGAAGCTACCGGTATCAGAAAAGCAAACCAGGCCCAAAAAGTGCTGCTTCCAGTGGTCAATGCCAGGTAGACAAGCTCATGGTACAGGATCATGGCCGGTGCTACCCCGAAACTGACCACATCGGCCAACGAATCCAATTCTTTGCCGATGGGTGAATAGGCACGAAGGACCCGTGCCGCCAATCCATCCAAAAAATCAAACACAGCAGCCAGTAAGATAAGCAGTGCGGCGGCCTGAGTTTGCCCGTTCAATGCCAGAACAATCGATACACACCCCGAAGCCAGGTTTAACGAGGTGATGCCATTGGGAACATGCTTTGTAATCATGGTTATGGGTTTTCCACCGCCGTTGTGGGCTTCCATCGGGCGATGAGGGTTTTGTTGCCTTTGGTCTTATCTCCGGGCCGGACGATGATATCCACCGAATCAGCTGGCAGGAAGATGTCCACCCTGGAGCCAAATTTGATGAAACCCAGGTGCTCGTTGAAACGTGCTTTCTTACCTGTGTAGGCATAGGTGACAATGCGTCGGGCCAATGCACCGGCAATTTGACGGACCAACAGCGTCTGACCGTTATATGGAGAACGGATTAAAACAGTGGAACGTTCATTTTCAATGCTGGATTTTGGCAAATATGCAGCCAAAAAATTGCCGTTCTGGTGGCTGTAGTGTATGACTTCTCCTTCAATGGGAAACCAGTTCGCATGTACGTTGAAAATGGACATGAAAATGGAGAGCTGGATGCGGTCTTCCTTGAGTAGCCCTTGTTCATATACTTTCTCAACCACCACCACCTTTCCGTCTGCCGGAGCCAGGATATCCTCAGGGTTGGGATTGCTTACCCGTTTCGGGCTTCTGAAAAAGTTGGTGATGAATAAAAACAAGCTGGTAGAAGCGGCCAATGTGATTACGAAGGCCAGGTGTCCGCCGAAGATCCAAACCAACAAGTCGAGTAAGACCAATGAAAAAAACAAGGAAATCAGTATTTTCCTACCTTCCTTGTGAATGGTCATGCGCAACGATCGAATCATTCCTTTCTCGACTTTTCTGGTTCAACTTGGCAAAAGTACGGCTATTTCGTCAGACGGCAAAATTGGTTTTAACCACTGTTTTTTTATTGTGTTTTTTGACAAATCAGTCTTGTCAAGTCCGGAAATGACCGTATCTTTAAGACGCGTATTAGCCAATTTACAACTGCCTGATCATGATACCTTTTGTCCATTTACACGTCCATTCTCAATTCTCCATTCTCGACGGTCAGGCCTCCATTCAGGCTTTGGTGGATAAAGCCATGGCCGATGGCATGAAAGCGGTTGCGTTGACCGATCATGGCAATATGTTTGGTGTAAAGGAGTTTTTCAATTACATCAATAAGAAAAATCTAGGAAAACCGGAAGAAGAAAAATTCAAACCCATCATAGGCTGCGAAGTATATGTGGCAAGGAATGGAAAAGAAAATCAACGTAAGGAGGTAAAAGAGGATGCCCGTGGTTGGCACTTGATTCTGTTGGCAAAAGATTACCAAGGGTACAAAAATTTGATGAAAATTGTTTCGCATGCCTGGACGGACGGGTATTACTATTGTCCCCGCACAGACCATGTTGAACTGGAAAAATACCACGAGGGTCTGATTGCTTGTTCAGCCTGTTTGGGGGGTGAAATTCCTCAACATGTGCTCAACGGACAGCTGAAAGAGGCCGAAGCATCCATTGAATGGTTCAAGCGCGTTTTTGGGAAGGATTTTTACTTGGAATTGCAACGACACAAACCCACAGTGCCCAATGCTGCCCAGGATACCTATCCCAAGCAGCAGGAGGTCAACGCTCACTTGGTCGAGTTGGCCCGCAAACACGAAGTGGGCTTGGTTTGTACCAATGATGTCCATTTTGTAGATGAGGAACACGCAGAGGCTCACCACCGCTTGATTTGTCTGAACACCGGTCGTGAACTGGATGATCCGGGCAACATGGCTTATACCAAACAGGAATGGTTCAAGACCCAGGAGGAAATGAACGCTGTGTTTGCCGATTGTCCGGAAGCGTTGGCCAACACGCAAGAGATTGCTGACAAAATTGAGTGCTACTCCATTGACCACGGGCCCATCATGCCAACATACCAGCTACCCGACGGGTTCGAAAACGATGATGATTACCTACGGTTCCTTACCTATGAAGGTGCCAAAAAAGTATACCCTGAACTGAACGATGAAGTCAAGGAGCGCATTGATTTTGAACTGGGTGTCATCCAAACAATGGGTTTCCCCGGTTATTTTCTGGTGGTGCAGGATTTTACCACGCAAGCCCGCAGGATGGGTGTTTCAGTTGGTCCCGGACGTGGTTCGGCCGCCGGTTCAGCCGTGGCCTATTGCCTGGGGATCACGCAGGTGGACCCCATCAAATACGACCTGCTGTTTGAGCGCTTCCTGAATCCGGACCGTATTTCCATGCCCGATATAGATATCGACTTTGACGATGACGG
>CAYPLF010000064.1:0-13188 GCA_964411555.1 uncultured Bacteroidales bacterium | reverse complement strand
TTTTGATAAAACAACAACCCTGAAAAATTATTTAGACGGATCCCAGAAAAATTCCTGGCTGTCGTGGATACAGGCTTTTCTGGACAGTACAAACAGGTAATCGGACAATCGGTTGACGTATTTTATTATTGCCGGGTCTGTTTCATAGGAATTCATCACATGAATGATTTGGCGTTCGGCCCTTCGGCAAACGGTTCTGGCAATGTGGCAGCATGCAGCGGCTTTGTTTCCACCCGGTAAGATGAAGCGATCGTGTTTGGGAAGGGTCAGTTCGATGTGATCGATTCCCTGCTCCAGCCACAACACCATTTCATCGGATACCGGGTGTTTGAAATGTGGCTCAGTCACACTGGCATCGGTGGCCAATGCTGAGCCTAACCGAAACAGATGATGCTGGATGGTTTGGACAAATGCTACATCGTTTTCATCGAACAGTTCACAAACAACCAAACCGAGTTGAGCATTCAGTTCATCCAGACTCCCATACGCCTCAAGTCGCATGTCATCTTTGGGTACGCGTGTACCTCCAATCAGGCTGCTGCTGCCTGCATCTCCGGTTTTTGTGTAGATTTTTGCCATGGTTTTATTGTTTGATGAGGTAGTGTCTTTTTTCCAAATCAGGTTTGAAAAGCAGTATTCCGTAATGATACACATCCAGGCTGGCTTTAACGTGGGGGTGACTGATAAATACGTTCCAACATTGCTCCATGCCTTTTTTGTGGATGTGTTTGATGAAAAACACACTCTTGGAGTGAGTGTGTGACAGCATGCCCTCAAACAGGTTGAGCAGTTTGTTTGTATCATGATAGTCGTCAAAAACCGCCAGGTCAATGTCGCTTAAACTATTCAGTCGCTCAGCATCCGTGAGTTGCACAATGTGCGCATCTGCCTTTACGGATTCCAAGTAGGCCACATCAACAGCGTCAGCTTCACAACAAACAACCATGGTGGATGCGTTGATGTCTTCGGCTAACCTGAAAAGGGTCTGTCCCAAAAGGTGTTCTCTTTCAGTGGCAGGGCATGACGTCTCAATGTTGTCAAAACAATAATACGGGTTCTTATTGAACAACACCTGAGTAATCAAGTGGTACAGATAGGGAGAATGAATACCATGTCCTTTGCGGTGCCGGGCCAACAAAACATGTCGAAGCTGTGGAAGTATCATGGTGTTTTGATTCGTGCCAAAGATACCAAACCTTTTTCATATCTTGCAGCTAAATTGTTATCTCTAATGCCGAGTGAACAAATTCGGGGTTGGGTTTGTCTTACCCTAATAAGAAACGAAATGCTATGAAAAAACACGTAAAATTACTGATGGCTTTCCTGTTGGCGGGCTCAGCCTTGGCTATGGCGCAGGTGACCGAAGTGGAAGGTTTGTTGAAGAAAAAAAGTGACCAAGCTGAGAAAACCTGGCTGAAAGGGGCGACGCTGGGTGTCTCGCTTTCGCAGACAGCGCTGATAAACTGGGCAGCAGGTGGTCAGGAATCGTATTCCGTCAACGGATACTTGAATGCCTTTGCCAACTACAAAAAGGATAAGGTGGCGTGGGACAACTCGCTGAATATTGGTTACGGCGTCTTGAAGCAAAAGTCTACTTCCTATTTCATGAAGACGGACGACAAAATAGACGCCTTGTCAAAACTGGGTATTGAGGCCTTTAAGAATACGTATTACGCGGGTCTGGTCAGTTTTAAGACGCAAATGAACAATGGCTACAATTACCCGAATGATAGTGACATCATTTCCCGTTTTATGGCACCGGCCTACCTGACAGTTGCCTTGGGTATGGATTACAAACCGGATGCCTATTTCAGTGCCTTTGTGGCTCCTCTGACCGGAAAGATGACCTTTGTGAACGATGATTCACTGTCGTTGGCAGGTGCGTTCGGAGTGGAAGCGGGCAAACGATTCCGCAGTGAATTTGGTGGGTACATTCGTTGCATTTATTCGCGTAAGGATTTCACTCAGTCCTGGCTGAAAAATGTTGCCTTGACCACCAAGGTTGATTTGTTTTCCAACTACCTGCACAATCCGGAACGAGTGGATGTAAGTTGGGAAAACATTATTGTCATGAAAGTAAACAAGGCCATTACGGTCAACGTCAGCACCCACCTTATTTATGACGACGACACCAAGTTCAGCGTCTTGAATGCCGATGGTGTTACCTACCGCAAGGTGGCAAAACTGCAATTCAAGGAAATTGTGGGTGTGGGTGTAGCGTTTAGCTTATAAATCAACAAGATATAATTTAAAGCAAAGATTATGAGTCAGTTATCATTTAAACAGGTTAAGCCTCCCAAGGTGAAGTTGATTGATGATTTCAAGGCATTTGCCTTGAAGGGAAATGTGGTGGACATGGCCGTAGGTATCATTATTGGTGCGGCTTTTGGAAAAATTGTCACCTCACTGGTGAATGACATCATCATGCCTCCTATCGGGCTTTTAGTAGGTGGTGTCAATTTTACCGATTTGGCGGTAACGTTAAAACAGGCAACAGATTCTACTCCGGCTGTGACTTGGAACTACGGCAATTTCATCCAGGTTGTATTTGATTTCCTAATTGTGGCCTGGGCTGTGTTTGTTGCTATTAAAGGCATTTCTGCATTGAAGCGTAAAGAAGAAGCCCCAGCTGCTGAAGCAGCACCTCCGGCTCCTTCCAAAGAAGAACAGTTATTGACAGAAATCAGGGACCTGCTGAAGAAACGGTAACGATTTAAGTTGAACAGCATATGCCTGCGCAAACGTATTCCTTTTTTAGTACTTTTGCGCAGGTATTTATTTAGTAAACAACACATGATCCTGTTTGGCACCCTTACCAATGTCGCTTTGGTCCTCGCCGGAAGTATGGTTGGCCTTTACGCCAAATCCAAACTACCCCAACGCATTGTCACCATTATTTTTCAAGCCATTGGCGTTTTTACCCTCTACATGGGGGTCAGTATGGCCATGAAAACGCATCAGGTATTGATTCCCATCTTCAGCCTGATTATTGGAGCGGCCATTGGTGAATGGATCGATTTGGATGCCTACATCGGACGATTTGGTGCGTGGGCCAAACGCAAGACGCGTTCGGGAAACGAGGCCTTTGCTGAAGGCTTGACCAGCGCTTTCCTGCTGTTCTGCATGGGCTCGATGACCATTTTAGGCGCTTTTGAGGAAGGCACCAGGGGCGATTCCAACCTATTGGTTGCCAAATCAGTGATGGATGGCTTCAGCGCACTAGCCCTTTCTTCGGCGCTGGGGCTTGGCGTAGCGTTTTCTGTTATTCCGCTGTTTATTTTTCAGGGTGGATTAACCCTTTTGGCGAGTTGGTTGGGAAACCAGATGCCTACCGTGGTGGTTGATGAGCTGACGGCTTCGGGTGGTTTGATTCTGCTTGCCCTGGCACTTTCCATTCTTGACATCAAGAAGATCAAGGTGGTCAATTTCCTTCCGGCCTTGGTTGTCTCTGTGGCGCTGGCCTACCTGTTCCGCTAAATTATCCCCAATCTGAAACGTGTCCTATTTTTTTTGTTGGTTTTTTTGTTGGTTTAAAAAATGTTCGTAGTTTTGCGAACAACTAACAAAAAGACCAACCATGGATTGTTGCACCAACAAAAAGAGTGAAACCATTGACTATGAACTGTTGGCTCGAATGGCCAAAGCCATGGGGCACCCAACCCGGATAGAAATCCTGCGTTTCCTTTCCTCGCTGAACAGTTGCTACTTTGGCGACATCCACAACGAATTGCCCATAGCCAAAGCTACCGTTTCCCAGCATTTGAAGGAACTGAAGGATGCCGGCCTCATCCAGGGTGAAATAGAAACCCCCAAGGTTAAATACTGCATCAATCGGGAGAACTGGGAACAAGCCCAACTCTATTTTGAGCGTTTCTTTGCCTTATACAAAGGGAAAACCAATTGCTGTAACCCATAAATCCGTCACTATGATCATTCATGTTTTGGGAACAGGTTGTTCCAAATGCAAACAGCTGGAAAAAAACACCCGTGAGGCCGTTGCCCAGGCCGGAATTGATGCCACCATCGTCAAAGTGGAAGACATCATGGAAATCATGTCGTTCAAGGTCATGACAACACCCGCGTTGGTGATTGACGGAAAGGTTGTCGTGAAAGGCCGTGTGCCTTCCAGTGGGGAAATCAAGAAATTGCTTACCGAGTAAAACCGCGTATGATGAAAAAGACGATAATTGCAACAACTCTGGTGCTCATGTTGGCATCTTTTGGCGTTATGGTTGGTCAGATGGCCAAGAAAAATGCGGCTCCTGCCGTAACCAAGTCTGCCAAAATTGAGGTGTATTATTTCCACTACACCCGACGGTGTGTCACCTGTCAGGCCATAGAAGATGAGGCCAAAAAGGCAATCCCATCTATGTATCCAAATCAGTACAAATCCAAAAAAATTGCTTTCATCGCTGTTAACCTGGATAAAAAAGAAAACAAGGCGCTGGCTACGAAATGCAAGGCTGAAGGACAGTCGTTGCTGATAGTGAGTGGTAATAAGCGTGTAGACCTGACTGAACAGGCATTCTTGTATGCCAAAAGCAATCCCGAAAAGTTGAGGCAAATCCTGAAAAAGACGATTGATCCCCTTATCAAGTAATCCAACCATGGATTTTCTTCAACATATACTGGACTATTCTCCCTATGCCTTTGTGACGGCCTTTGTTTTGGGATTGATGACAGCCATCAGTCCCTGTCCTCTGGCTACGAACATAACGGCTATCGGCTTTATCGGTCGTGACATTGAGGACAGGAAGCGGGTGTTCGTCAATGGGCTGGTTTATATTGCCGGACGGGCGTTCAGCTATACGGTCCTAGCTGTGGTGATTTATTTGGGAGCCAGCAAACTGAACGTATCTCTTCTTTTTCAAGGATGGGGTGAGAAATTGCTTGGGCCTGCCTTGGTCCTGATTGGTTTGTTGATGCTTGACGTCTTAAAGGTGAAGTTGCCGGGATGGTCCGGGATTTCCGAAAAACTGGGTGAAAAGAGCAAGGACAGTCTTTGGAGTACGTTTCTGTTGGGGGTAGTGTTTGCATTGGCCTTTTGTCCCTACAGTGGCGTGCTGTATTTTGCCTTGCTCATACCCATGACCGTTTCGAGTGCCAGCGGTCTGTACCTCCCTGTAGTCTTTGCCTTGGCTACCGGTTTGCCAGTCTTGTTTTTTGCCTGGCTGCTGGCATATGCCGTTGGCAATGTCGGCAAATTCTACAACAGGATTCATGTGTTTGAACGCTGGTTCCGTAGGGTGGTATCCATTGTTTTTATCCTGGTGGGGATATATTATATCACTATTTTCTTCATCGGGTAGTTTTTTTGGCTTGAATGTTCGCCTTTTGGCGAAGAGAAAATACATATGATAGATGAAACAGCGTATTAAAAACAATTTGTTGCTTATTCTTTTACCGGTTTGGTTTTTGGTGTATACGAACCTTCAGCCTATGACCGACTGGTTAATCGACACGGTGTTGGGCCTGACGAAGGGGACCCATCTGACGGAATCGCTCCGGTTCTTCGTTTTTGAGTTTCCCAAGGTGCTGATGCTCCTGGTGCTCATCATTTTTTTGGTGGGAATTGTCCGCAGTTTTTTCACCCCAGAACGGACACGCAAGGCGTTGGAGGGCAAACGGACGTTCACCGGCAATGTCATGGCAGCCCTGCTGGGTGTTGTGACGCCTTTTTGTTCCTGTTCGGCCATTCCCTTGTTTTTGGGCTTTGTGGAATCGGGTGTTCCACTGGGTATTACATTTTCCTTTTTGATTGCCGCCCCCATGATCAACGAAGTGGCCGTCATTTTGCTGTACGGCATGTTCGGTTGGAAGGTAGCCTTGCTCTACATCCTCACAGGCCTTGTCATAGCCATCGTGGCCGGCTGGATCATAGGCCGGCTGAAACTCGAGAAATGGGTGGAGCCCTGGGTCTTTGCCGCACACGGAGGCATTGGAGAGGAACAAGAAGAGAAGCTTACCTTTTCCGACCGTATCCAGGTGGGTATGCATGCTGTCAGGGAAATTGTCGGCAAGGTCTGGCTCTTCGTAGCCATTGGAATAGCTGTCGGTGCCGGGGCGCATGGGTATGTACCCGCTGAATTCATGGCCTCGTTCATGGGCAAGGACGTATGGTATGCCGTGCCATTGTCTGTGCTCATCGGCATACCGTTATACTCGAATGCGGCTGGAATTGTCCCCATTGTGGCTGTCTTGATTGAGAAAGGCGCTGCATTGGGTACTTCATTAGCTTTTATGATGTCGGTCATTGCCTTGTCGTTGCCGGAAATGATCATTTTGCGAAAGGTGCTGAAACTTCCCTTCATCCTGACGTTTGCCGCTATTGTTGGTGCCGGTATCATGTTGGTCGGCTTTCTTTTTAATTTTCTGGTTTGAAAACCAATAAATAAGAAATGTTATGAAGACTATCGGTTTTTTTGGGGGTGGTCGCATCACCCGGATTTTATTGCATGGATTCAACAATGCCGCTGTTTCATTTGAACGCATTGCCGTTTATGACACCAATGAAGCGACTTTGGCGGCATTGAAGGCTGAATTTCCCACTATTGAAGTCTCTTCGACAGAAACATCAGCTGTTACTTCAGCCGATTTGATTTTTATCGCCCTTCATCCACCGGTGTTGATGGAAACCATGCAACGCGTAGGAGGCAACATTGGAAAAAATTCCCTGGTGGTTTCGCTGGCGCCGAAGATTACAGTTGAGAAATTGAGGAGTGCGTTGCCACAGGTGAAAAACCTGGCGAGGATGAACCCCAATGCGGGCACGTACGTGAACAAAGGCTACAATCCCGTCAGCTTTGCCGAAGGAGTGGACAAGTTGGTCCTGGCTGAATGTGTGGCCCTGTTTGAACGGCTGGGAAAGGTGCCCGTGGTTGACGAAAGCAAGATTGAGGCATACGCGGTAATCAGCGCCATGGGACATACCTACTTCTGGTTCCAGGTGCAGCAATTGAAAGAACAAGCCATGTCGTACGGATTGACCGAAAAAGAAGCGCAGGAAACACTATCGGCTATGCTGTGGGGTACCACCGAAACCTTGTTCCATTCTGGCCTAAAGGTTGAAGAAGTGTGCGACCTGGTGCCCGTAAAACCGATGGCGGAACACGAACAAACCATTAAAGACTGGTTCAAAACCAACTTGGATGCCATTTATCAGAAAATCAAACCGTGAGATGAACATTTTGATCCTTTGTACCGGAAACAGTTGTCGCAGCCAGATGGCGCACGGATTCCTGCAATCGTTCGACTCGCGGTTGAACGTGTATTCGGCCGGTACACAAGCCAGCGGCAAACTCAGTTCGAGAGCCGTGCATGTGATGGCTGAAGCCGGCATCGACATCAGCCACCACACGTCAGACCCGGTTGAAATGTATTTGAACGAAGAGTGGGATTATGTAATCACCGTTTGCGGAGGTGCCAACGAGACCTGTCCAGCTTTCTTCGGCAAGGTGAAACACCGCCTGCACATGGGGTTTGATGATCCCAGCCATGCGGTGGGTTCTGAGGCGTTCATCCGCAGTGAATTTATCCGTGTACGCGATGAAATCAAGGACCAGTTTTATGCTTTTTACGTTGAACAGTTAAGACCCATGTTATGAAAGACAAGGAACTTAAATTATTGGTACAGGAAAAGTACGGCCAGATAGCCAGGCAGTCATTGGTAACGAACGAGGTTTCTTGCTGTGGTACAGGCGGTTGCTGTGGCACGGTGGATTATGCCGTGTTTTCCGAGCGTTACGACAAGGAAAAGGGCTATGACCCGGAAGCGGATTTGGGATTGGGTTGTGGCATTCCCACCCAATTTACGTCTATCAAGGAGGGTGATTCCGTACTGGATTTGGGAAGTGGGGCTGGGAACGACTGTTTTGTGGCCAGAGCCATTGTGGGTGAAACGGGTCGAGTGACAGGCATAGACTTTACAGAAGCCATGGTTGACAAGGCCAGGAAAAACAACCAACGGTTGGGCTTCAACAATGTGGCCTTTGTACAGGGTGACATTGAGAACATGCCTTTTGAAGAAGGAATGTTCGATGTTGTCGTCTCAAACTGCGTCTTGAACCTGGTCCCTGATAAACAAAAAGCTTTTGGGGAAGTATACCGTGTTCTCCGGACCGGCGGACACTTCTGTGTTTCCGATGTGGTACTCCGCGGACAATTGCCGGAAGCCCTCCAGCAAGAAGCAGCCATGTACGCGGGTTGTGTTTCAGGTGCCATCCAGCTTGACGAATACTTGGACATTATTGCTCAACAGGGATTCAAGGACATTACCGTACACAAGAAAAAGGCGATTAAACTGCCAACAGCGTTGCTGAATCCCTATATGAATCAGGAAGAGATTGAAGCGTTTCATCAAAACGGGCACGGCATTTTTAGTGTCACAGTTTCAGCAAAAAAATAAAACCATGTCGTCAAGCAATAAACTGGGTTTTCTGGACCGCTACCTGACCCTGTGGATTTTTCTGGCCATGTTCGCCGGTGTGTTTATGGGATGGTACAGCCCTTCAGTCGCGGAGTTTTGGAATCGGTTCTCATCCGGTACCACCAATATTCCCATTGCCATAGGTCTTATTGTCATGATGTACCCGCCATTGGCAAAAGTGAAGTACGAAGAGTTGGGTGATGTGTTCAAAAACACCAGGATATTGGGTTTGTCGATGGTACAGAACTGGATCATTGGCCCCATCCTGATGTTTTTGCTGGCCATTGTTTTCTTGCGCTTCAACATTGATTACATGTACGGCCTTATCCTCATCGGGTTGGCCCGCTGTATAGCCATGGTCATTGTGTGGAACGACCTGGCCAAGGGCGATCGTCAGTACGCCACCGGTCTGGTCGCCTTCAATTCGTTATTCCAGGTGTTGCTGTTTTCCGTGTATGCCTATGTGTTCATTGCCGTACTGCCGGGTTGGTTCGGCCTGCCGGTAAACGACTCTGTTTCCCGCATTACCATGGCAGAGATAGCAAAAAGCGTGTTCATTTATTTGGGCATACCTATGCTGGCCGGTTTTCTGACCCGGTTTGTCTTACTACGGGTCAAGAGCAAGACCTGGTATGAAACCTCCTTTGCACCCAAAATCTCACCACTCACATTGGTTGCCCTGTTTTTTACCATCGTGGTCATGTTTTCCCTGAAAGGGGAGTATATTGTAAAGATTCCAATGGATGTGGTACGCATTGCCATTCCCTTGACCATTTATTTTGCGGTGATGTTTGTGCTTTCGTTTTTTCTGAGCAAGCAAATGGGAGCCACCTACGAGCAATCCACCACGCTTTCATTTACAGCAGCCAGCAACAACTTTGAATTAGCCATAGCTGTATCCATTGCCATCTTCGGAATCAATTCCGGGGAAGCTTTCGCCGCCGTGATTGGCCCATTGGTTGAGGTGCCGGTCATGATTGCCTTAGTCAGGGTGGCGTTTTGGTTTAAGCCGCTGTTTAATAAAGATAAGGCATAATCAACGCCTATCGTTGTTTTGTTTCTATAATTCACTATTTATGTAGAATTATAGAAACAAAATGACAGTGGTTAATCACGGTTCAATCTATACGAATCTTAACTGTTTTCCGGCGACCATTGGTTTGCAATACAGCCAGGTAAACCCCCGATTCCAATCTGCTTGGAAGAACTGTGCGTTCGCCGCTCAAACTACACGTTGTTTGCAATAGGCCTGCCATGTTGTACACGCTAATCGTTCCGCTTAACTCATTGTTGCATTGAATTACAACCAGCCCATCGCTTGTTTCTGTGATGGAAACGCTCGCATCAGCCGGATTGTTGATGGCTGTTGGCGCCAGTTCTATGATTCGGGAGCCGTCGGTTGTTCCGGCTGAAGAGAAAAATCGGGTATAGTTATTTGTGCTGTTGTAATTTACATAGTTTGTCTTGCTGCCACTCGGCACGTATAATTTGGCAGTTGAGGAAATGTTGGTGAACACATCTCCTCCTAAGGTGGGAGGGGTGGAGGATTCCATTGTAATACTATTCAAGTATGAACATTTATAAAATGCCAGGTTTGCTAGAGATGTGACACTATCATCAATCGTGACACTGTTAATGTTTGTTTTGTTAAAAACAGGATAGCTATAACTTCCCATATACCTACAGTTTACAGCTTCAATTCGAACGGATTGCAGTCTACCACAGTTCGAAAATGCATTTGTCCCAACGGAATCTATAAACTTTCCCAATGTTATGTTTCTTAGTTCATTACATCTGTAAAATGCGTCATTGCCAATAAACGTTAATGAATCAGGTAAGACAATCGAGCCTAATTTCGTGCATGAATAAAAAGCTTTATCCCCAATGCGTTTTATGGAATGCCCTCCTGTTACCGTTGTAAGTGCAGCTGCATTTGAAAAAGCAAAGTCTGGAATCATGGTTGCCTTATCACCAAGATGAATGGTGGTTAAAACAGTACAATTATAAAATGGTGTAACCGCAGTACCCATTGAACTACATTGACTGGCATTGAAGTTGACTTTTTGTATTTTTGAACAGCTGCTAAAGGCAGCTACTCCTATGGTAGTTACAGATTCAGGTATGGTCACGTTTGTCAGTTGAATACAGGACTCAAAGGCGTAAATGCCTATGTTGGTTATTCCTGCTCCCAAGTCAAGCGAATCCAGACTGCTACAACTTGAGAAAGCATATGGACCTACAAACTTCACTGAATCGGGAAGGACAATGGACTTCAGAGCACTACATGCTTGAAATGCAGAGTCGTTAATGGTAGTAATAGCTTTACCAATTATGCAATATTGTAAAGCAGTACAGTTTTGAAATACCGAGTTGTTCAGTGTTTTAATAGAATCCGGAATTACGATGGACCTTAAAGCAGTACAATTCTGAAAAGCGTTGTTTCCAATGTCGGTTACCGTTTTTCCAATAATACATGAATCAAGTGAAGAACAGTTGGTAAATGCATAAGATCCGATGCTTTGTGTGGAATCCGGAATAACAATTGACTTCAATACGCTGCAATTCTGAAAGGCATAATCATCAATTGCATTAACTGAATTGCCCAGGATACATGATGTAAGTGCCGTGCAATTTTGAAATGCGTTTACATTTATGGAATTGATGCCATTTCCAATGGAACACGAATCTAGACCTGTGCAATTCTTAAAAGCGGCTATACCAACAGAAACGACAGAATCTGGGATAATAATGGAATGCAAATTGGTACAACCAAAGAAAGCATAGTCGCCGATTTCACGCACCGAATTAGGAATGCTTACACCCATCAAGTTCGTGCAGCCCCAAAAAGCATTGCTTCCAATGGACGTTACAGCGTAGGTTTCCGAGTTGTACTGAATGGTGGATGGTATATTAAGAATAATGTCTGAATATGTAGGACTTAACTTGAAGACGGATGCGGTTTTAAGAATGGTATCGGAAATCATGTAATCGATTCCACTAGTTGTTTGGAATGGTTTCCCCTCAATAATAGCGTTACTTGGATTAAAGTAGGCACCAAATGCAGCGTCATACTGGTTTTTTGATCCAAAGGGAACAAAAAGCATGGCATTTGACGGCATACCGTTAAAAACATAACTCCCTCCTAATTTTGGAGGTATATTTCGTTGTGATATATAGAAAATCAAGTTCTCACAACCATGAAAGGCCATATCCCCAATGCTGTCAACCGAGTTGGGAATTGAGACCGCATGAAGTTTTTTACAACTGTTGAAAGCACCTTCACCGATTGTCGTTACACTGGAAGGAATTAAAATGGAAGTTAACAGAGAGCAATTGAAAAATGCATTTGCCCCAATACTGGTAACCGATTCAGGAATGGAAAAAAGACCACTTAGAGAAGATGGGCAAGCTATCAGCGTGCTTTGAATCTTGTCGTACAAAACGCCATCGGCAGCTGAATAGTTTGGGTTTTCATTGTCGACAATGAACAAGCCAGTACATCCTGTGAATGCGTTATTTGCAATTGTTACCGATTTTGGAAGTGAGATTTCAGTTAATCCGGTACATTGATAAAAGGCAGACATACCAATTTTTGTAATGCAATCTGGTATGGAAATAGCAGATAAACGTGTAGCATTATAAAAAGCAGATGCACCAATTTCTAAACACGTTGAACCGGATTCAAATGTAATAGAACCCAGCATATTACAATTATTAAAAAGCCTATCTGGAATTTTTGTTACATTTTTTCCAATTACAACACAAAAAGTGCTGTCTCCTGCGCTATTAAATGCTTCCCAAAACAAGGCTTCACAACTGGTTGCATTAAAATAAAGCGTGTCCAATTCATTTAAGTTTGGAAATGCATGATCTTTGATTTGTTTAAGCCCTTTTCCTAGTGTTAGGGAAGTAATGCTGGTACAGTTACCAAAGGCGGAAATTCCAATTGTTTGAATGGAATCAGGAAGAACTAGTTTTGTAAACGACTTATTGCTGCATCTTGAAAAAGCACAGCTAGCAATTTCTTTGCATGACGAGACGTCTTTAAAATTGACAGCTTTTAATGACTGTTGATTATGAAAAATGTACGAAGGAATTCTTTGTACGTTGCTTCCTATATTTAGTGTGAATAACTCCTTGGAGTTGAATAAAAAAGCATAGGCGGCCACTGTTTCATAGGTATCACCATGAAAGCGAATATCCGCACAATTGGTAGCATTGAAATTAATCTCGGTTATACTGTCGCAGCCATAAAACGCCTCATCACCAATTTTTGCTATGTTTTTCCCAATGGTGACCGTGTCTATTCTTATACATCTGGTAAAAGCACTGTAATCAATCTCAGTTACCAGGAATGTTTTGGAATTGTAGTTCACCGTATCAGGAATGGTGATGCTTCCAACCGGATTCCCCAGTTTGCCTACTGAAACCGTGTTGGTTGAACCAATGGCAGTGACCGTATACGTCATTTTCCCGTCGGTGGAATTAAACGTCGAACCCACGGTTTGGGCATTCAGCAGGGTGCTGGCATAAAAGGCAGCCATAAGGAAGACCAAACGGCACAGGCGCATAATTTTCATACAGGATTGAGTATCTGATTAAAAAATAGTCCCAAAACTATACATTTATTTAATGCGGAACAAGATGAGGCCAACATAATTGCTGTAAACAAGAAAAAACCCTCTCAATCAAAAGATCAAGAGGGTTCTCCGTACCCAGAGCCGGGATCGAACCGGCATGGAAGTGAATCCACTGGTGTTTGA
>CAYPLF010000063.1:8603-13913 GCA_964411555.1 uncultured Bacteroidales bacterium | reverse complement strand
GCCCCGACCCGTACGTTCAGGCACCCGATTACAGCCAGAACTTCAACCGGTACAGTTATTGCCTGAACAATCCGTTGAAGTACAGTGATCCGAGTGGTGAAATAGTAGTTATTGATGATTGGATTATAGGTTTTGTCAAAGGTTTCTCTCGTTCTATAAGTGGGAATCATGAAAAAGGTCATCACACATGGTTTGGGGATGCATGGGCAAGTGCTAATAGACACGCTGGAAACTCGGCAAAAATCTGGGGTGGGTTGTTTGCTGCTGATACCGATAAAGAAGGTTGGGGATGGCAAATTTGGAATAGATTAACAGGAGAAACGCCACAAACAATGTTAGGTTTTTTTGCAGCACATGGAGAAAATATATTTGGTCAAGTTGAAAGTGTTGGTTATTGCGAAGGAGCAACAGTCGTTACTACTCAAGGTGATGCAGTATTCTTTGGTTTTACTAGGGCATATACTTTAGGGAGTTATATAATTGGAAATGATGAATTACAACCAAATGTATTTAATTATTTATTTCAACACGAATATGGACATTATCTACAAAGCCAAATATCCGGTTGGTCCTACTTGCCTTTATTTGGGATTCCAAGTCTGATGAATTCGATAACTTGTGTGGACAATGATGAGTATCTTAGTAGGGATACCGAACAAGATGCACAGGCACGTTCGTTGCTCTACCTTACAAAATATGTTGATGGATTTGATTATGATGACTGGGTCTACAATGAAAATAAATTTTTTTCAGGAAGGTTTTGTCGAGATTCGCGTAGTCAAATCAATGAGGCGTTTCTTAGGAAGAAATTTATGTACCAGAATATAACGTTTGAATGATAAAAAGTATGAAAAAAGCAACAATACCTATTGTGCTTAGTATGTTGGTATGCACTATTGTGGCTATTTCATGTACACCAATTGATCCTGATGGTCATTACAAAATTCTGTTTGTGAACAACAGTGATAACGATGTATTCGTAAGAGCCGATTGGTGGTATCCGGACACTGTGATAACATTTGGAAATCCGGCAAAATCGGAAAATGAGTTTATGGTGAAGGCAAAATCAAGTAATGGTCACCCTTTATCAAAAGCATACAGCTCTTATGAAGCGGATTTTAAACTAAATGATACGTTTATGGTGTTTGTTTTGGATGCCGAGTTGGTGAAGAACACGCCGTGGGATACGGTTAAAGCTAAATATCTTGTTTTGAAGCGCTATGATTTGAGTTTTAATGACTTGGATAGTATGAACTGGACGATTACCTATCAATAGTATAGGGTATTTATTTCATAATTGTTCACGGTTGTTTGCCCAAAGTGCGTTGCAGTGGAGCCGGGAGGGTAGTTTGTGGCGTAGTTGCGCGGAAGCCCGTTAAAAAAACCTAGCGGCGGGAGGCGTTAAAAAATCTCATCTTCGAGGAAGGAACGCAGTGACTGACGCTTTGAGATTTTAGCCGGGAGCGCGACGTGTTTTTAGGGCTTCAAGTCGGAGCCACAGACTACCCTCCCGGCGGAGCGGAAACAGGTTTATGTTCCGGATGAAGCAAAAAAAGAAAGGCTGCCCGAGTGGACAGCCTTCTTGATTTTTGAGGAGATATGATGCTTAGAGAACACCCTGACCCATCATAGCCTTGGCAACCTTCATGAAACCGGCCACGTTGGCACCCTTCACGTAGTTGACATAACCATTACCTTCGTCACCATATTGAACGCAAGCAGCGTGGATGGAAGCCATGATGCCTTTCAGACGTTCGTCCACTTCTTCGCGTGTCCAAGACAGACGCAAGGAGTTTTGAGACATTTCCAAACCGGAGGTAGCCACACCACCAGCGTTGGCAGCCTTACCCGGAGCGTACAAAATCTTAGCTGCGATGAATACATCAACAGCTTCCGGAGTAGAAGGCATGTTGGCTCCTTCAGAAACAGCGATACAACCGTTGGCAACCAATGTACGGGCATCATCACCGTTCAATTCATTCTGGGTAGCACTCGGCAAAGCGATGGTGCACTTTTCAGCCCATGGACGACCACCGGCGACATACTTGCAACCATACTTGTCAGCGTATTCTTTGATACGACCACGTTGAACATTCTTCAAATCGAATATATAGGCCAGTTTTTCCTTGGTGATACCGTCGGGATCATAGATGTAACCGTTTGAGTCGGAGAGTGTGATAACCTTGCCACCCAGTTCCAATACCTTTTCGGCTGTATATGTAGCCACATTTCCGGAACCGGAGATGGCGACAACCTGACCCTTCAGGTCATTGATGCCTTTACGTTTCAACATGTTCATCAGGAAGTAGATGTTACCGTAACCGGTAGCTTCCGGACGAATCAAAGAACCACCGAATTCCAAACCTTTACCGGTCATGGTGCCTGTGAATTCATTCTTCATTTGTTTGTACTTGCCAAACATGTAACCCACTTCGCGGCCACCCACGCCGATGTCACCGGCAGGAACGTCGGTGTCAGGACCGATGTACTTGCTCAGCTCCTGCATGAAAGCCTGGCAAAAACGCATGATTTCAGCGTCAGATTTACCTTTGGGGTTGAAGTCGGAACCACCCTTGGCACCACCCATAGGAAGGGTTGTCAAGGCATTCTTGAACGTTTGTTCAAAAGCCAGGAACTTAAGGATACCGGGATACACGGAAGAGTGGAAACGGATACCACCTTTGTAAGGACCGATGGCCATGTTGTGTTGAATGCGGTAACCCATATTCACTTGGTAGTTACCTTTGTCATCCATCCAGGTGACACGAAACGAGAAAATACGATCGGGGATACAGAGACGTTCGATCAGGTTTACTTTTTCGAACTCAGGGTGTTTGTTGTATTCTTCCTCAATGGACATCAATACTTCTTCAACAGCCTGATGGTACTCGGGTTCGTTGGGGAAACGGCGTTTGAGGTTCGCCAAAACGTCAGCAGTCTTCATAGTTTTATAGTTATGTATACAATAAAAATGTTCTTTGGGTCAGAAAACGATGGCAAAGTTGCACATTTTTTTTCTTATATGCAAGATGAATGTTTGAAATATTTGCTTTTTACTTTCAAAAATTGGTCAAATAGTGGATATACGTCAAAAAATGTCGATTTATAATATATAAAGCTTGCTTTTTGATAAACACTGTCTAATGTCTGATAAAAAAGAAAAAACCGGAAGTGTAGTTCAAGCACTACCCCTCCGGTTCTATTCGTATTGACGGTTTATGCAGTCGACTACATATTTTGTCCGTGACAGTGCTTGTACTTCTTCCCACTGCCACAAGGGCAGGGATCGTTGCGACCAATCTTTTGCTCAACACGCACAGGCTGTACATGCTGTTGCTGCTGGGGTGCCTGTGCCGCTTGTGGAGAAGACGAAGCACCCCCGCCGATTTCATCCTTGCGGGTGCGGTACTTGCTGTAGTCTTCCCGTCTTTCCGGTGCCGCCTGACGTACCGCTTCGGGTTCCCGTAACGGAATCTGACCGCGCATCAACGTGGTACAGGTCTTTTTATTGATGTTCACCACCATATCCTTAAACAAGTTGTATGATTCCAACTTGTAAATCAATAAGGGATCTTTCTGCTCATAACTGGCATTTTGAACCGAGGTCCTGAGGTCGTCGAGTTCCCTGAGGTTTTCCTTCCAGGCATCGTCGATGGTATGCAGCAGGAGCGTCTTTTCAAAACATTTCACCACTTCTTTTGAATGGGTTTCGGACGCTTGTTTCAGGTTGACCGATATATTATAGGTGCGTTTGCCGTCGGTGATGGGAATCAAGATGTTTTCATAGACAGCACCCTGACGTTCGTACACCTGTTGCACCACCGGATCGGCGATGCTCGCCATTTTTTCCATACGACGGGCAAAGTTTTCCACAACGGCATCAAACAACTCATCGATGTTTTTCTCCGTGCGGCTGGACATGAAGGTTTCCGAATCATAGGGTATATCCATGGAGAAATAACTGCGCACGTCCATCACCAAGCCTTCGAAGTCCTTGTCATTTTCGGCCTGTTCCACCAACTGGGTGATCAAGTCGTACATGGAATTGTAAATGTCGATGCTGATGCGTTCACCCATCAAAGCATGTTTGCGTTTGGTATAAATCACCTCACGCTGGTTGTTCATCACATCGTCGTATTCCAACAGACGCTTGCGGATACCGAAGTTGTTTTCCTCCACCTTCTTCTGTGCCCGTTCAATGGACTTGGTCATCATGGAATGCTCAATCATTTCACCTTCCTTAAAGCCCATCCTGTCCATCAAGCCGGTGATGCGTTCCGAACCGAAGAGGCGCATGAGGTTGTCTTCCAGCGACACGTAGAACACGGAGGAACCCGGGTCACCCTGACGTCCGGCACGACCACGCAACTGGCGGTCAACGCGCCTGGATTCGTGGCGTTCCGTACCGATGATGGCCAAACCACCGGCCGCCTTGACTTCCGGACTGAGCTTGATGTCGGTACCACGACCGGCCATGTTGGTGGCAATCGTAACCGAAGAACTCAACCCCGCGGTGGCAACAATTTCAGCTTCACGCTGGTGCAACTTGGCGTTCAATACATTGTGCTTGATTTTACGCATGGTGAGCATCTTGCTGAGCAACTCGGAAATTTCCACCGAAGTAGTACCCACCAAGACAGGCCTTCCTTTTTCCACCAAACCCACGATTTCCTCGATCACGGCCATGTATTTCTCCCGCTTGGTCTTGTAGATGCGGTCTTCCATGTCGTTTCGGGCAATGGGCCTGTTGGTCGGAATGACCACCACGTCCAGCTTGTAAATGTCCCAGAACTCACCCGCTTCCGTCTCAGCCGTACCCGTCATACCCGAGAGTTTGTGGTACATGCGGAAGTAGTTTTGCAGGGTGATGGTGGCGAAGGTCTGGGTGGCCGCTTCCACGGTAACCCGTTCCTTGGCTTCAATGGCCTGGTGCAAACCATCGGAGTAGCGACGGCCTTCCATGATACGGCCGGTCTGTTCATCGACAATCTTCACCTTGTTGTCAATCACCACGTATTCATCGTCGCGTTCAAACAAACAGTAGGCCTTCAATAATTGGTTGATGGTGTGCACCCGTTCCGACTTGATGGCGTAGTTTTGCATCAATTCATCCTTGGCAGCACTCAACTCTTCCAGACTTAGGTTGTTGTTTTCCAATTCAGCAAGCTGCGAGCCAATGTCGGGGAGCACAAAGAAATGCGGATCTTCCGTATCGCCTGTGATGAAATCGATGCCCTTGTCGGTCAGTTCGATGCTGTGTTGCTTTTCATCAATCACGTAATAGAGCGGATCGGTCACGATGTGCATCTG
>CAYPLF010000063.1:1353-8503 GCA_964411555.1 uncultured Bacteroidales bacterium | reverse complement strand
TCGTCGAACAACTGGTCCTCACCCTTGGGAACCGGGCCGGAAATAATCAACGGGGTACGGGCATCGTCAATCAAGACAGAGTCCACCTCATCCACAATGGCGTAGTTGTGTTTGCGCTGTACCAAATCGAGCGGGCTGGTGGCCATGTTGTCGCGCAGGTAGTCGAAACCAAATTCGTTGTTGGTACCGAAGGTGATGTCGGCCAAATAGGCTTGACGACGTTCTTCAGAATTGGGGCGGTGCTTGTCGATACAATCCACCGACAAACCATGGAACATATACAACGGTCCCATCCATTCCGAGTCACGCTTCGACAGGTAATCGTTCACGGTGACCACGTGGACACCGTTCCCGGTCAAGGCGTTCAGGAATACGGGCAGGGTGGCGACCAAGGTTTTACCCTCACCGGTAGCCATTTCCGCAATCTTGCCTTTGTGCAACACCACGCCGCCGAAGAGTTGGACATCGTAATGCACCATGTCCCAGACGATTTCATTTCCTCCAGCCACCCAGTGGTTGGAATAGATGGCTTTGTCTCCCTGGATGCGGACAAAGTCGTGCGTAGTTGCCAGGTCACGGTCGAAGGGAGTGGCGGTCACCTCGATTTCCGTTTGTTGGACAAAACGGCGGGCCGTCTCCCGCACAATGGCGAATACATCGGGCAAGGCGTTGTCCAGCTCCGTTTCCAATTGATCGAGAATAGCCTTCTGAATCTTATCGATTTCGTTATACCCGGCTTCCCTGTCATCAATGTCCATCTCTTCGATGGAAACTTTCAATTCCTCGACGCGTTGCCTGTCACCGGCGACACTAGCTTGTATGGAGGCACGGATATCCGCGCTTTTTTGTCTCAGTTCGTCGTTCGAAAGATCCTCAATACCTGTGGCGGCTTGTTTGATCCGTTCCACCCAGGGGGAAATATCTTTCAGGTCTCGTTGGGCCTTGTTGCCAAATAATTTGGTCAGAATGTCGTTAAATCCCATATGTGTTGTCTGTTTTAATCTGATTGAATGCTTGTTGGTATGCGTGATTGACAGCCGTCAGGGTAACAATTCCCTGAGGGTATTACCTTCGCAGGCGTTTGGCGGACGTATGCGGAACACCTTGCTCAACGTGGTGGCAATATCACCCACCGAAACCGGAGTGGAGATGACAGCTGGCTTCAGGGTGCCACCAAGTACCAGCCACCCCGTGGGAGTAGCTTCGTAGCGAACTTGGTAATCGGTCACCGCACTGTTGTGACGGATGTTCCAGCCCGGCTGGATTTCCAGAAAGAAATCACCCGAATGAGCCGGATTGATGCTGTTCCTGTATGCCAGCAGGGTGTTGTCGTAGGTTCCAGCGGTGATTGTCCGGTTGCTGATGACCCGTTGTACCCCACTGAACTCACCCAGGAATGTGGCAGCTTTCTGACTGAAAGCGTCCAGGTCGATGTCCTTTTTCTCAATCAAGTCGCGGTTCAGGTAGATTTGCTGGTTGTGCCAGGTGCTGATCCACCGTTCTTCCCCGTAAATGGCCATCAGATACAGATTCAGTAGGGAGATGCACCGGTCCGGATAGAAATTGCCGTGGTACGAGCGGTTGCCCGACAATTCCATGGCCGGTTCTGTAGGAATACCGGTTCCCACCACATAAATCAGGGCATTTTCAAGCCCCACCTGTTGGTCGACAGCGTTGATGATTTTACCGATTTCAGCATCCAACCGCAGGTAGATATCCTGCATTTCCACCGAAGAAATGGCTCTATCCTTATCTAGATGACCCGAAGCCCTGAGGTTGAGCACCAGATAATCCGGATTGTCATCGGTGCCCAATTGTTCCAACTCCAATGTCTTCAGGCCGATCCGGCAAACCTCCTCGTTGACCATGGGGGTTTCCTTGTAGGCCTTGAATTTATCTTTGCCATATTTGCCCAACCAATACTCAAACACCGTAGGCGTTGATTCGTAGGGTAGGAGGGTGTAAAAGTTCAGGGGTTTGAGCGGCTTCCAGGACGTTTGGTCGATGAGACCCGACATGGAACGTTGGTCGTTGACTTGCTGCAACCACCAAGGCATGTAGTTGTAATACGTTGAAGTACACCACTGTCCATTCTCGTCGTCAATCCAAAACACCCCGTCGGCTTCGTGACCGGCACTTAAAATAGCCGCTTCGGCCGAAATGCCGATGGAAAATACTTTGCCGGCCTGCTTGGTGGCTTTCTTGAGTTCATCCCCCAGGGTGGACGCCTTCAATTGCTTGGGAGACGTGGTGCTGGAGGTATAATGACCCATCCAATCCGGGTCGTACACACTGGATACGACAGTAGCCCTTGCCCTGTCAAACCAGGCATTGCTGATAATGCCGTGTCGGGAGGGCGTGGTGCCGCAAGCCAGGGATGCCGAAGCGGAAGCTTCGTCGCGACGGGGATAATCATAATTCACCGAACGGTACACAATGCCTTTTTCCAGCATGCGCTTCAGCCCATCTTCGGTAAACCCTTCCTTGAACCAATCCAGGTAATCGGTTTTCAATTGGTCGATGTGGATGCCCACCACCAGCCGGGGAACCGAATCCGCAGCCCCTACGGTCATTGCGGGCAGCGTGATGGTGAGCAGGCTCAGGATGGATCGAAGCAACTTATGCATGGCGGTAGGCGTTGATGGTGGCCACAGCGCCCTGTATCGAGCGTATCAGGAAGGAAACCAACACCGGCACAAGGGCGGGGTGTAGTTCTTGTGGAAAGTACAATAACCCACCCAGGGCCACCACGCAAAATGGCAGGTTGATGGCCTTGTAAAGGGATGGCATCCTTTCTAAAAGGATGGCATCCTTTTTCGAGGGATGGCATCCTTTTTTAAGAGATGGAATCCTTTTTATTAGAGGGAGAACTAGCAAGTAGATGGCAAACAGCAGGTGCAGGGGATGCAACCATATGGCCAGGTAATTCACATCAACGGTGGGGTGTTCAGAAGCGAACAGGAGGAAATACATCAGGCAACCTACCAAACCACCGGCGCCATACAACAGACCGTCCCACACATGAGCCATGCCTTTCAATACGTTATTTGCGGGGCTAAGCAGTTGCAACAGGGTGAGGAGCAAGGTCAACACACAGACCACCCAGAAAACCAACAGGGGATGAGGAGTCCAAGCTACAGGTTCTTCGGCCAGGGGGTCCATCCGGTTCAGTTCAACGGTCGATACCACCAGTGGCCGGGTAAGGGAGTCGTTCTCAATGTGGGCCGTTGCGAACGATTGCATCAGGACAGTGGGAGCAAACTGCTGGTCTCTGAGCGAAGCTTTCTTGTCGGCCGGTGCACCCAACGCCAGGTCAATACCGAACTGCGTCCAGGGAGAAACGTCCGTAAAGTGATGGATCTCATCCCTGAGCGAACCAAACGGTGCTTCGAACGAGTAGGTCACCTTTCCCTCAACCGCCTGTTCAATCAGATCCCTGGGCATGGTGGAACAGTTCTTGAAGAAGAAATTGTAGCGGTATGTCCTGTTTTCCGGTCGGATGTTGGTGAGCAAGGCCCCCAACAGCCTGTCTTTTTCGATGGAAGTGAGGTTGAGAACCTGTTCGTAAACGCCACGGTTTTCCAGTTGGTATTCCAGCATGAAATTGAAAAAAGAGGTCGTACCCACCATGTAGTCGGTCTGCCCTTTCACAAAACGAGCCATAAAATTCGGGCTGGAGAAATCGAACAAACCATAGTTGAACACCACATCGGTGCCGGTTTCCGGATCGACGTACCGGATGCCGGTATGGCCGTAATGCGACCAGACCTGTTTTCCCGGATCGGCTGTCAATAGGGAAAAAACAGCCTTCTGTCCGGCTTTCGGCAGGTCCATGTCTCTACTTTCAGCGCTTGACGAGTGGGTAGCTGAAGGTCTGGTTGATGTGTTTTCTTCCGGCATGGCGGCCACGGTAGCCAGTCCGCAAACGGCAACAAACACCAACAGAGACAGCCCTTTTCGGATGAGTGAAGTACGCGCGCGAAAGAAAGTCGGGAACATGGTTGCTCTATTTGACCGCAAAAATACAAAAAAGGAGGCGGAAGAAGGGCAAAGCCGTGAAAATTAATGCGGCGATGGGATTGCTTCCAGGTCTTTCATGCCCGAAATATCCTGAACCACTTCCAACGTGCCTGCATAGGCACCGGTTTCATCCTTCAAGGCATAATAGGCAATGTGGATGAGACAGCCGCTGTGGTTGCGTACGAAAACGGCCGTATCCCGTCGACCCGATTTGAAATCGGCCAGTAATTCCTCCACCTCTGCCAACACCCGCTTCGGGTGACACACACGCATGTCCTTACCCAGTGCGGCCAACGGTCTAGAGAAAAACCGGGTGGCCTTGTTGTTGAAATAACGCACGGTATCGTCTTTGTCGATGTAGCTGATTTCGGCCGGAAACGCATCGAGCACCCGTGTAAGTTCTTCCAGCGTGAATCGGCCTGTAGGTAATATGATTTCCATCATGGTTGCTGTTTTTAGTTTGGTATCAGATAGCACAGGCTATTCCTGAAAACGTTTGATGCCTGAAGTCCCGCTTATTTCCAATGCACCGTTTTCGCCCGCGCAGATAAACAAGGCTTCCACATCCGGTAAGCGTTCGGCAAGCAGTGTGGCTTTTTCCACCCCCATGACCATGAACGCCGTAGCCAACGCGTCGGCTGTGAGGCAATCGCCGGCTACCACCGTGGCGCTGAGCAGGCTGTGTTGAACCGGGTAGCCGGTAAGCGGGTCTATGGTGTGGGCAAACCGCTTGCCATCCTTGATGTAGAACCGGCGGTAATTTCCGGAAGTAGCCACACAGCGGTCGGTCAGCGTCAACTTCTCGGACCAATCCAGGTGCGTGGACGTGCTGTCATCACTCGGCGAATTAATTCCAACGCGCCACGGAGTACCGTCCGGATTCTTCCCCTTCAATGCCATTTCGCCCCCGATTTCAACCAGGTAATCACGGACACCGTGTTTTTCCAGTACTTCGGCCACCACATCGCAGGCATACCCCTTGGCTATGGCCGAAGCATCCAACTGGATCCGTGCGTCACTTTTCTTCAAGTAACCGTCTGACAATGAAAGGTGTTTGTAACCCACAAAGGCCAACAGACTGTCCAAATACAGTTGCTTGACCGTAGCCGATTGCGAGAAACCAAACCCCCAAGCGTTCACCAAAGGGGCTACGGTGACGTCGAACGCACCATCCGTGAGGGCCGAATACTCCAGGCTTTTCTGAACCACACGGAGTACCCAGGGATAAGGGTTCAGGTTGAACGGAGTGGTATCGTGCCCGTTGAAGCGGCTTAGGGTCGAGTTCGGGTTGAACATGGACAACTCAGCATCAAACCGGTTGAGCTCGGTTTCTATGGTGAGTTGAAGGTCTTTGTCTGACAAGTAGGTGAGGTGATAGACGGTACCGAAGATGGTACCCTCATTGTAGTGGTAGGTACTCGGTTTGCAGGCTGCCAGCGTAGCGGCCAGTACGACGACTGATAAAATTCGGGCAGGGATTTTCATGAAACCATTGAATGGAAAGGTTGGTATAGCGCCTTTCTGTATGCAATGTTAGTCATTCCGGCCAACTTTTTAAAACGAATCCATCAAAAAATGGGGAAATTTGTTTGTTAGTTAGAGCAAACTAACTAAATTTGCAGCATCAAAAAAAACTATGGAACGCATCACCGCCATCATTTCAAAATTATCCCACAGTCTTGCAGAGATGGAAGAACTGGCTAGGGAAGACCATCATTTGAACGATTTGACATCGGCGCAGATGCACTACCTGGAAATCATCAACGATCTCGAAAACCCCAATGTAACGGAACTGGCCACCGCCATGAGCTTGACGAAACCTACCGTTACCGTGGCTCTGGACCGATTGATGCAAAAGGGGTATGTGGCCAAGATCCAGTCCGACGAGGACAGGCGGAGTTCCCACCTGCACCTGACCAAAAAAGGCATGCAAATCAATTCCGTGCATGAACATGCGCACGCACGGTTTGTTGAATTGATGGAGGAGGCCCTCGAACCTGCCGAGTTGGAACAGCTAACCATTTTATTGGAAAAATTGACCAGAAGTCTTAATTGATTTAACGTCCGGATTGGCTCAGGAATTATAACAGCAGCCTTTTTCTGTCCATGTGAAACAGCGTGGACACTAAAAATGACTGAACATGAAAATCGTTCAACCCGACCAGCCGCTGACCGGCTTGACTGAACAAGAAGTGCTTGAACGCCAAACCCGCGATGGCTTCAACGAACTCGAACAAAAGAAATCCCGGCAATTCCTCGACCTGATCAAGGATATCATCAAAGAACCCATGTTCATGCTGCTGGTAGCCTGCGGTACCCTGTATCTGATTCTGGGCGACGTACAGGAAGGCATCATGCTGCTGGCCTTCGTGTTTTTCATCATGGGCATCGAATACTACCAGGAACGGAAAACGTCCAAGGCACTGGATGCCCTCAAAGAATTGACCAGCCCACGGGCGCGGGTTATCCGTAACGGGGTGGAACAGCACATCCCTTCCCGGGAAGTGGTGGTGGATGACCTCGTGGTGCTTACCGAAGGCGAACGCATTCCGGCCGATGGGGTGTTGATTGATTCGTTGAATTTGCAGGTGGACGAATCGCTGCTTACCGGCGAATCGGTGCCCGTCCGCAAGCAAGCTGTGGAAGCGATGGAAAATGCCCCCACCCCCGGTGGTGACGACACTCCCTTTGTTTTCTCCGGTTGCCTGGTCGTACAAGGCAACGGAGTGGCCCGCATCACAGCCATTGGCGCATCCACCGAAATCGGACGCATCGGAAAAGCCTTGGGCGAACAGGAACAGGAGCCCGGCAAACTGAACATGGAACTGAACAAACTGGTCAAGCGCCTGGCGTTGGGCGGGTTGGGACTGTGTGTGCTGGTGCTGGTGGTGTATTACCTAACCCGGGGCAGCCTGTTGCACGGTTTTTTGGCCGGTCTGACCTTGGCCATGGGTATCCTTCCCGAAGAATTCCCCGTCATCCTGACCATTTTCATGGCATTGGGAGCCTGGCGCATCTCCAAGCAACACGTATTGGCACGCCGACCCGCAGTCATTGAAACCCTGGGTTCAGCCACCGTGCTGTGTACCGACAAGACCGGAACGCTGACTCAAAACCGCATGCGGGTAAA
>CAYPLF010000063.1:0-1253 GCA_964411555.1 uncultured Bacteroidales bacterium | reverse complement strand
GTCTTTGTGGAGCGGAACAGCAACGACCGCGTGATAGCCACCAAGGGAGCGCCCGAATCCATCTTCGATTTGTGCCACCTGGATGATACGGCCGAATACGAACGCGCCATCCAACAAATGGCATCCAGGGGGCTGCGCGTGTTGGGCGTAGCCAAGGCCAAACTGTGTCAGGATGTGTTGCCGGGCAACCAGCACGATTTCGACTTTGAGTTTATCGGCCTGATTGGTTTGTCCGATCCCATCCGCCCCGAAGTAAAATTGGCCGTGGAGGAATGTTACCGCGCTGGTGTCCGGGTGGTCATGATTACCGGAGATTACCCCATCACTGCCCAGAACATTGCCAGGGAAATCGGGCTTCAACACGCGGATACCTGCATCACAGGCCCCGAATTGCAGGCTATGAGCGACGAAGAACTGGCCGGACGCATCGGCTCGGTAACCGTTTTTGCCCGCGTGGTACCGGAACAAAAACTCAAGCTGGTCAATGCCTTGAAACAACGGGGCGACATTGTGGCCATGACGGGCGACGGCGTGAACGACGCACCTGCGCTGAAAGCCGCCCACATCGGTATCGCCATGGGGGAACGCGGCACGGATGTAGCCAGGGAAGCCTCTTCGCTGGTGCTCACCGATGACAATTTTTCCTCCATCGTGGGTTCCGTCCGTATGGGGCGCCGCATCTTCGACAACATGCAGAAGGCCTTCGGTTACGTATTTGCTGTCCATGTACCCATGGCCGGTTTGTCGCTGATTCCCATCTTTTTCGCCGACGCGCCCCTGCTCTTGTTTCCCGTCCACGTGGTCTTTCTGGAGTTGATCATCGACCCGGCCTGCAGCATCATCTTTGAAGCCGAAAAAGAAGAACCCACTGTCATGAACCGTCCGCCGCGACGATTCAATCAGAGGTTCTTTGGTTCGAGAAACATCTTGTTGAGTTGCCTGCAGGGCTTTTCCATCTTGTTTGTCATCCTGGGCTTGTATGCAGGCGGGCTTGCCTACGGCCTGGAAGCCGAAACCGTCAGGGCCATGAGTTTTGTCACCCTGATTGTGGCCAACCTTATGACCATCCAGGTGAACCGTTCCTGGTCGGAAAGCCTGTTCAAGATTCTACGTACGCCGAACGCCAGCGTGAAATGGATAGTAGGGGCCGCCGTCGTTTTCCTCGCGGCTGTCTTGTCCATACCCTTCCTGCAACGCCTGTTCCAATTCAATGCGCTGACCTGGTCGGAACTGCTGATAGCCGCCGGTGCCGG
>CAYPLF010000062.1:0-14100 GCA_964411555.1 uncultured Bacteroidales bacterium | reverse complement strand
TTGGAAAAAGCCAAACGCATGGTAGAATGTGGTCACGACGTGGTCATCCTGCTCGACTCCATCACCCGTCTGGCCAGAGCCTACAACACCGTGGCTCCTGCATCCGGAAAGGTGCTGTCCGGTGGTGTCGATGCCAACGCCCTGCACAAACCCAAACGCTTCTTTGGCGCCGCCCGTAACATTGAAAACGGCGGTTCGCTCACCATCATCGCCACGGCTTTGACCGAGACCGGCTCCAAGATGGACGACGTGATCTTTGAAGAATTCAAGGGTACCGGCAACATGGAATTGCAGCTCGACCGCAAGCTGTCGAACAAACGCATTTTCCCGGCTGTGGATATCACGGCTTCCAGTACCCGTCGCGACGACCTGCTGCTCGACCAGCAGACGCAAGACCGCTTGTGGATCCTTCGTCGTTACCTGGCCGACATGAATTCCCTGGAAGCCATGGAATTCCTGAAAGGCCGGTTGGAAAAAACAGCCTCGAACGAAGAGTTCCTGGCCTCAATGAACGACTGATACCATTGAAAACACAGACTTGTTAAATTCCTCGGATTTTCCGGGGGTATTCATAGGCGGAGCAAACCCTCAACAGAGGTGTCTGCTCCGCCTTTTTTTTTGATTTTCAGTGAAAAAGGTTGTTCCAATTCGATAATTGCCTACTTTTGTACTTCCTTAAAACCGTACCTATTATGACAATTACCTCCTATCTGAAGTCCATTATCCGCAACAGCATACTACCTCTGTTCATTGCTCTTCCCTTGCTTTCTTACGCACAGGACAATCTGAGAATCAATGAGCTGATGCCCAAGAATGTTTCGTTCCTGATGGATAAGAGTTACATCACCCAAAGCTACAAGAAGTATGTAAGTGGAGCTGTAACAGCTTCTGGAGATAACTTTACTTCCAAGTGGGTAACATCGAATGCCTGGACGAATACGAAAAATTACAGCATGTGGGTAGAGGTGTACAATCCAACAGGCAGTTCGAAAAACCTCAGCAACTATTACTTTACCGACGACCTCTTAAAACCCAAGAAATGGCAACCCTTGAACATAAACGGGGCGGTTTCTGCAACTGGATTCTCTGTGTTGTACTTTGAGCGGGAAGATGAATTCCCGTATACCAGCTTTAAGCCCGAGGGCACTGATACAGTGTACCTGCTGAACAGGCAGGGGCATGCCAGTTTCAAACTGAATCCGGATGGAGGGAAACTCTATTTGGTGAATGCTTCGTCCGAGGCCATAGACAGTGTGGTGTATCCGGCCCAGTACCGGAATATTTCCTACGGACGGATAACCGATGGAAACGGACAATGGACCTTTTTTGAGCAACCCAGCCCCGGAAGCAGCAACAATTTGAATTCATACGGAACCCAACGTTGCCTGAAACCGCAGTTTACGCTGAAAAACGGCTTTTACGGTTCGGAGCAAACCCTGCGCTTTTTGGAGCCGGCTCTGGGTGAAACCATTTATTATACGACCGACGGAAGTGAACCTACACAAAGCTCAACCCAATATGTGCCAAATACCGCGATTACACTTTCCACGGGCGTGCATAAAATAAGGGCCAAGGTGTTTTCATCGGGAAAATTATCCAGTGATGTGGTGACCAACACCTACTTCATCGGTCAGCGTTCCTTCAACAACCTGCCGGTGGTTTCGATTGTCACGGATGATGCCTATTTTTACAGTAAGCAATACGGGATGTATTACAACAATGATAATCCCGGTATAGGACTTCCGGGCAGGGGACAATCTACAGCAAGGAATGCCAACCAGGACTGGGACCGTCCGGCCAATTTTGAATTCTTTGACAAAAACGGGCAGCCTCAGTTGAACCAGGAAGTGGATGTTAAGATCTTGGGTGGATGGAGCAGGCACATGTCTGCTACAGTGAAATCGTTGTCCATCAGCCCCAAGGACAAGTTTGGCGTCGATCGGTTGAACTATGACTTTTTTGGCAGCAAGCCCGGTCATCAATACAAGGACATTCAACTACGCAATTCCGGAAACGATGTGAATGGATCCAGGATGGACGACGCCTTAATTCTTTCGATATCAGCCAACCGGATGGATGTGGATTACCTGGCCTATGAACCCTGTGTGGTCTTTATCAACGGAACGTACATTGGCCTTGAGAATATTAGGGAGCGCAGCAATGCCGACTTTTTGTTTAGCAACTACGGATATGCAAAAGACGATGTGGAAATCATTGAAGGCGTTGGCCCGGTGTTGGAAACCAAGAACGACATGAAAACCGATCCGGCGTTCAACCGCTTGGTGCAGTTCCTTAAATCCAACGACGTGTCAAAACCGGAGATTTACCGTCAGGTGTGCGACAGCATCGATGTGGACGAGTTCATCAACTACATGATAGTCCAACTCTATATTGCCAATACCGACTGGCCGGACAACAACATAAAAATGTGGCGGAAGAAGAACGGCGGCAAATGGCGCTGGATTTTGTACGATACCGATTTTGGATTTGACAATTCGAGAATAAATTTTGACATGGTGAGTTTTGCCTTTGGTGATAACGGCGGCAGTGCGAGTTCATCCGCTACACTACCTGAATGGACCTACATCATATTCAAACGGCTGTGCACCAATTACCAATTTGCCACCAAGCTGATCAATCGGTTTGCGGTCGAAGTGGCAACCACCTACAAACCGGAACGGGTGAATCACATCATAGACAGTTTGGCCAACCGCATAAAAGTGGAGTATCCAAGTATAAATAACTATGTGTCCGGTTGGAAAAACTTTGCCGCCAACCGCGGCAATGCAGCGATGGGGCACATTGCCAACCGTTTTATCAAGGACCCCCAGACCGGTGAGGCTGCATCGGTGGAAACTATTGACATCGACGCCAACGTGAATGGGGCCAGTTATACCATGAACAACGAACTCATTCGGGATAAAAAAGTCGTAATGAAGTATTTCAGGGGGCGGACCATTTCATTGGCGGCCAATAAAACAAAGGGCTATGCCTTTGATTATTGGGCCTATAAGACCGATGTTTTCTTGGTGCCTACACAAAGTGAGTGGAAGTATTATTATTACACCAATATGCCCTTGAAAAACGGTGTGCCCAGTGCTGAATGGAAGAATACGGATTTCGATGACAGTACGTGGAATGTAGGATTGGGAGCAATCGGCCACGGTACACCAGGAATTAAAACAATCATTCCATATAGAGATACGATTGTTGGTTACTCTGGAAGAGATACCATCCTTAAGTTTAAAACGGCCTATTTCAGAAAGAATATTACCGTCACCAATTTGGCAGGCATGCAAGACCTTAAGTTGTGGCTCAATTTAGAAGGTGCGGCTGTTGTCTATATCAATGGAGTCGAACTTTTACGTGTAAATGTACCTGCTGGAGGAATATCCTACAACACAAATATTATAAACAAGTATAGCGGCGCAACCACCATCAGTTTACCAAAAAGCTACTTAAGGGAAGGAGATAATGTGGTGGCCGTGGAAGTTCACAAGTATAATTGGGCTGAAAGAAGGTTGCGGTTTGATCTGGAAATCAGCCATCAAATACCCGCCACGTCGAATGATTCTCTATTGACCATCAACGTGAATGGAAGCGAATACATCCGGGCGAATTACATCCCCAGCACGGAACCGGAGCCGGAACCTGTCATCGAACGGGACATCGTGATCAACGAGGTCGTGTCCAACAACCAGGAAGTGATGGATGAATTCGGGGTCATGGAAGATTACATTGAATTGTACAACAAGGGAACTGAGCCGGTTGACATTGGTGGTTGGTACATTACCGACACACCCGGCAACCAGCTGTTCCACCAGATGCCCACCAATAATGCATCGATGACCACCATCCAACCGGGCGGGTATCTCATTTTGTGGGCCGATGATGAACCCAACCAAGGGGCGCAACACCTGGGCTTCAAACTGAGCAAGGATGGCGAGACCTTGATCCTCTCTCGAAAACTGGAAGACAACTCCGTGGCCATCATTGATTCCGTATCCTTCCCGGTACTGGGTTATCAAAGTTATTCCCGCGTACCCGACGGGTCTGCAACCTGGGCCATACAAGGCTTGACCTTCAACGCTGCCAATTCACCGAACGACATACTGAGCCCGGAAATAAACTCGATTGCCTTGTTCCCCACACAGGTAACCGAATCGTTTACGGTGCGGAATGCAGAAGGCAAGATGATCAGTGTCATCGACCTTGCCGGCAAGGTGCTGATACGTGAATGGTCTACGTCCAACGAAACCATCATTCAAACGGGTGACCTGAAACGTGGTATGTACCTGGTAACAGTCGGTGAGAAAACCTTCAAGGTGATGCGCAGGTAATGCGGAACCTGTCAAAACGACAGGAAAAACTGACAGGATAGAACAATCCGGAGCGATAGGCTGACAAAAAAACGGCCTTCGTTCCGGATTTTTTTTTGGCACAGCTTTTGAACAAGTATTGTGTTCAGTGAGCAATCAAACGAATTAAACATACTTATTAGTTATCATCTATTATGGGAAAAATTATTGGAATTGACCTGGGAACCACGAACTCGTGTGTTTCCGTATTGGAAGGAAACGATCCTATCGTGATCGCAAACAGTGAAGGCAAACGTACGACACCTTCTGTTGTTGCCTTTATTGAGGGTGGTGAACGTAAGGTGGGCGATCCTGCCAAACGTCAAGCCATCACCAACCCCGCTAAAACCATTTCTTCCATCAAGCGCTTCATGGGTGAAAGTTACGACAACTTGAGCAAGGACATCAACCGCATGGCCTACAAGGTGGCACGTGGCGACAACAACACCCCGCGTGTGGACATTGATGGCCGTCTGTACACCCCGCAGGAAATCTCAGCCATGATTCTTCAGAAGATGAAGAAAACGGCGGAAGACTACCTTGGAACCGAAGTGACCGACGCTGTCATCACCGTTCCCGCTTACTTCAACGACTCTCAACGTCAGGCTACCAAAGAAGCCGGTGAAATTGCCGGTCTGAAGGTACGCCGCATCGTGAACGAACCGACTGCTGCTGCTCTGGCCTATGGATTGGACAAGAAGCACAAGGACATGAAGATTGCCGTATTCGACTTGGGTGGTGGTACGTTCGATATCTCCATCCTCGAACTGGGCGATGGCGTTTTTGAAGTGAAATCAACCAATGGTGACACCCACCTGGGTGGTGACGATTTTGACCAGACCATCATCGACTGGTTGGCCGAAGAATTCATCAAGGACGAAGGCATCGACCTGCGCAAAGACCCGATGGCGTTGCAACGCTTAAAGGAAGCCGCTGAAAAGGCCAAAATTGAACTGTCCAGCTCCACTTCGACCGAAATCAACCTGCCGTACATCATGCCGGTGAACGGAATTCCCAAGCACTTGGTGAAGTCCTTAAGCCGTGCCCAATTTGAAAAATTGTGTGACCGCTATATTCAGGCGTGTGTTGAACCTTGCCGCAAGGCCTTGTCTGATGCAGGCCTGACCGCCAGCGACATAGACGAAGTAATCTTGGTGGGTGGTTCAACCCGTATTCCCGCCATCCAGACTTTGGTGGAAAAATTCTTCGGCAAGACCCCGTCCAAGGGCGTGAACCCCGATGAAGTGGTTGCCGTAGGCGCTGCCATCCAGGGTGCTGTACTTTCCGGTGATGTGACCGACGTATTGTTGCTTGACGTGACTCCTCTTTCCTTGGGTATTGAAACCATGGGTGGTGTAATGACCAAGCTCATCGAATCGAACACCACCATCCCGACCAAGAAATCGGAAGTGTTCACCACGGCCGCAGACAACCAGCCTTCTGTGGAGATCCACATCCTGCAGGGTGAGCGTTCCATGGCCAAGGACAACAAGACCATCGGCCGTTTCCACTTGGACGGCATTCCCGCTGCCCGTCGTGGTACTCCGCAAATTGAAGTGACCTTCGATATCGACGCCAACGGTATCTTGAATGTATCGGCCAAAGATAAAGCCACCGGTAAACAGCAGAGCATCCGCATCGAAGCTTCCAGCGGTTTGACCGATGCCGAAATCAAACGCATGCGCGATGAAGCCGCCGCCAATGCGGAAGCCGACCAAAAGGAAAAGGAACGCATCGATGCCTTGAACCACGCTGACAGCTTGATTTTCCAAACGGAAAAACAATTGGAAGAGTTGGGTGATAAGTTGCCTGCCGACAAGAAGGCTCCCATCGAGGCGGCTCTGGCCAAGTTGAAAGAAGCCCACAAGGCACAAGACCTGCCGGGTATTGAAGCCGCTACCGCTGAGTTGAACAGCGTGTTCCAGGCTGCTTCGCAGGAAATGTACAACCAGGCCGGTGCACAAGGTGGTGCCCAAGGTGGTCCGCAAGACTTCGGTGGTCAGGATTTCGGCGGCCAGCAACAATCACAGGGTGGCCAATCCAACGGCAATGGCTCCGACAACGTGACCGACGTGGACTTCGAGGAAGTAAAATAATAGGTAGTTCAGTTCAATAGGTAGGATAAACCGCCGCAGGCTTTCGGGCCTGCGGCGGTTTTGTCATAGTTATGGTTTCGTTCCAACAGTGGTATTTTCCATTTTTTTCAGTTTGGGACGAACCAGGATTACCATCAAAATGGGAACCAGGGCGCAGACCATGACGTAAATGAAGAAGTGTTGGTAACCCATCCACTCCTGCAGGGCTCCCGCAGCCATGCCGGGTAGCATCATGCCCAGAGCCATAAAGGCTGTGCAAAAAGCATAATGGGCAGTCTGGTGTTCGCCTTTACAGAAAAGCAACATGAAAACGGTGTAGGCGGTAAACCCGAACCCGTAACCGAATTGTTCGAAAGCTATACCTGCATTGATGATCCACAGACTATCAGGTTGGGCATAGGCGAAGTAGATGGACGTCAGGTTGGGCAGTGTCAAGCAGAGCACCATGGGCCAGATCCATTTCCGCAATCCTTGTCTGGAAATTACGATGCCACCCAAAATGCCTCCTACAATCAGGGCTATCACACCCACTACACCGTATACGGTGCCTACATCGGCTGTGCTTAGTCCCAATCCGCCCACGCTTCTGTCATCGAGCAGGAAAGGAGTGGATAGCTTCAACAGCTGGGCTTCGGAAAATCGGTAAGATAACAGGAAGGCTATGGCCAGGCCGCTGTTTTCTTTCTTGAAAAAGGTGGCGAAGGTCTCAATAAAGGCTTTCCATATGTCGCTCATACTCCGGGTGGGATTGGGGGCATCGGCTTCCGGGTGTGGCAGCATCTGTCTGTGGTACAAGCTCATGCACAGGAACAGAATGGCCATGAGGAGAAAGGTGGCCATCCAGGCGAAAGGAACGGTGCCGGTTTTTTCGATTATGGGAAGAGCCCAGCCAATCAAGGCATTTGCGTCTTGTTTCTCTGCCATAACGGAGAGGTCTATTTTTTCCAGCCAGCCGGCGAAAATAATGAGCAAGCCTTGTCCGGTAATCATGGCCAGACGGTAGAAGGTATTGCGGATGCCTACGTAGAAAGCCTGCTGCTTGTTGTCCAAGCCCAGCATGTAGAATCCGTCGGCGGCAATATCGTGGGTGGCAGAAGTGAAAGCCATGATCCAGAGGAAGGCCATGCTGTACTGGAACCAGTGGGGCGTGGGCAGCGAAAAGGCCACTCCGCCAAAACAGGCTCCCAGGAGCAGTTGCATGGTTACCACCCACCAGCGTTTGGTTTTGATCAGGTCGACAAAGGGGCTCCACAGGAACTTGATGGTCCATGGCAAATACAGCCAACTCGTGTAGAAGGCTATATCGGTATTGGACATATTGAAGCGCTTGAACATGATTACCGAGATGGTCATGACGGCCACATAGGGAATGCCTTCGGCAAAATAAAGTGTTGGAATCCAGGTCCAGGGGTTGCGGGTTTTCATGGGTGTCTGTTAAAGGGTTCGTTTCAGGGGTACAGGGAATCAAGGATGGTGGAAGGATAATAATGGGCCAGGATTTCCCGGTAGGAATAACCTTGTTCGCCCATGACGGCGGCACCAATCTGGCACAGGCCGACTCCATGCCCCCATCCGGCTCCATGCAGGGTGAATCCGGTTGTGGTTTTTTCCACAACAAAGGCGGAGCTGTAGAGGTGTGTATTCGAAAAGGCTTTTCTGATCTCCAGCTCTTTTCCTATCACGACGGTTTTTTTACTGCCTACTACCTTGAGCCGCACAATGCGTCCTGAGACGCCGCGTTCCAAGGGTTCGAGTTCAAGAATGTCACCCACGTCCATACCGGAGCGTCGGTTAAACAGTTCGCTGATTTCCTGCTGTCCGTACTGTACGTTCCAACGGTAAAAGTCGGATGTTTCCTGGTCATAGTTGTTGAGCACCTGGGAAAGGATGGACGGATCGTGCGTGTTGCAAAAGGAGGGGGGATTGCCCAGAATCCAGGTACTTGCTGCTTGTTCTTGCCGTAGGTCGGTGGATACCTCGGGGTTTGTGTCGTCTTTCTTGGTACAACAGTCGGGTTTGCCTTTCAAATAAGGCTTAGGGGTGTTTTCCCAGCAATACTGGAATTCTTCGAGGAAGCCACCGCAGCATTTTGAAAAACGGGCGTCGCACAATTCGTCCCCACTGCGCAAGACCTCTCCGCGCGTGAAATGAATGGCCAGTCTGACATTCGGGTTGCTGGCCTTGGTCACTCCCTGGTAGCGTTGGCAGTGATCGTCGGCGCAAACGTCGAACAGATCGTGGTCTTCCCTGTCGTACCACTTTACCCGTTCTGTTTCGGTTTCCAGCATGCCACTTTTGGTTTTTCCATTCTTGCCTTTTTGCAACACTTGCGACAACAGCCAGCTGCGGGAAATCACGGCGTGTGCCTTGAGTAATTCCAGCGAGGCATCGGCGCTCATTTCGGAGGAGATGACGCTGGTCAGGTACGATTCCAACAGCACCCGGTTGATGGCTGTAATGGATTCGTTTGCGACAATAAGAAGGAGCTCTCCTTCAAAGGCTTGCCGTTCTGTCCGTTCCCAATGAAAACCGATGCCGATGCGTACGTCGTGTAGCTCGAACGTATTTCCCGGTCGAATGGGAACAAAACGCAGTTGATCATAGGTGTTTTCCTGAAAGAGAATGTGTCCGTTTTGGTAGATAACGGTGTAATCGCCTTCAAACTGTCTGTCGGTTGTTTCCAGCGTATTGCCAGTGTGTTGGATATAATAGGGCTGTTGAAAGGTTATATGAAGTTCCAGGCCTGAAACGAGGCCTACTTCCAAATAGGGTTCTTGATTAAAATGGTGACTGTTCATGGTGTGTGAGTGCGGTGTAGTAACTGGTGTGAGCAGCGTGTTATGGTTTCATCGTCCCAAGATACCTCGTTGAAGAGGGTGGTCAATTCTTTTTCCGTTAATGCGTTGAAGTCTTCTTGTCTGGCGGCAATCACCAAGCCTCCCATTTCCACGGCGGCCGGGCTGATGAGGCGTTGGTGTTCGTCTTTTTCGAAATAGCAGGAGGGCCGGTGGGCCTTGCGGTAAAATACAACCAGATGCCATCCTTGTTGGTCGTACCAGCACAATACGTTGACCATGGGTTCCTCCGCTTCAGTTTGATCAGTATGCTGCTTGTGCATCAATGGTTCAACTTGTGGCGTTTGCATGGACGGAGTGGCCTGTACTGTTTCCATCAACTGTGTGGCCAATCGGCATAGCGCTTTATCGTCTTTTCCCTCCAACAGCCATCCCCCGCGGGATAGCCCCGTGAGTTGGTAGAGGGTGGCGTCCTCCTGAGTCAAAATGTGTACCGTATGGTGGCTTCTGATGCTGTCAATGTCGGCTTGAATGGGAATGAGCCCTTTATTGCCCGCCTGAAAATGCAAGTGGTCGGGGGCCGAAGCACCGCAGCGGGGTCCGTTGTAAAACACTACGAAGTCGTCCAGCCACTGCGCCAACCGGAACAGTACCTCTATATAAGGTGTAAGCCGTTGAGGTTCGTGTCTGCCTATGATGGTGAAATGTCTGGGAAAAACGGGGAAGGGGTTGACCAATAGGGTAAACCGCGGTTCGTCTGGAACCTTGAGTGTTTGTTGTTCCGGAGGGCGGTTGGCATCGCACAGGAAACAAGGGCGTTCGCGGATGGCGCCTGCCGCCGTGTTGGCCACGGTTGAAGCGATCCGCCCCGGATTTACCTGTAGCACCAACCGGGTTCCGTTGAGTGTTACGGTGCGGGTGAGTGATTGGTTAAGCCGGTTGTAGTTTTCAGCCGCGAGCGGCCACTCCTTCAATTGGGTCTCGAAAAAATCTGAAGGGGTTTGCATGTTTACAAACGGCTACCTAAGATGGTTTCAACTACTTCGGCTGTAATGTTCTGGTTTTCGCCCAACACCCAACCGCGTTCTTTTGTGCGTTCGGTAACCTTCCTGACGGCTTCCTCGCCCAGGCCATAATCGGATAAGCGCGTGCCAACTCCCATCTGTCGGAAGAAGGCGTCAATGGCTTTCACCGTGGCTGATGCGCGTTCTTTCTCGCTGCCTTCTTTGATGCCGAAAACGGCTTCACCCAGTTGGACCAGTTTGGCTGCCTTCTTTTCCAATAGGGTGTTCAATAGCCCGGGAAGTACGATGGCCAGGGTTTGGGCGTGGTCAAGTCCGTAAAAGGCGGTCAGTTCATGGCCAATACTGTGGGTAGCCCAGTCTTGCGGTACACCAACGCCAATCCAGCCATTGAGTGCCCAGGTGGAAGCCCACATGAGGTTGGCCCTGACGTCGTAGTCTTTCGGTGTTTTGAGTGCCTGTAAACCGGTTGTGGTCAGAATGCTCAGGATGCTTTCGGCAAAACGGTCCTGAATCTGGGCATTGACAGGATAAGTCAGGTATTGCTCCGTAGTATGGACAAAGGCGTCCACTACGCCGTTTGCAATCTGACGGGCCGGCAGGGTATAGGTGGTTTCAGGATCTAGGATGGAAAATTTGGGGTACACCAGGGGTGTGCCGAAGGAATCTTTCTTAAGCAAAGATTGGTTGGTGATCACAGCATTGCCGTTCATTTCCGTTCCGGTTGCCGGCAGTGTCAGGATGGTTCCCAGGGGAAGCGCTTTTTCTGGTAAACGGCCTTTGGAGAAAATGTCCCACAAGTCGCCGTCGGCCTGACTGCCCAGGGCCATGAACTTGGAGGCGTCGATGACAGATCCTCCCCCCGCGGCCAGGATGAAATCGATGCGTTGTTCCTTGATGAGCTTGATGCCCTCCAGGCAGGTTTCATAAACCGGATTCACCTCGATGCCTGAAAATTCAAAGACCTCGCGACCCTTGAGTGCATCCATGATTTGGTGGTACACACCGTTTTTCTTGATGCTACCTCCTCCGTACACCAACAGGATGCGTTGGTTGGCGGGTATTTCTTCCGCTACTTTTTTGATGGTATCCTTACCGAATATGATTTTTACGGAATTGAAAAAGCTGAAGTTGTACATGGCTAGACGGTTTATTGACTGGCTAATTCCTGGTTCAGGCGTTGACGGGCCTTCAATTCGATGGTTCTTAGCTTGTCTTTGTAGTGATTGAATTGGTTGAGTTTAATCAGGTTGATTGAAGCATCGGAGTTGTCTTCCCACCGACGACACAGGTACAAGACGTCGTAGATGCGTCCGATTTTCCACTGGCGGGAGATGCGCAGCCCCATGGCGTAGTCTTCGCCGTAGCTTGTATTGGGTAGGTTGATACTCCGCAATAGGGGGGTGAAAAAGGCCCTGGGTGCACCCAGTCCGTTCACCCGCAGGGCGTTGTTCCGCCCGTTTTCTTCTGTCCATTCCCTGTGGTCGATGATGCCCGGTGGAATGGTTTCCAGGTTGAAGTCGCACATACGGTAACTGCCTACAAGCATGGCGCAGTTCTGCGTGTAGAATTCGTGTACAATGCGTTCCAACACCTTTCCGTCGCTGTATACGTCGTCGCTGTCGAGTTGAATGGCAAACCGTCCGCACTGCGGGTGATGCACCCCGACATTCCAACAGCCGCCAATGCCCAGGTCGTTCCGTTCCGGAATCAGGTGGATCAAGTGGTTGTCCTTTTGAGCCAGGTTAGCCAGGATTTCGGTGGTTCCGTCGGTGGAATGATTGTCGATGACAATTACGTTGAACGGAAAATCGGTTTGCTGATTCACCACGGAGGTAACAGCATCGGTTATGGTCTTTTTTCGGTTTTTCACCGGTATGATGACGCTGGCTTCCACCGGGAAGTTTCCGGTGGTCAGGTCAATTTTTTCACATTCGGGGGGTAACCAGGCTGACTCCATGGCCAGGTGGTTGGTACACACGGCTTCCATTTCCAACTGAACAGCTCTGTTTTTGGGATCCACGTAGGCGAATTGGTTGGCTTCTTTATTGGTTGAACGGCCTATTTCCTGGGTGTATAGCTGTTCGTCCAGGTGTACGATAGGCCAGTTTCGGGATAAGTTGAGCCTGAGATCGTACAGGGCGGCTGATTGTAAGGAGGAATCCATCGTCTTCAATGCCAGTTTGGCTGCTTCGGTTCGAATCAGCAACAAGGTACCGAAATCAAAATCGTCGCGTAAGCTGCCTTCTTGATACTCGTTCAAGGGGTGTGGCATTAGGGAGCCGTTCGCGGATTCCAGGTAATCGGCGTACAGCAGGCCCGCTTCCGTGTCGGTGGCCACTTGAATCATGCGGTCAATGGCGTGTGGGCCCGGAATCGGCAGTTTGGGAGCGGTGCAAAGCAGGAAGTAGTCGGATTCGGCCGATTCAATGATACGTGCCAGACCTTCACTTGAGTACGGATTGCACTGGCTTTCCACCGTGATATCGGGGAAAAAGGTGCTTTCTATCTGTTGGTTGGGTGAACCGATTTGGTAGAGTGTGATCTTGCTGGACATGATTGTGTTTTATACACAAAAATAATCGATTTTTTGGGATATCCAGTATCTTTGTCCAACCGGAAACCACGGAATTTTCACTGGAACAGCTTGCTTTTCCGGGCTTGTATCTTTGGATACTACGATGGGCTTGTTCGAATACGTGTATATGGATTCAATTAAAGTAATAGGTTTTGATGCCGATGACACCTTATGGGAAAACGGTGTGCATTTCAAGGAGATGGAAACAAGGTGTTGCCAGCTTATGGCGACCTATGTGTCTGCCGATGAAATGAGTCGTTTGCTGTATCGTATTGAACAGCGGAATCTGCCCTGGTACGGGTATGGTGTCATGGCCTTTACGCTCTCTCTGATTGAGGCTTCCATTGAAGCGAGTGCGGGTCGGGTTCCGGCATCGGTCATTCAGACCATTCTCAATCTGGGACGTGAGGTGTTGGGGCGTCCGGTCCGCTTATTGTCGGGTGTGGACAGGGTACTTCCCCGATTGAAGCCGCACTATAAATTGATTGTGATCACGAAGGGTGATTTGCTCGACCAAGAGCGCAAGCTGAGTGCTTCCGGTTTGTTGCCGTATTTTCACCATATAGAGGTGGTAACGGAAAAACAGGTGTCCAATTACAGTCGATTGTTGGAAATTCTGGATGTGCGTCCGCATGAATTCATGATGGTAGGCAATTCGCTACGTTCTGACATTGCTCCTGTATTGGCTTTGGGAGCCAAGGCTGTACACATTCCACAACCCGAAGTTTGGGCGCACGAAAATGCTACGATTCCTGACCATACATATATAACGTTGAAATCCATGGATGATCTTCCAGGTGTATTGAATGATTTTCCTGATTTGCTGGATGGCCTTCCTGGCGCATTGGATGGCGCTGTCGATTTTTTGGATGGACACCCCGGTGCCTAACTTCTTTGCCGTTTTGTTCCTTGCATTTTGTGTTGATTATCAGACAACTGTGAGTTTTTTATGTTTTTCAGCATAAAAAAACGCCAATTTGTTTGCTTGACTCAAATAAACAGCCTACTTTTGCATCCGCTTTTAGCGTAAAGCATACGGCTGAGTGCCTGTTCCACGCAAGAATCTTTGCGTTTTTTTACTGAAAAGATTTGTGGATTCAAAAACTTGACGTATCTTTGTAACCCTTTCCGGAAAAATGAAGGCCGAGTCTGTTAAAAGCTCGGTTGTTTTCTGAAAAGGAGATGCCTGAAAGCATCAAACAAGCGTTCTTTGGAATAGTGAGATACAAGTAGTACAAGGAAGAGATTTTG
>CAYPLF010000061.1:0-14828 GCA_964411555.1 uncultured Bacteroidales bacterium | reverse complement strand
AACAAATATCACCTATGAGAACACATATTTTGTGTCCAACTTATAGGGGGTTGGGACATTTAACTGGCAAGTATTAAGGTTGTTATTTCGAGCTGAATTTACGATTGTTTGTGTTTATGTGCAAGTTTAGGTTAGGTAATGTTGCGGTTTTTTTAGAGCTGTCGGTTGTGCATGAACGATAAAACCACAATAAAAGCAAGGGGTGCAAAATACAATGTACTCAGCACCCCCTAGCATTATTGAAAGTCATACTCCAAGCTAGAATTCCTCATCCACTAAAAGCAAGCTTTTCATTTTGGCATCATTTAGACTCCAGGATAGTGCATTTCTTGGAAGTTCTTTGATGATTGATGACTCTGAGCTTATACAATAGCATGTTGACTTCTTTTTCCCCAATCGTACTCGATCTATCTTCAGGTCAACCATCATGTTGCCGATTGATTTTGAGTTTATCATTCTTGAAAGTGATCCGTATCCCTTATTAAGGGTCTGCAACAAATCAAGGCAGGTGATATTGAATACGTCCTTTCCATCACTGGGAGCTTCAATGCATTCATCGAAGATAAGGTCAAGATCTGACACTTGCCTGTAATCTGAGTACAGTTCCTCAAGCATCTTGTCATCAGTATATTCATATGAGTATTTGAAACCGTTTTTGAACAGTCGATACGCTTCCATAAACAGTTCATCAAGCTTTAGCTTATCCAGGTTATCATAGTGGATTTTGCCTACCTCAATTGGTAGAATCCTTCTGTTCTGCTTTTCTTTAACAACGAATAGGTTGTTGCCCGAACCCGCAAATGAAGCTCTTCTCTTTATGTTGCTTATCCTTCTGTCGTACTTGCGCCTTGTTGTTAGCTCCTTGGTTGATAGCAGGTTTTTAAAGGACTTCTCAGCCTCATAGGTTCTCCCGTCCATCTCGTCATCGACTATCAGCAAGCCTTGTCCCATAATGACCTTGAAATCATCATCAAACGTTAGCTCATGTTCCATTATGTACTTTTGGAGATCCACTGGGAGAACAAATTTTCTTAGCAATGTTGACTTCCCTATCCCCTGCTGGTTGCTAAGAATGGATAGGAAAAATTCATTAGGATACTCACCATCTAACGCCTGGGCAATAATTCCTACATACCACTTCTTAAAGAAGTGTACAACGGTTGCCTTATTTACGCTTTTGTTCTTTAAATCCATACAATCGACCCATTGTTCGAAATTCCCCTCAGAAACGCAACTCCCATGCTTATCAATGAAAGTCAGTATCGGATTGTATTGGGTAATGTATGTCGATTTTATGACCTCCTCGAAGCTTGTTCTTGGAATAATCTTTCCGTAGTGCTTCTTTAAATCTATCGACAATGTATTGTACTGCTGTTCCGTAATGATGTTGCCATCCAACGTAAGATCTTGTAGGAAGGTATCGTAACGAACGCCTCTTGAATTTAGGTATTCTGCTATTTGATCTTCCGTTACTCTATCTCCTTTCCCTTGTCCTGTTGAAGGGGCATTCTCCGATGGGAACCCAAGTTCATCCAGTTTGTTCATGTACTTCCGTTTGTCCTCCTCCTTCTCAAGAACCTGAAGTACTTGATAGTGATTATAAGGCTTTGACGGTTCAAAGTCAGTTGATGAGCTGAAACATATGAAGGACTTGGTATCCTTGTAATAATAGCCTGAGTGAACACTAGTTGAGTTTGGTCTATTCAGAGATACCTTATCGTCATCCTCTTTGACTATCTCCCATCCATTCTTTTCGAACAAATCCAAGATATTGTATTCCTCGTTAAACCTATTGATGGCGTTATCCTTATAACTACCATAGGTCTTTTTCTCAACTTTTCTGTTTAGGGATCTAGCAGCAGTAAGTAATAGTTCGTGCTCTGATTCAGTAATGACGGGAATCTCATATACCAGATTTTCCATATCAAAGACCCCATTCTTAACTAGATAGTTGGACTTGTGATGGCAGAAGTAGCCTCCCTCACCACGGGTTTCAATTATGACTTCACCATCACTGCTATGAGCAAGCTTTTGATTTCCACTTGCAATTTCTGAACACCTATATATAAGGTGGTAGCCACCATTCATAGTCGTTTGACATACTAGTCTAGAAATCAGACTTTCTGGTACTAGCTTTACAAACTCATCGAAAATTGATTTGTCTGGATCGTTTTTCAGGTCAAAGTCCAGGACTTCAAGGTTCCCAGATACTTTTCCGCAAATGATGCCAATGTAACCACCCTTTAAAAAATGTTCATACCATGATTCAATAGGGTTTTCTACATCCTTATATTGCGTCCATTTGTCGAATGGCTTTTTCTCTTTGCTAGTTCTTATAACGGAAAGCCCAAATCCTTTTTCTTTGGCATACTTCGGTCTGAACTGCCAGATTGGTTGGGCAACTTGGGTCTGAGCTCCTGTTGCCATTACTTCGTTTAGTGTACTGTTTTCATTTTCCATCTTCGTTTACATTAATACTCTTGTTATTTTCGTTTGTCTTCAGGGTCACATATAGTAACTGCCTGATAAATGCGGCTATCGGTAGATAGCTCTTCTTCGCATTTTCACTGATAACCTCCATTAGATCTGCGTCTAAGTAGAGATTGATTCGATGTTGTTTAATCATTCTTTTTAATTTATTAATGATATTATTATTTATATATGTTCCCGTTCCAGGGAGCCTCATCTATTTAATAGATTCTTTTTTTGATTTTTAAACACTTATTGGTAAAAAATGTGTCTTTATATCCGTAAATATGTAGATAAGTGCTTTTTTGTATCAAAAAAGCCGACTTTTTTTCACCTATCCTCTTTTTTATGGTGGACGGGAAGACACGATATTTTCTACTTTTAAAAGACTTTTTATAGAACTCGTACCTAAGGGGGGTGGTACCAGGTGTTGGAGGTACAACGTAATATTAAGTTTTCAATATATGTGAAATACCCTGTCCATGGTGTCCATGCATCATGTTTTCTGAGCGACCAAAAAAAATGACTAATGGTAGCCGCATTTATAAAAATCATAACATTATACATAATTTATACTCATTATCTGACTCTATATTAACATATTAGCACTGACGGTTCGAAGCTTTTAAAAGCCATAGTGATAGCATGCCTCCGTAAAGGTTGCTTGAAACTTCCCAAGTCGATCAATGCGATCATACTCGGTGCTTTTACCGTTAGATTTGTTTGTTTTGCAGTTCGAGACCTTATGATGAAAAAATTGAAAACAGGTCTCTAGGATGGTTTTTTTCCAACCACAACAAATGTACGAATAATTAATGTAAAAAACAACCTGATGAAACGATATAAATGCATGAAATTAAAAAACAGATTTAATTATAATATTATTTGCCTGTTTATCAAGCACATGGGAAAAATTCGCATGCCACCCTTTTTGAAAAATTAGCAAAAAAAATTGGGAAAAAATTTTTGGTGCAAACCGTTGCCATCAAATAGCAGCCCCTCAGGGGGCAAAACCATAGGGATTTACCCCCCCCTCCCCCTGGTAAGGGAGGAAGGTCAATTTGACATATTTTGTATAGGTATAGTGAGCGTCACTGGAAATAAAGCTTAAATAAGCAGTGACATTGGCTGTAATACTATCGAAAAAGTTTGAGAAAAGTTTGAGAATGAAAAAGCACCTACAAAAATTAATTTGTAAGTGCTTGATACTGAGTGGGCCCAACAGGGCTTGAACCTGTGACCCCCTGATTATGAGTCAGGTGCTACTAACCAACTGAGCTATAGGCCCGATTCGGGAAATGTATGCAGAAAACCGTACAAAACCGTACAAAACCCGAAAGCGGGTGCAATATTACGCATTTTTTGCGAAACAGCCAAAAGCAGGTAGTCAAATCTTAGTATCTTTGCTGAACGTAAAAGAAAGCATCACACCCACAACAAATGATTCAACTCAAGGGCATCAAGAACATCATATTCGATTTTGGCGGCGTGTTGGTCGACCTTGATCCGAAGAAAAGCCTGGATGCATTTGCAGCACTCGGTATGTCGAGGGTAACCGAATTTCTTACACGTTATGGTCACTCAGGGCCTTTTGGGCAGATTGAAAACGGCGATATTGACGTGGATCAGTTCCACAAGGATATCAGAGCCTTGTTTGGGGTGACGGCCACGGATGAACAGATCGATCATGCCTGGCAGTCTTTCTTGGGCGACATTCCGGTAGCCAAGATGCATATGGTACATGAACTGGCCAAAACACACCGGGTGTTTTTGTTGAGCAACACCAATCCCATCCATACAAAAAGGCTCAAGGAATTTGACGACAACGGTTTTCCGCTGAACGAGTGTTTTGAGAAATGTTATTTTTCCTTTGAACTGGGGCTATCTAAACCGGGGAAGGCCATTTTTGAGCACGTGTTGAGCGATGCTGGTCTTGTACCCGAGGAAACGTTGTTTGTAGATGATGGTCCGGCAAATTGTGCAACGGCGGCTTCGCTGGGTATCAAAACCTATCAGCCACAGCCCTTTGAGGATATTGCAGCCCGTCTGCTAAGGCCGTCAGCCTGTGTGGCTACCATGGGCTTTTTTGACGGTGTGCATCGTGGGCATCAGTTTTTGATTGAAGCAATCAGGCAATTGGCTGCTGATAAGGGGTTGCCCTCCATGGTCATCAGCTTTTGGCCGCATCCCCGCATGGTCTTGCATGCCGATTTTTATCCTCAACTTTTGACGGATTTGGAAGAACGTTCAGAACTGCTGAAACAGACACATGCGGACTACCAGCTGTTGCTTGATTTTGACATGGACCTGGCTGGTTTGAGCGCAGAGGCGTTTATGAAACTGTTGAAGGAAGAATGGAATGTCAGCACCTTGGTGGTGGGTTTCGATCATCACTTTGGTAATTCAAGGGCTGACAGCATGGATGATTACAGGACGTATGGTAAAAAGTTGGGCATGGAAGTGATTCAGGCTGATCCGTTTTTCCTTTCCCAGGTGTCCGAAACATTGCCACTTGTAGGATCAACTCCCGCCTTACTTTCTTTGGTTACGAAACCCAATAAAACGACTGTCAGTTCATCGTTGATTCGTCGACTGATTCTTTCCGGTGAAATGGAGGTAGCCAATTTGGCTTTGGGAAGACCGTATTCAATGAAAGGCATAGTGGTAGGCGGTCATCGTATTGGAATCTCGTTGGGTTTTCCAACAGCCAATATACAACCCGTTTTTCCCAACAAACTCATACCTGCCATCGGGGTGTATGCCGTGTGGGTTTATTTGGAAGGTAAGGCATTCAAGGGAATGCTGAACATAGGCAGGCGCCCCACCTTGCACACCGATTCGCCCATTGTGATTGAAGTCCACCTGTTGAACTTCACCGGTGACTTATATGGCAAAGAAATGACCATCCGTTTCATGAAACGGATTAGGCAAGAAGTACATTTCGCCAACATTGACGCGTTGGTGGAACAGATTGGTCGGGACAGGGAACAGGTTGAATCCTACCTCGGAGGACAATAGTCCTGGTTTACTTTTCCTCTTCCGGAACGATGGGAATGTGACGCTTGATGCTTTGCTCCAATGAGATGAGTGTTTCTGTCGCCGTAACACCCTCGATTTCTTGAATTTTGCGGTTCAAGAGTTCCATCAGGTGTTCGTTGTCACGGCAAAAAAGCTTGACCAGAATGGTGTATGGGCCTGTACAAAAGTGACACTCGATGATTTCGGGTATTTTTTCCAGGGACAAAACCACATCTTTATACCTTGAGCCCCTGTCAAGTTTGACTCCAATGTAGGTGCATGTTTGAAATCCCAGTGTTTTTGGGTTGATGGCATAACCGGAACCAGTGATGACTCCCAGGTCGATGAGTCGTTGTACCCGTTGATGTATGGCTGCGCGCGAAACGCCACAAACGGCCGCTACGTCTTTGAATGGTACCCGGGCATTTTTCGTAATGATATCGAGAATCTGACGATCCAGTACATCAATTTTCTCAACTACAATCGATTCACTCATAGTATTATAAGGTATAATGCAAAGTAAAGCATTGTTTTTTACAAAGAAAAGACGTGTTGTAAAAAAAGGGTTGCGCCGATATGGAGCAACCCCTTGTTTTTTCTGTTGGAAACTAATTAGTTAGCTGCTGAAGCGCCCAAACCTAACAATTCCACTTCGAAAATCAACATTTCGCCAGGTTCGATAACACCTGGTACGCCTTGATCTCCGTAAGCCAATGTAGAAGGAATCCAGAATTTGTACTTGGAACCGACGCTCATGAACTTGATACCTTCCTGCCATCCGGGGATTACCTGATTGAGAACGAATTCAACGGGTTCTTTACGATCAACAGAGCTGTCAAAAACTTCTCCGTCCAACAAGGTACCGTGATAGTTACACTTGACTGTGCTGGTATCTGTGGGCTTAGGACCGGTTGCATCCTTGATGATTTCGTATTGCAAACCGGAGGGAGTGGTGACTACTCCTGCTTTCTTGCCGTTCTTTTCCATAAAGCTGGCTGCATCTTTTTTATTCTTTTCAGCAGCTTGAAGTTGAACAGCTGCCATGGATTGTTGGAATACCGCATAGGCTTCTTCTTGTGAAATGGCCAATCTTCCGGTGTCACCCTTCAGTGCGGCTTCAAAAACATCCAGGAAAAGGTCGATGTTCATGTCAACCGGGATTTCTTTCTTCAGGTTTTCTGCCAGGCTGTAACCCATTCCGACACCATAAGCATAACTAAGGCTGTCGATTGCTGTTTTCATTTTCTTTTCGGAAGTTTTGCTGCAAGAAGCGAAGCTCACGCTGAGAACCAGCATGATGGCGGCAAAAAAGAAACTTAATTTTTTCATTTTTTTTGTCTTTATAGTTTTAGTTGGTAAAAATCAAGGCAATGTAACCACGGCCATACGACCGTTTATGAACACAAACGGTCAGCAAAAGTAAAAAATATTTTGTAATTTAGAGCCACTAATCAGATTCATTTACAATATGGGTAAGACGATACGTATCTTTTGTGTCAATACGGGAAAACATGCCATCTTTCCAATGGGAACAACGGCGTATGAAATCTACCAACAAATGGCGGAAGATAGTATGCCCCGAGCCATTGCGGCACGAATCAACAACAAAACGGTCAGTCTGAAATACGAGTTGTACAACCCCAAACAAATTGAGTTCATTGATATCAACAGCAGTTCGGGTATGCGCGCGTATGTTCGCACCTTGTCGTTTATCCTGGCATCTGCTATAGCTGAATTGTATCCCAAGGGCGTTTTTAGGTTGGAACACCCGGTTTCCAAGGGCTATTATTGTGAATTGGATTTGGGCAGGCCTCTGAAGCCGAAAGACCTTGCAGCCATAAAAAAACGCATGCAGGAATTGATCAATGCCGACAATCCCATTGAATATTATCAGGAAGAAACCAGTGTGGTCATGGAAATGTTCCGTGAACAGGGCAGGTTGGATATTGTGAATCTGTTGGAGACAAAGGGTTCACTGTATAGCGGGTACTGGAAGATGGGGTGGCACATCGATATTTATTATGGTGCGTTGGCTATGTCAACGGGTTTTATCACCCTTTTCGACCTTAAGCCTTATTTTGATGGTTTCTTATTGCAAATACCCGATAGAAGAAAACCCACCAAGCTGGAAGACATTGTTCCACAGCTCAAGATGTTGGGTGTGTTCAACGAATACCTGAAATGGAACAAGATTATGTCGCTGAACACGGTTGGAGACTTGAATAAAGCTTGTTTGAAGGGGGAATCAACCAACCTGATCAACATCACTGAGTCGTTGCAGGAAAAGAAGATGACGCAAATTGCCGACATGATTCAAGGACGGGAAAAGGTGAAAATCATCTTGATTTCCGGTCCCTCATCGTCCGGGAAAACTACGTTTGCCAAACGTTTGAGCATTCAGTTGATGGTGTTGGGCATCAAGCCAGTCTCTCTTTCTTTGGACGATTATTTTGTCGATAGAGAACTGACACCATTGGATGAAAATGGTCAGTATGATTTTGAATCGTTGCATGCATTGGACCTGTCTTTGTTCAATCAACAGTTGAAGGCTTTGCTCGATGGTCAGGAGGTTGAGATTCCGCGGTTTAACTTTACATTGGGAAAGAAAGAATTCCTGGGTGATACGTTGAAGTTGGGTCCTAACACTGTGTTGATTATGGAAGGCATTCATGCCTTGAATCCGGAGTTGATACCCGACATTAATCCTGAGTATTTATTCAAAGTGTATGTTTCTGCCTTGACATCCATTTCATTGGATAATCACAATTGGATACCTACCACCGACAACAGGCTGCTTCGTCGTATCATCAGAGACAGTCGATACAGGGGATACACGGCAAAAGACACCATTTCTCGTTGGGAAAGCGTCCGAACGGGCGAGGAAAAGTGGATTTTTCCCTACCAGGAGAATGCTGATGCTATGTTCAATTCTGCTTTGATTTTTGAGTTTTCCGTGCTTCGAACGTATGCTGAACCCATATTGAGACAAGTTCCTCAACGCTGTGTTGAATACACGGAAGCACATAGGTTGTTGCACTTTCTGGAATACTTTGTACCCATCTCAGAACCTGAGATTCCACGAACATCGCTACTCCGTGAATTTCTTGGAGGGAGCAGTTTCCGTTACTGATGCAAGAATAGGGCCTTTTTTGTATTTTTGTAAAAAATCGGTTTACGTGTCATGATCCGTCAGGTACAGCAACAAAAGTTGCTTCAAAAGCTTTCGCCTCAACAGATACAACTGGTGAAGCTGTTGGAAATTCCATCCATTGAAATGTCCGACCGCATCATGAAAGAAGTTGACTTGAATCCGGCATTGGAACTCGGTGAGCCAAAAACGCCCGATCACGAGGATGAGATGGCGTATCAAAACGATGATGGCGGAAACAACGATGATTTTTTATTTGACGACGTTGCGTTCGACGACGATATTCCCGACTACAAGTCGAAAATGCCTGGCGAAAGCAGGCAGCAAGATTCCTGGAAAGATTGGATGACGGCCGGAACGGCTACCACTCTGAATGACTATTTGTCAGACCAGCTGTCTCTTCAGGAATTGGATGATACCGACAGGGTGATTGCTGATTTTATCATTGGAAATATTGATGATGATGGCTATCTGCGGCGTACTCCCGATTCGATAACAGATGACCTTGCCATTATTCTTGGGTTGGATGTCTCCAGTTCAAAAGTTGAAGCGCTTATCAAGTTGATTCAAACATTTGATCCGCCCGGAGTGGGAGCCTCTGACGTAAGGGAATGCATGTTGTTGCAGCTGCGTCACAAGCCCCAAACACCGTTGATTGACCAAACCATGGTGTTGGTTGATCAGCATTTCATGGATGTGTCAAAAAAGCATTTTGAAACCATCCAGAAAAAAATGGAGTGTACTCAGGAAGAGTTGAAACAGATGTTGCAGGAAATATACCGTCTCAACCCAAAGCCTGGCAATCTGTTCGGATCAGCCCTGGAAGAAAGCAGGGAACAGGTCATTCCTGATTTTCTGCTTGAAAACATCGATGGCTATTTGCAGTTGACTCTCAACAACGGTACAGTGCCGGAATTACATGTTAGCCGCGAGTATCTTGATATGTTGTCCGATTATAAGTCGAACCCGAAAAACCAAACAAGGGAGAACAAAGAAGCCTTGCAATTTGCAAGGGAGAAAGTTGAGTCGGCCCGTTGGTTTATCGATGCAGTCAGACAGCGACAAGAAACGCTGTTCAGGACCATGCAATCGATTATCGACTACCAGCGTCTGTACTTTCTCGATGGCGATGAAAAGAACCTTAAGCCCATGATCCTAAAGGATATAGCGGATAAAACGGGTTACGACATCTCTACCATCTCACGTGTGAGCAACAGCAAGTACATTCAAACCGAATTTGGTGTTTTTCCATTGAAGTATTTCTTTACGGAAGGTATGCAGACGGACAGCGGAGAAGAGGTATCTTCGTTGGAGATCAAGACCATCCTTCAAGAATCGATCAACGCGGAAGATAAAAACAATCCGTTGACGGACGATCACTTGTCGGCTATTTTAACCGAGAAAGGGTATGTCATTGCACGAAGAACGATAGCCAAGTACAGGGATCAATTGGGAATACCCGTTGCCAGATTACGAAGAGAAATCTAATGCACCACGTTATGATACAATTTTTCAAATGGATTTCCGGCATTTTGCATCCGTTGCTCTTACCTTTCGTGGGAACAATCTTGTTGTTCCAGACAGGATTTTACAGACAATTGCCGCTTTCCTACAAAATGTATGTGGTGGGACTGGTTTTTTTCACCACGGCCTTATTACCAGCTTTGGCTATCTTGTTTCTTCGTAAAAGAGGTGTGGTGACGGATCTTGACGTATCGATACGCTCTCAACGCATTATTCCATATGTCATTTTTGTTGTATCTTACCTGGTAACAGTCTTGTTGTTGATAAGGGTTGCCCTACCTTGGACAGTTGTCAAGTTGTATCTGGGTTCACTGGTTTCCATATTTATTGCCTCTCTCATTACGTTAAGATGGAAAATCAGTGCTCACACCATGGCCTACGGTTGTTTGACGGCTAGTGCGTTTGTGGTGTGTTTGGAACAACGCGTCAATCCTTTGTGGTTCTTTGTGGTATTGCTTTTGTTGGCAGGCTTACAGGCAACCAGTCGTGTATATTTGAAAGCTCATTCGTTGGCTCAGACCGGCGGGGGCTTTGCCTTGGGCTTGGCGTGTGTATGTGGTATATATTTTTTAATCCCTTAATACTTAAGATGATGAATATTCCAGAATCGTTATTGTATACAAAAGATCATGAGTGGCTGAAATGCGAAGGCAACGAGGCGTTGATTGGCATCACCGATTATGCGCAATCGGAATTGGGTGATATCATATTTGCTGAAATGCCTTCTGTTGGAGATACCTTTGAAAAAGAAGCCGCTTTTGGAACCGTTGAGGCCGTCAAAGCTGTTTCTGAGGTGTTTATTCCCATTTCAGGTGAAGTGATCGATGTGAATACCGAACTTTCCGACAAACCGGAATTGATCAACGAAGATCCCTACGGAGCAGGTTGGATGATACGCATCCGTATGAAAAACCCGGCTGACATGGAGGGACTAATGAATGCCGCTTCCTACAACCAATTTATCCAATAATTCATGGAACCAATTGTCAGTATCATCATGGGTAGCACCTCCGATTTGAAGGTGATGGAGAGTGCTGCGGCACTGTTGAATGAGTTCAGGATCCCGTTCGAAATAAATGCCTTATCGGCACATCGTACTCCGCAGGAAGTGGAAGAATTTGCTTCCAAGGCTGTGGAGAGAGGCATCAAGGTGATTATTGCTGCCGCAGGGATGGCTGCCCATTTGCCTGGAGTCATTGCGGCTACGGCTACGGTACCGGTGATTGGAGTACCCATCAGTGCCAGTCTGGGAGGAATGGATGCGTTGTTGGCCATTGTACAGATGCCTCCGGGTATTCCTGTGGCCACAGTAGGCATCAATGCTGCCCAGAATGCTGCTATTTTGGCTGTACAAATGCTGTCGTTAGGCAATCCTGAATTGGCCAAAGCCCTGGTAGAGTACAAACAAGGGTTGAAGCAAAAGATTGTGAAAGCCAATGAAGAGTTGAAATCCGTTGAATACGCTTACAAGACCAATTGATGCCGTATTGTCCTGATGTGTTCAACCCCGTTCGTCGAATCAGTTCCACGGTTCGTATCGGATCGTTGCTGATGGGAGGAATCCAACCGGTTCGTATTCAGTCTATGACCAACACATCGACCATGGATACGGAAGGTAGCATTGCCCAAGCCATGAGAATGGTTGAGGCTGGTGCTGAACTGGTCAGGCTGACAGCACAGGGTGAACGGGAAGCGGCCAATTTGGCAACGATCAAAGCGGGTCTGCGTCAAAGAGGCTGTGAGGTGCCTTTGGTCGCTGACATCCACTTCAATCCGAAAGCCGCTGATGAAGCAGCTTTGCACGTGGAGAAAGTACGCATCAACCCGGGCAATTATGTAGATTCGGTTAAAACGTTCCGTTATTTCGAATACACGGAAGCTGAATACGCTCAGGAGTTGAAAAAGATACGTGACCGCTTTCTGCCTTTCCTGAAACGTTGCAGCGAACACAATACAGCCATTCGAATTGGCGTCAATCACGGATCATTGTCAGACCGCATCATGAGTCGTTACGGTGATACTTCGGAAGGCATGGTGGAGTCATGTATGGAGTTCTTACGGCTCTGTGTAGAGGTCTCTTTTTCAAATGTGGTCATTTCCATCAAAGCATCGACTACGCTTGTCATGGTTCAAACCGTCCGCTTGCTGGTGGAGCGCATGAATGCGGAGGGTATGCACTTTCCCCTTCATTTGGGTGTTACCGAAGCGGGCGACGGAGAAGATGGACGCATCAAGTCGGCTATCGGCATCGGGTCACTCTTGTTGGATGGTATTGGTGATACCATACGTGTATCACTAAGTGAAGAACCGGAACATGAAATTCCAGTTGCAAAACAGTTGATTGAGGGTGTTGAACGGCGTTTGGTATACGAACCGATTGTTGCTGACCCGTGTCCGGCCTTCAATCCGTTTTCATATCAACGCCGAGTGACGAACCCTGTTGGAAGTATAGGTGGAACGCAGGTTCCAGTTGTCATGGTGTGTGGACAGGAAAATGGAAATTACGCGGAAGGGTTCAAACCGGATTTTGTATTGTCTGTTGACGCTGCCTCAGGAAGAGAAGTGGCGTATGACTTACATGTTGGAAAGGCCGAAGCTTCTGTATGTCCCATTTACACGGCCAATGAATTCAATGCTTTATCTGAGAACCCGGATTCCCTCTTTTTTATCAAAATGAGATGGAGCGATTTGGATGCCCTTACTCTTCAACGGTTGAATCGTTCGAAAAACGGTGTTGTTTTATTGTATGCGAAGAGCCTGGGTGAACGCAGGGCTTTTTTCCATGCGTTATTGAACGCTTCTTGCAGGGTGCCCGTGGTGGTGTGTGTGGACAGTTCATCAACGTCCGTAGATAAACTCCAACTGGAATTAAGTCTTGACCTTGGTCCATTATTGTTGGATGGTTTTGGCGATGGAATCATGTATGTCCAGCATGAAGCGTCCATGATTCAATCTGACGCTGTCTGTCGTGTTCTGTTTGGTATTTTGCAAGCCACCCGCCTTCGTATCAGCAAAACAGAATACATCTCTTGCCCGGGTTGTGGTCGTACCTTGTTTGATTTACAACAAACCATAACCCGTATCAAATCAAGGACGGGTCACTTAAAAGGCCTGAAAATCGGCATCATGGGCTGTATCGTAAACGGCCCCGGTGAAATGGCCGATGCTGATTATGGTTATGTGGGAGCTGGAAGGGGGAAGGTCAGTTTGTACAAAGGCCAAACCTGTGTGGAAAAGAATATCCCTGAAGCATTTGCTGTCGATAAGCTGATAAAGCTGATCAAGCAACACGGAGACTGGAAAGAACCCTGAATCCATCATTTTTTCTGAACACAATCTACCCTCCCGGCGGAACGGAAACAGTCTATTAGTAAGAAGGAAATAAAAGGGTGGAACGGAAACAGGGAGTAGGTACAAAAAAAGAGAGCTGCAAATTGCGGCTCTCTTTTTTATTGTGATTGTAATCGATGCTTACTTCAGCAAAGCGGCTACTGATGCATCCAACAGATACTTTGAGAATTCAACGTCTGTCAGAGTTTTCTTCACATAGCTCTTGTCAGCCTTGATGGCAGCGCTGAGGCCACTGACAACCTGGTCTTTGTTGTTGGTTCTGGCGCCAACCAAAGCCTTGAGGTAACTTGTTTCAGCATTGGGCTGGGCAACAGCGTCCAAGGTTGATTTGGCTTTGTTGTAGTCTTTGGTCAACAATTGAGCCAAAGCGGCATTGTTGGTTTTTAAGTCGCCAAAAGCGGTAACAGCTTTGGCATATTGACCTTGTCTCAAATATAGGATACCTTGAGCTTCCTTCAGCCCTTCTGAGCCGGCTGCGCCTCCCAGGTAACTGTTGATGGTCGTGTCGTCTGCACCGGTGGCCAAAGCTACCAGAGCCAGGTTACTGCTGATTTCTGAAGACTTATTCAAGCTGTATGCCTTGTCAAAGCTGGCCTTAGCCTGTGAAATCTTACCGGCAGCGAATTGGGCAACACCAAGGTTGTTGAATCCTCTGTAGTCATTGGGAAACATGTCGGTGACTTTCTTATAAATGCTTTCCTTTTCGGAGGCACTTGATACCAGATTGCCAGCATAAAGAAGCTCTTCGAGAGAAAGGCTTGAAGGATTGTTCAGAGCCAGGTTTTTCAGTTCGTCGTCTGATTTTCCAATCACATCCATGGTGATTTTCATCTTGGAACGTCTCAGCTTCGGAAGAATTTCATCGGCCAGGTTCTTGTAAACGGCAGACAGGTTCTTGATTTCCTGTTCGCGTTTTTCAGGATCCTGATACATGGACAATACACGGATGATGAGTTCTTTGTCTTGCATGCTGGAAGCGCTGACCAATTGTTGGAAACCTTCCCAGTCTTCTGCTGTAAAGTGTGCGTCAACTGCAGTTGCGAGGTTGGCATCTTTAATCGACTTATTCAGGAAGTCAACGGTTGCTTTTTCACGTTCACCGGCCAATTTCTCATTCAAATCGGTGGGACCGTCGGGAGAAGCAAAAGAAGCCACTTCAATGGAAGTGATTTTTTTGCTGGCATTGCTGCCTGATTCAACGATTTTACCGGTCAAATCCTTAACAGGTGCTGAATTCAATTCTTCGTCACGCAACTTGGATTGTTGAATCAAGAAGAGAATACTGGCTTCCTGAGCCTCTTGAATGACGCGTTGGAAC
>CAYPLF010000060.1:0-14871 GCA_964411555.1 uncultured Bacteroidales bacterium | reverse complement strand
CAGTTCGTTGAGCATGATATTGCTCAATAGTGGACTCAAAGGACCGCCTTGTGGTACACCCAGCGCTGTTTCCTCGAACGTGTTACGAACTACTACCCCTGCTCTTAGGTATTTGTGGATGAGTGATACCACCCGTCCATCTTTGATGGTTCTCGACAACACTTCCACCAATTTACTTTGGTTGACCGTGTCGAAGAACTTCTCCAAGTCCATGTCGATGGCATACGTGTAGCCTTCGTCAATGAACTCCTGACATTTCCTAAGTGCTTGGTGGGCGCTACGCTTGGGGCGGAACTTTGCCGCCAGCTTCCTTCAGATTCCATCTCACGGTGGACACCCTTGCTCTTGGCTAATGGTTGGCAACTGCCAGCCCCCATAACGGACTTGCACCGTCAAGTGATGCGCCATGCGTGGCGCACACTAAAAAAAAAGCGATTCGCTGCTGCGAACCGCTTTTTATTTTTCAGCCTTAACAGGCGTGAATGCTTTTTATTCTGCCACCACTTCGAAAGGTATGTCAACGCTTACCTCACGGTGTAGTTTCAACGTAGCGGTATAGTTGCCCACTTCTTTTACGGCATCTTTAATGACAATGGTCTTGCGATCAACTTCAAAACCGGCCGCAGCCAATGCTTCGGCAATTTGAATGGCGCTTACAGAACCGAAAATCTTACCGGTCGAGCTAACCTTGGCTCCAATGGTCAGGCTTACGCCCTGCATCTTTGAAGCGGCAGCTTCAGCATCTTTTTTAAGTTGAGCCAGCTTGTGTGAACGTTGTTTCAAATTTTCAGCCAATACCTTCAAAGCAGAATCGGTAGCCACAATGGCCTTACCCTGAGGAATCAGGTAGTTCCTTCCGTAACCATCTTTGACGGTTACTACGTCATCCTTGTACCCAAGTGTATTGACGTCTTCTTTCAATATAATCTTCATAACTTTCCTCCTTCTTTATTTCATCATATCGGTTACAAAGGGCAGCAAAGCCAAGTGTCTGGCGCGCTTTACAGCCTGGGCAACCTTACGTTGATACTTCAATGAAGTACCCGTGAGGTGTCTGGGCAAAATCTTTCCTTGTTCGTTGAGGAATTTCTTCAAGAATTCAGGATCCTTGTAGTCGATGTAACGGATACCACTCTTTTTGAAACGGCAGTATTTCTTTTTCTTCAAGTCTACCGTAGGAGGAGTCAAATAACGAATTTCTGATGAATTTTGTGCCATTGCTTAGTTCTCCTTTTCTTTAGACTGTTTCAGACTTCTTCTCTTTTCGGCGTACAGTGCGTGGTACTTGTCCTGTTTGATGGTCAGGTACCTGATTACGCGTTCATCACGACGGAAATTGAGTTCCAACTTGGCAACCACAGCGGGGTTTGCCTTAAATTCGAGCATGTGGTAGAATCCGGATGATTTCTTCTCGATGGGATACTCCAATTTGCGGAGGCCCCAGGATTCTTCATGCACAATTTCAGAGCCTTCTGCTTCCAGCAGGGCCTTGAATTTTTCTACCGCTTCCTTCATCTGAACATCAGACAAAACGGGAGTTAAAATGAAAACGGCTTCGTAATTGTTCATAAATGGGTTGAATTAAACATTGATTTCGCTATTTGACAGGAAGTTGGACTTCTCGCAAAAAGCGGGGCGAAGATAGAAAAAATATCCCAATCCACCAAACCCTTCAGCAAACAAGCAAAAAAAAGCCCTCCTTTTGTAAAGGAGAGCTATTTCTTTACGTGTATGTAGCTTACTCGGGCACCACCAGCTTGTATCCCTTTCCGTGGATGTTCATGATTTGCACGGATTCGTCGTCTTTCAGGTGCTTACGCAACTTGGTGATGTACACATCCATGCTTCTGGCGTTGAAGTACGTGTTTTCTTCCCAGATGGTCATCAGGGTGTAGTTGCGTTCCAGTATCTGGTTCTTGTGGCTACACAGCAAGGTTAGCAACTCACATTCCTTGGTGGTAAGGCGTGTTTGTTGATCACCCAGTGACAACATCTGTTTCTGGGTGTCAAAGAGGTACTTGCCAATTTGGTATTCGTTCACTTCTTTGGCTTTTTTGCCTTTTACCCTACGGATGATGGCCTCGATACGGAACAACAATTCTTCCATGCTGAATGGCTTGGAGATATAATCGTCGGCTCCGATTTTGAACCCGTTCAATATATCTTCTTTCAGGTTTTTGGCCGTCAGAAATATAATGGGCACCTCAGCATTGATAGCTCTGATATCTTGTGCGAGGGCAAACCCGTCTTTCTTGGGCATCATCACGTCCAACACGCACAAATCGTACTTCGATTTTTGAAATGCCTTCAGGCCTTTTTCGCCATCGGTCATCAAATCGGTCACCAAACCTTTGGCTTGCAGGTACTCACGCAACAGCATACCCAGGTTTTCGTCGTCTTCACACAATAAGATGTGCAGTTTTTCTTCCCTCATGGTTTTTTTATTTTAGTAGTGGTAAATGAATGATAAATGTGGTGCCAACATTCAATTCGCTTTCTGCGCGGATGCTGCCATTGTGGTTCTCAACAATCTTACGTACATAGGCCAGACCCAATCCGAATCCTTTCACATTGTGCACGTTGCCGGTGGGCACGCGGAAGAAGCGGTCGAATACTTTTTTCAGGTGTTCCTTCCGGATGCCTATACCGTTGTCCCGTATGGAAATAACAAGGGTGTCCTTTTCGTTCCAGGTGCTTACGTGCAGTACCAGGTCACGGGCTGAACTGCGGTACTTCACGGCATTGTCCATCAAATTGAAGAACACATTGGTCAGGTGCATCTCGTCAGCTGTTATTTCAGCCTGCTTGGCTTTCAACTCTTTTTCAATGGTGCCGTCAAAGTTCTCCACCTTCAGTTTGAACGTGGCAATGACATTGTCCAACATGTCGTTGACATCTACCTCCTTGAAGGTCAAGGTTGCTTTATCACGTTCAAACAGCGACACCTGCAACACTTTTTCCACCTGGAATCCCAGGCGCTTGGTTTCATCGACAATGACACCGGAAATATGCTTGAGCATGGTGGGTGTCTTGCCCACATCCACGTCACGTAGCATTTGTGCAGCCAACGATATGGTTGAGATGGGCGTTTTCAGCTCGTGCGTCATGTTGTTGACAAAGTCGTTCTTCATGTCGCTGAGTTTCTTTTGCCTGAAAATCACAAAAATGGTAAAGCTGAAAACGATCAGCAGGACCAACGACAACAAGGCAGAGGGAATAAAAATCTTCAGGTTCTCGAACTGTTGGTTTTTCCGTTTGGGAAAAGCCAGATACAGTGTCCCCGTTTTTACACCTGGGTCGTTGGGAAACAAGGTTTGCTTATAGGCTTTCCGGGGTGTTCCTATCATATCTCGACAGCGGTAAACCTCCTTATCGTTTTTATCGGTTACCCTGAAGTTGAAGGCCATGTTTCCCAGACCGTTGTTTGCCAATTCCACCATGAGGTAATGTTCGAGCTTGCTAAAGTCTATGCGTTGCTCGATGGGCTTATCATTGGCCTCGTACAAAATGCGCAAAATTACATCCTCCATTAGACCCTTTTGGGCCAGGTAACGTTCGCGCAAGGTTTCTTGAACCTTCTCGGTCGTGTTGTACAGGGTTTTCCCCTGACTCATGGAAATGAATACCTGTGGGCCCGTTTGAGTCAACGATGTGGTCTCCTCGTATTCCATTACGGAGGAAAAGGATGGATTGCTGCCAATGGACAAGAGGTGTGAACTCTTTTTTGACGTGGTCAAAGAACCGAATTGAGAAAAGTTCAGCGTGTTGGCTTCCCGTTCATCCAACTCGTCTTCCAGGTATCGGGCTGTCTCGTCCAGCTCCAGGTTTCGAACCACTTGATAAAGAGCACGCCGCACCGATTCATCGAATTGTTCAGACCTTGTCTTGGTAAGCGTATGTATATAGGTGTACTGCAAGACCATGAGACCTGCGAATGTCACAGCCATCAAACCGATCAACCACCAGATTACGGACTTCTTCATTCGACAAAAATAAGCGGGTATTTTAACATTTCAACATCCGTTTGAAAAAATTGACACCAATGAAACACAAATTAACTATAATCAACCAATTTATGCTGACTTTAATCAACCAATCTGTGTTATCTTTGCTTGGCAAACAGGCTCATGAAAACGCAAACACCTCTACTCTCCATCATTATTCCGGTTTATAACGAGGAAAAAACGTTACACTCTCTCTTGTTGAAAGTCCAGGCTGTATTTTCCAACAATGTGATTCCTGTTGAAATAATCATTGTTGACGACCATTCTACGGATAATACTCCGCATATAATTTCCAGCCTTTTGGCAACCCGGGTACCTATCACGATCAAAACCATTCGTCACGAGTCGAACCGGGGAAAGGGTTCAGCTATCCGATCCGGATTGAAAGAAGCCACGGGAAAGTACACCATCATTCAAGATGCTGATCTTGAGTACGAACCGGCCGATATTGTCAAACTGTTTGATTACGCATCAACGAATAACGCCCAGGTTGTGTATGGTTCACGTGTGCTCAATCGTTCCAATCAGTATTCGTACTGGACGTATTACCTGGGCGGACGCCTGGTATCCTGGGTGACCAACCGTTTGTATGGTTTGAATCTTACCGATGAACCAACTTGTTACAAGCTTTTCAATACCGCGTTGCTCATGTCAATCCCTCTCAACTGTACCGGATTTGAATTTTGCCCGGAAATAACTGCTAAAGTAGCCAAGTTGGGGTATGACATTCCCGAAATTGGCATCAACTATTACCCAAGGTCGAGGAAGGATGGGAAAAAAATAGCGTGGAAAGATGGTGTAAAAGCCATCTGGGTTTTGGTAAAGTTCCGCTTTTTTAAATGATCTCATTGGCACAACCATGATCAAGATTGCACCCTTTGTCAAACGCATTATCATCAATCTGGCCGCCGGATTGGTTACCTATTTCCTACTTTCTGGCATTATTTTCAAACAAGAGGATTATGAATGGTCCATCGATATGCTGGAAGACAACTACGACTTTGTGATGAACAATGGCTCTATGACACTGCAAGAACGTTATGCATCCAAATTAGGGGTTTCTTTCAGTTTGTTCGACGCCGTTCGTTCCAAAACGCCCGATTCGGCTGTCATTTATTTACCGGGCAACACCGCTTTTTTCCCGAACAACGAGGAAAGCATTTTTACCGGTGTACCCTTTGAAAAAATGTGGGCTACTCGTTTCTTATATCCCCGTAAAGTTGTTACAGAGAGAGAGTATGGAAGAAGTATCTATACAGATAAGATTGATTATGTAATGATTGTTTATGGAAAGGGAGTTGAACGGCTCAAGTACGCACTGCCTTATCCGCTTCAATTCGGTGTTTTGTATGCAGACAGCCTCCAAATAAAACGCAAATGATATGGAGTTGACAGGTATTCTCAGTTGCATCCTTATCGGTTTATGTGTCGTCCGTTTGGTACATGGATCTTCAACGCTGGCGGAATATATGGGTTTGACCTTTCCACTGGGTTTGTTTGTTCAAACGGTTTTAATGATTGCTGTTGATGCCTGCAACATGGCCATCACCCCTCTAAGCTTGCTCATTGGCGATGCAATCCTACTGACAGTGTTGGCTTATTTCCTGTTCAGGAAAGGCGTGAACCCGATGTCGTGTCGGCTTTTTTGGCAAAGCACGATAAAAAAGATTTCTTCCGTCAATCTTGTATGGTTGTTGTTGATGGGTTTTATTGTTTGGTTTGAGTACCAAAACCTTGAGCGTTGTCTTTTTTTTCCAACGTACGACAGAGACAGCCTGGTTGGCTTTGACACCATTGGATATGTACTTTCTCAGGAACACACGTTCAAAAATCTTTCCATTTTCGACACAGCTTATGTTCCTTACATAAAGGATGCGGGCAGCTACATTTCCTATGCACCATTTGTCCAACTGGCATACGGTTATATTTACCTGTTTGGAGCTGAAACGTCCAAACTCATTCCAGCATTGATGTTTTTGTCCTTACTGATTGGATTCTATGCTGTGCTGTCGCAACAGATTGGTAAAACGGGTGCCGCACTAGGTTCCTTGTTCATGTTGTTGACTCCTCAATTACTGGCTTTCTCATCCCAATCTTCCACCAATGTCATTCATACGGTGTTTGCTTCTTTGGGCATCCTGTATGGTTTGATGTGGTTGAAATCCAAAAAACAGGGACAACTGTTGCTAAGTGCCCTTCTGCTGGGTGCCAATTGTTGGACTCGTTCAGAAGGCATCCTCTTTGTCCTCGTCTTGGGTATTCCCATATTGGTAAACAGCATCCGACAATCCTCCTATAAGCCCCTGCTTGTTTGGTCGGTTGTTGCATTGGCTCCATTTATCGGGTGGATGGTTTTACAACGCCTGTTTGACATGCGTTCTGAAGGCATCATCATTACCCATCTTTTTTGGGATGGTGAAAAACTTGGATTTATTTGGAAGAACTTGTTTGAGCATCTGGCCAACACCTTTTTTTACGGTTTGACGTTTGTGTTGCTGCTTGTTTCTTTTCTACTGAATGGATGGTATCTGATTAAAGAAAAAGACAATCTTACCACCATACTGGTGTTGGCCGGTTGTGTGTTCCTATACGGAATGATGTTGTATCATATTGATTATGTATGGGATACCATTGATAACGTATTGGCCTATTCAGCAAAACGGTTCATATTCAGTTTTGTGCCCATAGCCTGGTATTACACCTTGACCAACAAAATCCTTGCTTCTCCGTTGCGACGCATTGATGCGTGGCTGGATTTGAGTAATCGTCCTGCATAAGCGTGAACTTTTCCGGTCAAATAGTGTTATATCTATTTATTTTCCATCATAAAATACATTGTGTAGAAAATAGTTTTTACCTTTGCACAAAACAGCATATCCTATGAAATACCTGATTGTTGGTGGAGTGGCTGGAGGGGCCACCACCGCTGCCCGATTGAGACGTTTGGATGAACACAGCCAAATTATTCTATTTGAGCGGGGGCCACATATCTCGTATGCCAATTGTGGCCTGCCTTATTACATCGGTGGAACCATAACCGAACGAGAGAATCTGTTGATCCAGACGCCTTATTCATTTTCAAGCCGGTTCAATGTGGATGTCAGGGTGCTTTCTGAAGTCATCAGCATACAAGCGGGTGAAAAAACCGTTACAGTCAGCAACCTGAAGAACGGAACCACGTATAAGGAAACGTACGACAAGTTGGTGCTGTCTCCCGGAGCTGAACCGGTGAAACCCCCTATTCCGGGAGTAAACCTGGAGGGTATTTTCACCTTGCGCAATGTGACCGACACGGATACAATCAAGCAATACATCGATGTGTATCATCCGGCTCATGCTGTTGTAGTTGGAGCCGGGTTTATCGGGTTGGAAATGGCCGAAAACCTGCATCAATTGGGTATCAAGGTAACCATTGTCGAAATGGCGGAGCAGGTGATGACACCGCTTGATTACTCCATGGCCGCCCTGGTGCACCAACACCTGAAGACGAAGAATGTGGAGTTTTACCTGGATTCGGCTGTCAGTGCTTTTTCACGGATGGATGACAAGCTGCTGGTCACCTTGAAATCGTCAAAAACCATACCGGCCGATCTGGTTATCTTGTCAATCGGCGTCAAACCGGACAGTCATTTGGCACGGGAGTCCGGACTGGCCATCGGTGAAACGGGGGGCATAGTTGTGAACAGCTATTTGCAAACGTCCGACCCCGATATTTATGCATTGGGAGATGCCATCGAATTTACGAATCCCATCACCAAGAAGCCTTTGATTTCCTATCTGGCAGGGCCGGCCAACAAACAAGGTCGAATCCTGGCCGATAATCTGGTTAAGGGACACGTAAAGCAATACACAGGCTCCATCAATACGGCCATAGCCAAGGTGTTTGATTTGACCGTGGCATCTGCCGGCATTTCGGGTAAGTATCTGCAAAAGATGGGGATTCCACACATTGATTCAACCATTCATTCATCGTCACACGCCGGTTATTATCCGGGGGCTCTGCCTATGTCCATCAAGATTTCTTTTTCACCCGAAGACGGCACCTTGTTTGGAGCGCAGATTGTGGGATATGATGGGGTGGATAAACGGATTGATTTGTTTTCAAGGGCTATCCAATCTGGTGAAACGGTGTACGACCTAACGACCATCGAACATGCCTATGCACCGCCCTATTCCTCTGCCAAGGATCCGGTAAACATGGCCGGCATGGTGGCAGAAAACATTCTCGACGGTACGGTGCGTATCGTTTCCTGGCGTGACATTGCTGGCGCCTGCAAAGAGGGAGCTTTCTTGCTTGATGTGAGAACACCGGACGAATTCAACTTGGGCACCATTGAAGGTGCCATCAACATTCCCTTGGATTCGATGAGAGACCACTTGAAATCGTTACCTCTTGATAGGAAAATCATTGTTTTTTGCGGAGTCGGACTTCGTGCCCATGTAGCCTGCCGCATCCTCATGCAACAAGGATTCAAAGAGGTGTACAATCTATCGGGAGGAATCAAGACCTACAATGCGGCCATTCAAAAACAGAGCAACGAGGATATTTTTGAAGGTGACCACATTGGTATTGATGATTTGATTTATCAGGGACAACATCGGCCTGAACCAGTAGCCAACGAACCTAAGCGGATTCTGACAGTCAATGCTTGCGGCATGCAATGTCCTGGGCCTATTTTAAAACTTAAACAAGCTATGGATGAACTCAGTGTTGGGGAAACCCTTTCCATTTCGGCGACTGACAATGGCTTTTACAAAGATGTACAGGCATGGGCCACTGTCACCAACCACAAACTTCTCAACCTGACATCAGAAAAGGGTGTCATCAACGCTACGTTGCGCAAAGAGGCGGCCCCTAACTCTTCGGCTTCTGTTTCTTCCGGACGGGATGCCACTTTGATTTGTTTCAGTGATGCCCTCGACAAGGCTCTTGCCACTTTTGTCATTGCAAACGGTGCAGTTTCCATGGGTAAAAAGGTGACCATATTCTTTACCTTCTGGGGATTGAACGTGATTAAGCGCCGTCATAAACCCAAGGTTTCCAAGGATTTCTTTGGCAAGGCGTTCGGCAGCATGATGGCAAGTTCCAGCCTGCAATTGGGACTGTCCAAGATGAATATGGGCGGCATGGGCGGAAAAATGATGCGCATGGTCATGAAAAAAAGGCAGGTGGATTCGTTGGAAGAAATGATACAAACCGCCCTGCAAAATGGCGTGCAGTTTATTGCCTGCCAGATGTCGATGGATGTCATGGGGGTTAAGGCTGAGGAGTTCATAGACGGTGTTCAAATAGGCGGAGTGGCCACCTATCTGGAGCGCACCGAACAAGCCAACCTGAATTTGTTCATGTAATTCTGTCTCATCACCATCTACCAGAAAAAAAACGGGAGGGCATCGATATGCTCTCCCGTTTTGCGTGTGTATGGAAAAGGAAAATCAGTCTTTTTCCTGTTGTTGCTGAGCTTCGTATTCCTTGAGCAGTTTGTCCTGAACATCGGCGGAAACCAGTTCGTAGGAGGCAAACTTCATGCTGAAGGATGCCCTGCCACCGGTAAGAGAACTCAACGAGGTTGAGTAACTGGACATTTCTTTCAGGGGCACCTTGGCCAACAACTTTTCGAATCCTTTCTCGCTGTTCATACCCATGATGATAGCCCGACGCCCTTGAAGGTCGCCCATAACATCACCCATCCTGTCGCTGGGTACAGATACCTCCACGTCGTAAATGGGTTCCAGGATTTTTGGACCGGCTTGTTTGAATGCATCGCTGAACGCGTTGCGTCCGGCCAGCATGAAAGAGATTTCATTGGAATCTACCGGGTGCATCTTTCCGTCATACACAATGACGCGTACATCGCGTGCGTAGGATCCGGTAAGCGGACCTTGTTCCATGCGTGACATGATACCTTTCAAGATGGCAGGCATAAAACGTGCATCAATGGAACCACCTACGATACTGTTGATAAACACCAGTTTGCCACCCCATTCGAGGGGTATTTCCTGTGTATCACGTACGGAAATCTTAAACTCCTGACCGCCAAATTTATACAATTCAGGGGTTGGAACGCCTTCTACGTAGGGCTCGATGATGAGGTGTACTTCTCCAAACTGACCGGCACCTCCCGATTGTTTTCTGTGACGATAATCGGCACGTGCAGACTTGGTGATGGTTTCACGGTAAGGTATGCGGGGATCAATATATTGTATGGACAACTTGTCGTTGTTTTCAATGCTCCATTTGAGTGTGCGCAAGTGGAATTCTCCCTGGCCATGCACGATGGTTTGCTTGAGTTCCTTGGATTGCTCGATGATCCAGGTAGGATCTTCCTCACGTAAACGGTTCAGAATGGTCATCATTTTTTCCACGTCGGCTTCATTGACGGGTTTAATGGCTCTGCGGTATTTTGGATCGGGGTACTTGATGAATTTGAAGGTGTTTTCCGCGCCTTTTCCATTCATCGTATTCCCTGTCTTCACGTCTTTCAGTTTGACAGTGGCACCGATGTCACCGGCCACCAATTCGTCCACTTTGATGCGGTTGGAACCGGCCACGCAGAACAACTGGGCTATACGTTCTTTGGAACCACGGTCTGCATTGAGCAGGTCGTCGCCTTCCTTCACCGTACCGGACATCACGCGGAAATAGTTGACTTCACCGATGTGCGGTTCGATGGAAGTTTTGAAGAAGAATAAACTGGTCGGGCCTTTTGCATCCAACTTGACGGCTTCTCCCTTTGTATTGGTAAACGCCGGCATATCGGTCACATAGGGAGCTACATTGCCCAAAAATTCCATCAGACGACGTACGCCCATGTCCTTTTCAGCGCAGACGCAGAAAACCGGAAACAAGCTGCGGGTAACCATGCCTTCCCGCATACCCAAGCGGATATCGTCTTCCGTCAGTGTTTCGTCGGAAAAAAACTTTTCCATCAACGCTTCGTCGTTCTCGGCAGCAGCTTCCATCAAGGCGCTTCTCATGGCTTCAGCTTTGCTCATTTCGGAAGCGGGTATGTCGTCCAACGTGGGAGCGCCTCCTTCCGGCTTCCAGGTAAGCCGCTTCATCAGGATGACATCGATCAGTGAATTGAATCCTGGTCCTGAATTCAGTGGATATTGCACGGGCAATACTTTGTTGCCGTAATTTTCGCGCAATTGTTCCAATATTTTTTCGTAATCGGTCTTTTCGTGATCCAGATGGTTGACCACAAAAACAATCGGTTTACTGTTTTTTTCGGTGTTGCGGTAACTGTGGTCGGTCCCCACCTCAACCCCGTATTGTCCGTTGATGAGGATGATGGCCGTATCGGTTACGTTTAGTGCGGTTACTGCGCCGCCTACAAAATCGTCCGAACCCGGACAATCAATAAAATTCAACTTTTTATTGTTCCACTCCACGTGAAATACCGTGGGAAAAACGGAGTATCCATACTCGTGTTCTACCGGGAAATAGTCACTGACTGTGTTTTGAGCCTCAACGGTCCCGCGACGTTTTATCAAACCACCCTCGAAAAGCATAGCTTCCGCAAGAGTGGTTTTCCCGGCTCCTGAACTCCCCAGCAAGGAGATGTTCTTGATTTCATTGGTTTGATACACTTTCATAACATATGTCTTTATAGTGATAAGATTTTAGGGATTGCCTCCGAAAAGGGCACCGCAAAGTATAAAAACTCACTCCTAATTCCAATTTCATTAAAGTGTTACAAAACTATGTTGTTCAGCATAATATCAAGGATGATTTTCGAAAAGTAGGCTATTCATCCTGAATTCCTTACATTTGTACAAGATCACCACGTCATATGGCGCAAGAAATTGAACGTAAGTTTTTGGTTCAAGGTTCCTTTGAATCTTCTTCCATCCGTAAGATGCATTTCAGGCAGGGTTATCTGCCTACAAACAAGGGTTGTACCGTTAGGATCCGGACGGAAGATGAACGTGCCTTTCTTACCATCAAGGGAGCAAGCGATGCGGCGGGAATTTCCCGATACGAATGGAATCACGAAATCACCCTGCAGGAAGCTAATGAATTGTTTCTGTTGTGCACCGGTAATTTCGTTGAAAAAGACCGGTATTTGGTTCCTGCAGGGACACACATGTATGAGGTGGATGTCTTTCATGGTGACAATGAAGGGTTGATCGTTGCTGAAATTGAACTGAATGCGGAAGACGAAGCGTTTGAAAAACCGGACTGGCTGGGGCAAGAAGTAACCGGTAACCGGCGTTACTACAATTCCCACCTGGCCGTCAACCCTTATAAATTCTGGTAAATACAATCCGTTTAATACCAACCGATATGCAACCGAGTTTCAGCCAACTAGTGCCGACGGGTCTGACAGACTTTTTGTTGGTCATTGCTTTTTCCCTGTTGATTGGTTTGTCTCAACGTCGATTAAACCTGAACAAGGAAGCAACCTTGTTTGGAACCGACCGTACGTTCACCTTGATTGGCCTGTTGGGTTACCTGTTGTACCGGTTCAGTCCCTCCGATTTTTCCCTGTTTGCCGGCGGGGGTTTGGTCATGGCCCTCCTGCTAGGCCTGAATTATTATTATAAAATAGGCAGGCAGAACGATTATGGTATGACGACCATTGTGACGGCTCTTATCACCTATTGTATGGGGCCTCTGGTATGTCTCATGCCATCCTGGATGTACGTTTCCGTAGTGGTCGTAGTCTTGTTGTTGGCTGAAATGAAATCCACCTTTGTTGAACTGGCCCAAAAAATGAATAACGATGAATTCATTACATTGGCCAAGTTCATGCTCATTGCGTTCATCATTTTACCCATGTTGCCCGATGAACGGTTCATTCCTGAAATCAACCTGACTCCATACCGTATCTGGCTGACCACCGTCATTATTTCAGCTATTTCCTATGTGAGTTACTTGCTCAAACAATATGTGTTTCACAAATCGAGCATTTTGGTTTCCGGTATCATTGGGGGTTTGTATAGCAGTACGGCCACCATCACCATTCTTTCGAAAAAATGCAAGACAGCGCCGACTGAACAACTGCCTGAATACCTGGCAGCCATGTTTATGGCAGTAGGCATGATGTTTCTTCGGTTACTGGTCATCATCGCCATTTTTAACTGGAGCGTCTTTGTTCTGTTGTTGTTGCCCATGTGTTTGTTGTCAGCTTTTTCATGTGGTATTGGATTCTTTTTCCTCTACCGTCAGAGGCGCCTTGTATCATCCGTTCCGGTAACTGACACGGACTCCCTTCGGGAGGAAGCGCGTGATAACCCGCTGGAATTCAAGGTGGCCTTGATTTTTGCCTTCTTGTTTGTCTTATTTTCCCTGCTGACTCATTTTGCCATTCAATACCTTGGCACCCGGGGTATTAATTTACTGGCTTTGGTGGCAGGGGTTGGAGATATCACTCCTTTTATATTGAACCTGCTGGACGGCAAAGCGTTGGGTGTACCGACCATCTTGGTGGTGACAGCCAGTTTATTGGCTACATTGAGCAACAATGTCGTCAAGATGGCCTACGCTATTGGGTTCTCGGGTGGTCGCAAAGAGTTGACCAAGCCCTTGATGATTGGGTTTGGTGTACTGTTGTGTGCAAACGGACTTGCTTTTCTGCTCCTTCTTTAATGGGTACTGGTTAAAGGGATCAGCAGGGCGTCATCGTCAAAGTAGTCGTTTTCCTTGAAGCAATGGATTTTGTAGAATTTCACTTGTTCCAGGCGTAACTCACAGGAAATGGGTTTCTGTTCCGGGTAAAATGCATCTTTCTTAAAGGCCAATACTTGAATAAACAGATGTTCTCTGTCGGGTAGTTCTTCGCGGCTGAACGTTTCCAGGTATTCTTTGGTGTTGGGTTCCAATAAACCCGAACGCAAGGTTGTCCATGCTTTACCATTGGCCACGGCCAGGTTGAATAACAGGCTGTAATTGCTGTCGTTGATCAAGTAACTCTCCATCCTGGCATCGTTGAAGGGGGTGTCTTCTTCGGTCAAAAAGGCCAGATACAGCTTGATGCCTTCTTCTGAAAGCTTTAATGGAGGACGTTTGCCTATTAACGATGATGGTGTGGGTTCCGGATTGGCTGTTGTTTTGGTTGAAAGTTCTTCCGTTGCCTTTACCCGGGTGGGTTGGTGAGGTTTTTCTCGTTGTGGTTTGGGTTCTTCCTGTTGGACCACCACACACTGTCTGAGCAGGACGGGTGTTTCAAACCCATCGTCCTCCAATACCATCACCAATTCTTTTCCTTTGAACCCTGTTACGGTCCCTCCGCCTACTGCATCGAGGTACCTGACTTTATCTCCAATTTTTATCATTTTTATCCTATTTAAGTGCCAAGTTACGCTATTGCGTTCAAAAAAAGGCTTATCATTACCTTAAAACCGCTTTTTTTTGAAAAAAAATAGGTTCTATTTTTTGCCATCTGAATGATTGTCTTAAATTTGCAACATTCTTAACTATTAAAACCTAAGTCATGAACGCATTATTGGAAAAAGCTAACGGTCTTATCGCCGAATTTCAGAAAAATGCTGCCGCTCAGGCTGCCAACGGAAACAAGGCTGCAGGTGCCCGCGCTAGAAAAGAATCATTGGAAATTGAAAAGTTGATGAAAGAATTTCGCAAAGTATCGATTGAAAATTCAAAGAAGTAACTCTTTCCTTTCCTTATTTGACTAAACGAAGCTGCTCTACCGGGGTGGCTTTGTTCGTTTATACAAGTACCTGTTTCCGTTGTGCCTCTGTTTCTCTCTTACTAATAGACTGTTTCCGTTCCGCCGGCAGGGTAGTCTGTGGCTCCGACTACGAAACACTAAAAATAAGCAACGGAAGGCTAAAACCTCAAAGCGTCGCTCCTCGGCAGATGAGGTTTTTATACGCCTTCCTTATACTTATTTTTTTTACG
>CAYPLF010000059.1:0-15279 GCA_964411555.1 uncultured Bacteroidales bacterium | reverse complement strand
AGCTGCTGATGGTGGCAGGTTACGACCGTTACTACCAAATCACCAAGTGCTTCCGCGACGAAGACCTGCGCGCCGACCGCCAGCCCGAATTCACCCAAATCGACTGTGAAATGTCGTTTGTGGAACAAAACGACATACTGGAGGTGTTTGAAGGCTTGACCAAATTCGTGTTCAAGGAACTCAAGGACATCACCTTCGACCAACCCTTCCCACGCATGACTTATGCCGACGCCATGCGGCTGTACGGCAGCGACAAACCCGACATCCGCTTCGGTATGACCTTCGTACCCCTGAAAGAACAGACCCAGGAAGGACTTTTCACTGTTTTCGACAGTGCCGAATACCTCGGTAGCATCGTGGCCGAAGGCTGCGCCACCTACACCCGCAAGCAACTGGACGAACTGACCGACTTTGTGAAACGCCCCCAGATTGGCGCCAAAGGCTTGGTGTACGTCCGATACGACGCAGACGGCAGCCTCAAGTCTTCTGTCGACAAGTTTTACGACCAAGCCCAACTCATGAAATGGGTGGAAGCAACCGGTGCCAAGCCCGGCGATTTGCTGCTCATCATGAGCGGTGACACCCACAAGACACAAAAAGCCCTGTGCGAATTGCGTCTCGAAATGGGCAATCGTATGGGCCTTCGCAACAAAACACAATTCTCACCCCTGTGGGTGGTCGATTTTCCCATGTTCGAATGGGACGAAGAAACCCAACGGTACTTCGCCATGCACCATCCCTTCACCTCACCCAAGCCCGAAGACATTGCCCTGTTGGATTCCAATCCCGGACTGGTCAGGGCCAATGCCTACGACATGGTCATCAACGGTGTGGAACTGGGTGGAGGTTCCATCCGTATCTTCGACAGCCAACTGCAAGCCAAAGCCTTTGACATCATGGGATTCACCCCTGAAAGAGCCCAGCAGCAGTTCGGATTCCTGATGGGAGCCTTCAAATTTGGCGCACCTCCCCACGGAGGTCTGGCCTTCGGTTTGGACCGCTTTGTATCCATGCTGGCCGGATTGGATTCCATCCGCGACTGCATAGCCTTCCCCAAGAACAACGCAGGCAGGGATGTGATGAGTGATGCACCTTCAACCATTGATCCCGCTCAATTGGAAGAATTGTACCTGGAGTTGAAACAACCCCAAAAATGATCCGCGTTAAGGACATCTGTGAAACCATAGAGGAGTTTGCTCCCCTGCACTTTCAGGAAGCCGACGACAACGCCGGCCTGTTGGTGGGCAACCCTGATACACCACTTACCGGCGTGCTTATATGCCTGGATGTAACCGAACCCGTCATAGACGAAGCGTTGGCTACCGGATGCAACATGATCGTATCCCACCATCCACTGCTCTACAGACCCGTCAAACAGGTGGTCGGAGCGGGCAGGGTAAAGCGTTGCCTGGTCAAAGCCATCAAGCATGACCTGGCCATTTACGCCAGTCATACCAACATTGATTCAGTCATTGAGGGTGTCAGCGGACAGTTGGCCAACCAACTGGGAATGAAACAGGTGAGCATCTTATCGGTAGCCGGTACCAGTGAAATCCACGGTGAATACGGTTTAGGCGTAGTGGGAGATCTGGAAACGTCAATGGACGAAGCTCACTTCCTGGTTCACGTCAAATCGCTGCTTAACGGACAGACCATCCGCCATTCAGCTCCGACAGGCATGCCCGTAAGCCGGGTAGCTATCTGTGGTGGCTCTGGAAGCAGTTTTCTGACTGAAGCCAGAAGGGCAGGAGCGACCGTACTGTTGACGGGAGAAGCCCGTTTTCACGAATTCTTTACGGAAGGTTTGGGAATCATGTTGGTGGATGCCGGTCATTTTGAAACGGAACAGCACACAAAAGCGCTATTTTTCAACTTGATTTCAAAAAAATTCCCTACATTTGCGGTTCGGATTTCGTCCGTAGAGACCAACCCGGTCAATTATTTGTAAGAGTCTAAAATACAATAACATACACCTATGAGTGCTGAAAATTCCAAAGCTGAAACCAAAGAAATCACCGTCAAGGAAAAACTGAAAGCCTTGTATGATTTGCAGGTAGTGGTATCAGAAATTGATAAAATCAAAACCTTGCGTGGTGAATTGCCACTCGAAGTACAAGACCTCGAAGACGACATCGCAGGATTAGAAACCCGTATTGAAAACTTCAACGTTGAAATCAAGGAGTGCGAAGACACCATTGCCGGTCGTAAGCTGGATATTGAAAACTCCAAAGGCTTGATTGAAAAATACAAAGAACAACAGGATAACGTTCGCAACAACCGTGAATTCGATTTTCTAAGCAAGGAGATGGAATTCCAGGGACTCGAAATCGAATTGGCCGAAAAACGCATCCGCGAAGCACAAGCCATTTCCCGCAGCAAGTCGGAAGAAATGACCGTAGCCCAGGAGCAATTGGAAGAACGCAAGAAAGACCTGGAAATCAAACAACAGGAATTGGAAGAAATTGTATCTGAAACCCGTTCGGAAGAAGAAAACCTGCGCGAAAAAGCTAAAGACATCGAAGTCTTGATTGAACCTCGTTTGTTGGCTGCCTTCAAACGCATCCGCAAGAGTGCCCGGAACGGTTTAGCTGTGGTCACCGTTCAACGCGATGCCTGCAGCGGTTGCTTCAACAAGATTCCGCCCCAACGTCAAATGGACATCAAGATGTGCAAGAAAATCATTGTCTGCGAATACTGCGGACGCATCATGATTGACTCCAACCTGACCAACGATTAATAACAACGAATAATACCGAAACGGCATTAACCAACGGTATCACCCTATAAATCAGGACGCTTGAACCCTCAAGCGTCCTTTTTTTGTCTTAAAGTTCAGAAAACGAAGGAATGTCGTCGAGGAAAACCACCCGGTGTTCCGAATAATCAAACCGACAGCAATAGTGGGTCAACCCATTGCTGACCATAAGATAATCAGCCCTCAGCGCCCAATTGTAAGCAGCAACCTGCTCAAAAACAGACTGATTGATAACCACGGTAGGAGCCTTGTATTCCATGATAACCACAGGCTTCAATGATTTATCGTACAACACCGAATCGCAACGCCTAACCAAACCATTCAGCTTAATCTGAGCCTCATTGACAATCCGCTCAGCCGGGTAGCCTTTATACGCAATCAAGTAATGCACAACATGTTGCCTGACCCATTCTTCAGGCGTCAATGCCACAAACTTCCGACGCAACGAGTCAAAGATCTGATTTTTTCCATTGATCGTCCGTAATTTGTGATCGAAGGCAGGCAGGTTTACCTCAAACATTTTGTACATTTGTTAAGCATGCGCCAAAGGTAGGAAAGAAGCCCGACAGTATGAAAACGAAACACGAAATTGTAGAGAATTGGTTACCCAGGTACACAAAAAGACCCCTGGAGGAATTTGGCCAACACATCCTATTGACTAATTTCAACCACTACGTAACCCTGTTCGCCGAAAAATTCGGAGTACCCATCTACGGAAAAGATGGAAACATGCCCAATGCTACAGCTAACGGCATCACCATCATCAATTTTGGCATGGGAAGTGCCAACGCAGCCACCATCATGGACCTGCTCACCGCCATCCAACCCAAAGCAGTCTTATTTCTAGGAAAATGCGGTGGCACCAAACACGATTTACACCTGGGTCAATTAATCCTACCCATTGCTGCCATTCGAGGTGAAGGAACATCCAACGATTATTTTCCACCGGAAGTTCCCTCTTTACCAGCCTTTAGCCTTCAGCGCGCCGTATCCAGTACCATCCGTGACTATCAGGAAGACTACTATACCGGAACCGTTTATACCACCAACCGCCGCGTATGGGAATACGACGACCCGTTTAAAGAATACCTTCAACGCATTCGAGTCCTGGCTGTCGATATGGAAACAGCCACCTTGTTCAGCGTGGGATTTGCCAACAGTATTCCCACAGGCGCCTTACTGCTGGTCTCAGACGAACCCATGATTTCATCAGGCGTAAAGACAGAAGCCAGCGACAAAATGGTAACAGAGCTATTCGTGGAAAAACACCTGAACATAGGCATCACCGCATTGGACATAATCATTCGTAACGGCCGTTCCGTCAAGCATTTGCAATTTTAACCATGGCTAAACAAGGACTGACTCCCAAGCACATACTCGATGAAATATCCCGAGGTGAATACCGGGATATTTACGTATTGATGGGAGATGAGCCCTATTACATTGACTTGATTGCCAACAGACTCATCGACGCTCTGCTTGATGAGACCCAAAAAGACTTCGACCTGAGCATAATATATGGGAGAGACGTTACCGTAAAAGACGTGGTCATGTTGGCCAGGCAATACCCCATGTTATCCAAAAAGCGGGTAGTATGCCTACGTGAAGCCCAGGATTGCAATGACTATGAAAACCTTGCCATCTATGCCCGTCAGCCGAATCCGAACGCCGTGTTGATTATCAACTACAAACACGGCACCCTGGATAAACGCAAAAAGTACTGGTCTGATATAGAGCGCAATGCCCAGGTGTTAGAGTCTAAGAAACTATATGACAACGAATTACCCGGATGGATTCAACAGTATATCACCGAAAAGGGATTATCCATTGACACCAAATCGGCTACGTTATTGGCTGATTTTATCGGCAACGACCTGTCCCGCATCATAGGAGAGGTGGAGAAACTGTGTGTGACATTACCCCAAGGCAGCAAAACCATTACCCCCGAACAAATAGAATACAACATTGGCATCAGCAAAGAATACAACGATTATGAATTGCTCAACGCCATTGTTCGGAAAGACGTGTTGAAAGCCAACCGAATAGCCGGGTATTACGCAAAAAGCCCAAAAAACAACCCATTGGTGAAAACCATAGCCACACTGGCATTCTTTTTCAGTAATCTGATGTACTATCATTACCTGACCGACAAATCACAGGGATCAGTTGCTTCAGAACTGGGCGTACCCTACGGTATCGTTCGTGAATACGAACTGGCTGGCAAAAACTACAATGCGGTAAAAACCATGCAAATTATTCGACTCCTTCGCTATTTTGACGCCATGTGCAAAGGAGTGGGTGCCAGAAGCACAGACAGCGACCTACTGAAGGAGCTCCTTTTCCGCATCATGCACTGATTTTTTCTCCACTATTATACTGCGCGAGAATCGCGTAAATGAAAACAATCGTACAATCGAACAGATTTACGCAATTCTCGCAAAAACAGATGTAATTATACGCAACAGTTGTCAACATGGTTGATAATTGTTGATAACGTGTTTATATACATCTGTAACATATTACATATGTAAACAAACATATAGCAATCTTACACACCAGTTAATGTATACATTTGTTACGAGTTTTTGAAGCTAAACATACATGGTTTTGCATCTGTATCCCCATTAACATCTGTGCATAGTGTCATACTTTACGTCTGTAAATAGCCATTTTAGTCACATCAAATGAGCACATAATATAATCATTGCACTGATAACCATGCATATAAACATAATTATCTAAATCAATTATCTAGATTTACATCACTGTTTGTGGCTATTTATTTGTAAATAGGATTAAGTAAAGGTATTTATCTGAATTTACTTATTCATAGCCAGTAATATATACGATTTACTTAAACCGATTACTCCAATTCATTATTCGCATAGAATTACCTGTTTACAAAATAAAATAAATTAATGGAAACGATTTGCGCAACAGATGCAATTTCTGTAAATTAACTTATTTACAAATATTGTTATTTTTTACCCTTGTTTTGTAATCAGCCATTTGTTACATTTGTACACAAACCACATCAACCTACAGGCTATGAAAGACCGCATCCTCCGCATTATTGAAGAGAAGAATTTAACCTCATCACGCTTTGCTGACGAGGTTGGACTCAACCGTCCAGCCGTCTCCCACATCCTGAACGGACGAAACAATCCGGGACTTGAAGCCTTGCAACGAATACTCAACCGATTTCCAGACATCAGCGGAACCTGGCTCATCACCGGTGAAGGAAGTATGTATCAAACACAACAGGCAAACCGCGACAACAGCCCCACTTTATTTGACGAGAGTCCGGAATTTACAGGTACAACTACGGAAACCGACAAATACGCCAGGGAAATTGCAGTTAAAATAGGTGAAAACATTGGTCAACATGCAGATTATCAGCCACTAATACCCATAAGATCAAAAGCTGTGAAAGTGAAGAAAATAGCGATTTTCTTTTCAGACAACACCTACGAAGAATTTATCCCGGCTGAAAAAGAATAAAAACGTATCTTTGCGCTGAGAATTGAACCGTACGCACATGCAGCGCCCAACCAGTCATCTTATGGATTGCCGATTGATCGACAAACAACGATTGAACGATAGGTACGTCTTACTGGTGTTTGAAACACCCCTCCCCTTGACACACGCATTACCCGGCCAGTTTGCCCAGGTTAAGGTAGATGGTTCTCCATCCACCTACTTGCGTCGTCCCATCTCCCTGTGTAACATTAAAAACGACAACGAGCTCCATTTACTGGTGCAGGAAGTGGGTGATGGAACCAAGACGCTGTGTGCCTTGGAACCGGGCGCAACGGTCAATATGATCCTTCCCCTGGGAAAAGGGTACTCTATGCCCTCAAAACCCTCCAGCTGCCTATTGATTGGTGGTGGTGTCGGGGTCGCTCCCCTTCTGATGCAAGGTAGCCGACTGGCTCAAGCAGGCCATCAAGTCCATTTCCTGTTGGGGGGACGAACCAGTACCGACTTGGTGATGCGCGCTTCGTTTGAAGCCTGCGGTACCGTCAATTATACGACAGAAGACGGCAGTTTGGGCGAAAAAGGCTTTGTCACCCAACACAGCCTCCTAAAACAACTAAGTCCCGACTTCATCTACACCTGTGGGCCGAAACCCATGATGCAGGCCGTGGCCACATTTGCCAGACAACATCAGATTCCATGCGAAGTCTCTCTGGAAAATCTCATGGCCTGCGGCATCGGCGCCTGCCTGTGTTGTGTGGAAGATACCATAAATGGTCACGTTTGCACGTGCACCGAAGGTCCAGTTTTTAACATCGAATTGCTGAAATGGTAGATCAACGCGTTTATCTAAAGGGGATGACCCTGAAGAACCCGGTCATGACAGCATCGGGCACATTTGGGTTCGGTGAAGAGTACACCGACTACATGGATTTAGCGCGAATAGGCGGCATAATCGTAAAGGGAACCACCCTTCGCCATCGTGAAGGAAACCCGTATCCACGCATGGCTGAAACGCCCAGCGGCATGTTAAACGCTGTGGGACTGCAAAATAAGGGCGTCGATTATTTTGTCAACACCATTTATCCACGCATTAAAGACTTCGATACCGCCATTTTGGTCAACGTATCGGGATCAACGGTAGATGACTACATGGAAACCGCCGCCCGCATCCAGGAATTGGACAAGATTCCGGGTATTGAACTCAATATTTCATGCCCGAACGTGAAACAAGGAGGCATGGCTTTCGGAACCTCAGCTGCCGGTGCAGCCAACGTGGTCAAGGCCGTCCGTTCCGTTTACCACAAACATTTGATGGTGAAATTGTCACCCAACGTAACCGACATTACCGAGATTGCCAAGGCCGTTGAAGGCGAAGGTGCAGACTCCGTTTCCTTGATCAATACCCTGCTGGGCATGGCCATCGATGCGGAGAAACGCAAGCCAAGCCTTTCCACCATTACTGGCGGATTGTCCGGTCCCTGTGTAAAACCCATAGCCCTGCGCATGGTGTGGCAAACAGCCAAAGCTGTCAACATACCGGTTATTGGATTGGGAGGCATCAGTTCGGCCACCGATGCGGTTGAATTCCTGCTTGCCGGAGCTTCGGCCATCCAGATAGGCACTGCTAACTTTGTTGATCCAGCCATTTCCGTACAAGTGGCTGAAGGCATTGAAGCCTATTGTCAAAAGCATGGATTCAAGTCGGTAAAGGAATTGACCGGAGCATTATTGGTTGAAAAATCGGGAACATCCTGCGCACCACGTGGCGAATGCAAATGATTTGAAATGGCATTAAAACAAACCGTCCTTCAATAAATCGGGGCGCAGTTTCTTCGTCCGCTCCAAAGCCTGCTGATGTTCCCATTCCTCAACGTTGCGCTGATGCCCCGACAACAAGATGTCAGGCACTTTCCAGCCCTTATAATCAGCCGGACGGGTATAAACAGGAGGAGCCAACAAATTATCCTGGAAAGAGTCTGAGAGAGCTGACTGTTCATCAGACAACACCCCGGGAATAACTCGTACCACCGCATCCGTGATGATGGCCGCAGCCAGTTCACCACCCGTCAACACATAATCACCAACCGATATTTCCTTGGTTATCAAGTGTTCCCGAATCCGGTAATCAATTCCCTTGTAATGCCCGCACAGGATAATCAGGTTTTCCTGCAACGAAAGACGGTTGGCCATGGGCTGGTTGAATGGCTCACCATCGGGAGAGGTATATATGACTTCATCGTACAACCGCTCCGATTTTAACTGCGTGATGATCCGGTCGATGGGTTCGATCTGCATCACCATGCCGGCTGAAAAACCAAAGGCATAGTCATCTACCCGCCTGTGCTTCAAGTCAGTAGAGTATTCCCTCAAGTTATGGACGTAAATGGAAGCTATACCCTTGTCCTGGGCACGTTTCAACATGGAATGGTTCAACGGACCATCCAGCAATTCGGGCAAAACGGTGATGATATCGATGCGCATAGGGCTGAAAAAGTCTTCAAATGTACGTAAAATCCCCGGAAGGCAGAAACGATCCGGGGATTTCGGGGCAGATAGAAAGGGGCATTACTCCCTTTTTTTGATAACAGGCACAACCTGTCAAGCTTGGTTTATTCCAAGGTATAACTCAAATTATCAATGCAAGCATAAGCCGGGGTATTGATGCCCCAATCACCTGAATCGGTGGATGCAAACGTGAAAACCAAGCTTTTAACGGTACCCAAACGACTTAGGGGAATCGCAGTCCATGTATTGCAAATCATGCTTTTACCCTCTCTGAAATCGGCCAAGTATACCTGAATGGTATCGGTAACTGCACCAGTGGTATTCACTCCTGCAATGGTTACGCGAAAATAATCGCCTTCCCTGAATTTTCGGACGGCTCCCATGCCATCGTTTCCATCCTTCATGGCCAAATAAGCATAGGTGGCATTGTTGATCATCAGACTGTTAACCCGTACCGCATAGTTGAACGTACAACGGGCACTGTCTCCATTCATCACTGCAAACTTGGCAGAGCCGCCTGCACCAGAAGCCGCATAAACACTGTACTGATTGCCGTAACCCACACTGTCTCTGTCCGTGTGATTGGAACAGGCCATCCCTTTCCAAGAAGTGGAACCATATCCATAATCGTCAAACACGTTGTGACAACGTAAAATACCTGAGGTAAAATAACCCGTATACTCATTTACCGTTCCACCCCACCACGCTTCATAAGAAGTATGGACACCTAAAGTATCACTACCATTCCAATACCCCGTGCTGTCCAAAGCCACATCCTCAAACGTAATAACCCCCGAAACAGACGATTCATCGGGTTCACAGGCCGTCAATAATGCGCCAGATAAGACGATGGCACACAGACATTTAAAAGAAGAAACTGTTTTTTTCATTGTAATTATCTATAAGTTATAAAACGTTTCAAACCCTGAGGAAGAAACCGGTAAACGATGATAGACAATCACGAAGGGGATGTCGGAAAACCATCATTACTAGCTTTACTTCCCGAAAGCATCAGTAAATTGCGTTGTTGGCAGGTTTTCTGACTTGGCTCTCCTTGTTTAGCCTTCCCGTCGGTTTAGACAGTGACTCTGGTAGAAAACAAGGCTTGATGATGAGCTTCACAGCAGCGGGTACTGTCCCGGGTTCACACCGGATTCCCTTTTATGCAAGACGGAGATACCGTCCGCATCACCAAAACGACACAAAGATAAAAAGGATAGGGGAAGGTAGCAATCCTTCCCCTAAAAAAAATCAAATCGATTGTTCGCAGACCACAATTTCTTCGCCCTTAAGCAAAGCTGCCTGATTCATTGGCAACAACTTATGGTGGCGTTCGGGCAACGATTTTTTCAATCCTGTAATCACAGAATCGAGGCTGACTACCGGATTGGCCTTTAAATAAGCACCCAGTACGATCATGTTGAACGCTTTCACATTGTTCATGGCTGTAGCCGTATCCATGGCATGCACCGAATAAATGCGGATGTCCTTACGTTCAGGTTTGCGGGAAATTCCCTGTGGATCATATACCAACAGACCACCCGGTTTGACCAGAGGTTCAAACTTATCCATTGATTGTTGGTTCAGAATGATGGCTGTATCGAACGTTTTCAGAACAGGCGAACTGATGCGAGAGTCGCTCAGAATCACGGTCACATTGGCCGTTCCGCCACGTTGTTCCGGGCCGTAGGCCGGCATCCAGGAAACTTCCTTGTTTTCCATAAGACCGGAGTACGCCAGAATCTTACCCATGGACAAGACTCCCTGACCGCCAAACCCGGCTATAATGATGGTTTCTTTCATACAATTGACTTATTTATCTTTCAAATCACCAAGAGGATAGAACTTAAACATGTTTTCTTCCATCCACACATTGGCATCGTAGGGTGACATTTTCCAACCGGAGTTGCAACTGGAAACAATTTCCACCACACTGGTGCCTTTGCCTTCCATGGAATTCTCAAACGCTTTGCGAATGGCGCGTTTGGTCTTTTTGACGGAAGAAGCCGTATGTACAGACTGACGGGTCACGTAACAGGTACCCTCCAGCTGAGCCAACATTTCCGTAATCCGCAGGGGGTATCCATTCAAAGCAATGTCTCTTCCCAAGGGGCATGTAGACGCTTTCATGCCTACCAGGGTAGTAGGAGCCATTTGACCGCCTGTCATACCATAGATGCCATTGTTGATGAAAATGATGGCAATGTTTTCGCCACGGTTGCAGGCGTGGATCGTTTCTGCCGTTCCGATGGCAGCCAGGTCACCATCTCCTTGATAGGTAAATACCATCTTGTCGCGGTTCAACCGTTTGATAGCGGTGGCAATGGCTGGAGCCCTGCCATGAGGAGATTCCACAAAGTCAACGTTCAGGTAGTTGTAAATGAAGACAGCACAACCTACAGGAGCCACGCCTATGGTTTTCTCCTGCATGTCCATTTCTTCAATCACCTCAGCTACAATGCGATGCGCAGTACCGTGACTGCAACCCGGGCAGTAATGCATGACGTTGTCGGTGAGCACACGCGACTTTTCATACACCAGGTTTTCGGGATTTATGATTGGGTTTGACATAATTATCAGTATTACAATGATTTAGATATGACTTTTTAGGGCATCGACCACTTCTTCCGGCGTAGGAACAATACCACCCATTCTTCCATAATGGAAAACAGGCACCTTGCCATTAACAGCAAGACGGACATCCTCGTTCATCTGACCGGCGTTCAATTCGACGCTCATCATGCATTTTACCTTATCGGCGTATTTTGAGAGCACTTTGGAAGGGAAGGGCCACAGCGTAATAGGACGTAACAAACCCACCTTGATACCTTCTGCACGCATCAGTTCAATTGAACTCTGACAGATTCTGGCTGAAGAACCAAAAGCTACCATCAAGTAATCAGCATCTTCACACTGGTATTCTTCGTATCGTACTTCGGTGGCTTCAACCAAACGGAAACGCTGTTGACGCATCTCGTTTTTATCTTCCATCTTGGCCGGATCCAGTTCCAACGACATGACTACGTTCCTAAAACGGCTATTGGGTTTGCCATTGGCAGCCCAGGGACATTCGGTAACAATTTCTTCAGCGGTGCGACGAGGTTTTTGCGGTGCCAGCACCACGCGCTCCATCATCTGGCCAATTACACCATCCGAAAGTATCATGCACGGAATGAGATACTTGAATGACAACTCAAAGCCCAACTCTACAAAATCGGCCATTTCCTGGACGGAATTGGGAGCTAGGGTAATGAGTTTGTAATCACCGTGACCACCGCCTTTAACCGATTGGAAATAATCGGATTGGCTAGGTTGGATGGTTCCAAGTCCAGGACCGCCCCTCATGACATTGACCAACAACATGGGTAAATCAGCACCACAGGCAAACGATATACCTTCCTGCATCAGGCTGACACCCGGGCTTGAAGAAGAGGTCATGCATTTTTTCCCCGTTGCTGCACCGCCAAAAACCATATTGATGGAAGCCACTTCACTCTCGGCTTGCAAGACTACCATGCCAGTGGTCTCCCAGGGTCTCATCTCCATCAGGGTTTCCATGATTTCAGACTGCGGCGTAATGGGATATCCGAAGTAACCGTCTGCGCCACAACGAATGGCAGCATGGGCGATTGCCTCGTTTCCTTTCAATAACAAAACTTCGTTCATATGTTTAGATCTTAATTTTATATACTCGGATGCACCCGTCCGGACACACCAAACCACAACTGGCACAGCCAGTGCAGTTGTCAGGATTAGACATATAGGCATAGCTATAACCCTTTGTATTGACCTCCTTTGACATACTCAGCACATCAAACGGGCAGCTTTTGACACACAGGTCACACCCTTTGCATCGGGCTGTATCAACTTCAATAGCTCCTTTTATTTTTGCCATTTAGCGTATTTATTTATAGATGGTTATATTTTCTCACTCCAATAAAAACAACCCGAAAAATCCGATAACAGATCAACCGGCTTGTCAAAAATCCCATAGACTGCTGAACCGCTGCCAGACATGGATGCAAACAAGGCACCTCTATCGTAAAGACGTTGCTTGATCTCGCCAATCAGAGGGTGAATCTTGAAGGCATAAGTCTCAAAATCATTCTCCACCCAGTCTTTCCACTCCGAAACGGGGCATTCAGCCATTTCTTTGAGGGTACGTGAACGCTTGTGCGGTTTCATCTGTGCATACGCTGCCGACGTAGAAACAGAAACCTGTGGTTTGACCACTACCAGGAAATACCCACTCAATGAAAGCGATGTATCTTCAAACTGATTGCCAGTTCCGGTGGCATATACAGGTTTGTTCAGGAGGAAAAACGGACAATCGGCACCTAAATGGGCAGCCTTAGCCATCAGTTCCTCAAGGGAAACCCGGGAATCCAACATTTGATTCAACAGCATCAACATATAAGCTGCATCGGAAGATCCGCCCCCCAAGCCGGCACCCGTCGGTATGGCTTTATGCAGGTAAGTATCCAAAACAGGAAGCGTATAGGATTCCTGCATCAAACGGTATGCTTTGGTCACCAGATTGGAAGCAGGATCAATCACTTCCTGTGTACCGCTCACCGTCAACTGAAAGTCGGAAAGCCCGTTTCCGGGAACTAGTTCCAACGCATCTTTCAAGCCTATTGGGTAAAAAAACGTCTCGATGTTGTGGTAACCATCGGGACGCTTCTCGACAACTCGTAAACCCAAATTGATCTTTGCTGTCGGAAAACAAATCATACGTTCCTCTTTCCTGTCGGTTAAAAACAGCACAAAGATACAAAAAATGTGTAATAGTCAAGTTATCAACAGTGCATTGTTGATAGGTTTTTGTAACAAATTGAAATATCTTGGCTACCTTTGACATCAGACGTAAACATCTATGGATAATCCTTCAAGAAAACGAAATACCCAGAAAAACTCGGCTGCCAACCCCTTGACTGTCATAGGAAGAAGACCGCCCGAAGCCAGAGAATTGGAAGAAGCCGTATTAGGCGCCCTCATGTTGGAAAAAGATGCCTATTCGGTGGTAAGCGATATCTTGAAACCTGCAAGCTTTTACGAACATGCCCATGAATTGATTTTTACGGCCATCCAAAACCTGGCACTCACCCAGAAGCCGGTAGACATGCTGACCGTACAGGAACAGCTCCGCAAACAGGGTGATTTGGATGAAGTAGGAGGGGCCTATTACATTGCTCAACTCACCGGGAAAGTGGCCTCCACAGCTCACTTGGAATACCATGCCCGCATTGTCGCCCAAAAGCACCTGGCCAGGGAACTCATACGTTACACATCGGCCATTCAGGGTAAAGCCTTCGATGAAACCAACGATGTGGAAGACCTAATGCAGGAGGCTGAAGCCGGTTTGTTTGAGATTTCCCAGACCAACATGAAGAAGGACGTGATGCAGATCAATCCCATCATCGACGAAGCCTTCAAACTGCTAAACCTTGCTGCCAAACGTGAAGACGGCCTCAGCGGATTGCCCAGCGGTTTCCATGAACTCGACAAAATCACCTCGGGCTGGCAAAAATCTGATCTGGTCATCATTGCAGCCAGACCTGCCATGGGTAAAACGGCCTTTGTCCTGTCCATGGCCAAAAATATAACCGTCAATTTCAAACGTCCTGTGGCACTGTTTTCGTTGGAAATGTCCAACGTTCAGTTAGTGAACCGTTTGATTGTAAACGTCTGCGAAATTGAAGGTGAAAAAATCAAGAACGGAAAACTGGCCGATTACGAATGGGATCAGTTGGACACCAAGATCAAGGACTTGTACGGAGCTCCTCTCTTCATTGACGACACTCCCAGTTTGTCCATATTTGAATTCAGGACCAAGGCCAGACGGTTGGTTCGTGAAGAAAAGGTTGAACTGATCATCATCGACTACCTGCAGTTGATGAACGCCAGTGGTTCCCAATTCGGCAGCCGTGAGCAAGAGGTCAGCACCATTTCCCGTTCATTGAAGGGTTTGGCAAAAGAACTCAACATTCCCATCATAGCGCTCTCACAGCTGAATCGTTCGGTAGAATCACGCACCAGCAGCAACGTTTCAGAATCAAAAAGACCCCAGTTGTCCGACTTGCGTGAATCAGGAGCCATTGAACAGGATGCCGACATTGTCTGTTTCATTCACAGGCCTGAGTACTATAAGATCTACGAGGACAGTGCCGGCAGGAACACGCAGGGCATAGCCGAAATTTTGGTGGCCAAGCACCGTAATGGTGCCACAGGTGATATCAGATTGCGCTTCAAGAAGCAATTTGCCAAGTTCATGAACGAGGAAGATGACATCTTCCCCGGTCAGGAAGCGCAAATCATCAGTTCCCGTATCAACAACGAAACCGGTTACCCGGCAACTTCCACGTACAGCAGTTCCCCTTACAGCAACCCCGCCGACAACAACGTCCCATTCTGATTGCATTGTACTTACGCGAGAAACGCTCCATTACGTACGGTGCTGTTGAGTGGTTGCTTCCATTCCAGCATCCACTCAACAGCACCTTCCTTCAGTACGCTTTCCCTTCGAGTGAGGTTCTCTG
>CAYPLF010000058.1:0-15435 GCA_964411555.1 uncultured Bacteroidales bacterium | reverse complement strand
GTTTTGGTGGCCACTTCCAGTGCCAGCGCCTTATTGGCCGGTGAGCTCACCAAGCTGGGTAAAGCCAGCCCATAGGGAACCTTCATTTGTGGGTCAAATTCACCCGTACGCATACGAACGGTGAAGGTGTTCACCAGGGCCTTGTCGATGTCGGCCATGGTAATCAAGCCCTTGTTGAAAGCGCTGACGGTGAAGCGTTGGTACACGCTGCCGCAGTCGGAGTCAAGTCCGGCTTTCAGGGCCACGGCGGTAGCTTCTTCGCCTGTTTTCACGTAGTAGTGGCCCGTGTAGATGTCTTCAACGCCCGAACAGTCGCTGGTGATGTAGCCTTTCATACCGTAGGTCCTTCTGGCTATGGTATCCAGGTACAACTTGCTGCCTGTGGTGGGAACCCCGTTTACAGCGTTGTACGACGACATGATGGAAGGCAATTTGTCTTTTTCAATCAGGTTCTTATACGGTGTCAGGTAGAATTCGCGCATGTCGCGGCTGTCCATGTTGGAACTGCTCACGTGGCGGTCGAATTCGCTGTTGTTGGCGAAGTAATGCTTGGCGGTAGGCACAGCCTTCAAGTAGGTTGGGTCGCTGCCCGTAAAACCGCGGACAAAACCGGAAGCGATGCGGCTCACCAGGAAGGGGTCTTCGCCGAAGGATTCTCCGGTGCGTCCCCAGCGCGGGTCACGGATGGGTTCCACCACGGGCGACCAGTAGGTCAATCCCTTGGTACCAGCGGCAAAAAAGGCCCTGGCTTCGTCGGCAATGGCGGAAGCTTCGCGTTCCATCAGGGTAGGATCCCAGGCTGAACCAAGCGCCACACTGTTCGGAAAGGAGGTGGGGGCTGAAATGCCGGCATTGGCGTTGGCACCGCCCAATATACCGTGCAGAGCCTCGCTCCACACGTTGTAGGCTTTGATGCCCAAACGGGGAATGGCGGCCATGCTGTTGCCCAGCAGGCTTTGCTTTTCTTCCAGCGTCAACCGGGAAACGAGGTCGGCCGAACGTTCTTCAAAGGAATAAGCGGTGTTTTGATAAATGGGCACACCCGCAGCGGGTTTGGGTGCCGTGGCAATACCCGTCTGGGCTGCCAGTAGGAAGGGAATACAGAGCAATCCTGCTACTGCCACCCGAATCTTGTTGATCAGTCTAAGTTTCATGGTATACATAAATGATTGGTAAAGGTTTTAAAGATAGGTATTATTGGTGAAATATATGGCAACCGATTATGGGGTTGTGTTTTTTTTAACTGGTTTTACAAGAAGTGCTTATCCAGGAAGGCCAGTCGTTTTGTCAGCCATTCTTTGAGGGTGCTCAGTTCTTCTGCATAGCTGGAAACGCGATAGGCGTTGAAGGAAAGTTTGTCCATCGCCATAAAGTAAGATGATGTCGTGCTCGATTTCAACAGGTCGTTCCATTTGGTGAAATGCCTGTCTTTGGCTTCGTCCAACAGGCTTGCCTGGGCATCGATGTAGTTGAACAACTGTTTTTCACTCAGTACTGTTTTTCTCAATGCCCTGTACCTGCGTTTGACGGCATCCACGAACGTTGGATCTTGCATCAGTCGTTTCCAGAGGGCTGGCGTCGGGTTGGTTTCGCAGCCTTCGTACACCCAGGCTTCCACGTTGGATGCGTTACAGAAATTACAATTGCCGAAAGCCAGGTTGAAATCCCATACCGGACCGGCCACCAGTTTGCCGCCGGTGCCGTCGGATTTCACCTTGTCCTTGTAAAAATAGGCGCTTCGTTTATACCCGTCCGCATTCAGGCTGAGTTCGGTATGGATGAAATAATCTACGAATGAAGGCACGTCGATGTACCGGGCATAGCCTGTCTTTTTGTCGTTGAAGTTCTTCGATTGGATAACCTGTTCTACGGTGTCGATGTAGCGTTTGATGTAGTCTTGTTGTTCGGCTTGGAGTTTATCCGGTTTGGGGTAGAAGTACATCCAGATTACGCTGGAATCTGCACCCATAAAGCCTCCGCCGAAGCCTCCAAATCCTCCTGTACCGCCGCCGAAACCTCCGAAACCACCGAAACCTCCGAATCCGCCAATACCGCCATTTCCGCCAAGTTCCCCTCCAGGCCCTCCTGCTGGTGCCGCGCCAAATCCGCCGAATCCACCAACACCTCCGAATGCAGCTGGCCCTCCGGTTGGAGCACCCCCGAAGTTTCCAAACCCTTCCGCTGGTGCGCCCCCGAAGTTTCCAAACCCGCCGAATCCACCAAAACCACCGCCAGCAGGAATGCCGGCATCAGCAACAGGAGCCCCTCCAAACCCTGGCATGGAACCCATGCCTGATTTCAAACCCTTGACGCTTGAAGTGAACGTCAGATCTTCCTCATCGTTGGATGCGTCAATCCGCATGATGTAACCCCCTGTCAGTGAAAGGCCGGACACATCGTTTGAGTCCAGTTTGGCGATATCAACCCTGTCTTTGCCGCGTTTGATGGTTTCGGTCAACACATAGACGCCTTGGTACTCATTGTTCAGCACCAGTTCCACCATTCGTGTCCGTGGCCCCCAGTGACCCATTTCAGACCACAGGTTATATGCCAAGACATTCCGCATCAGGGAAATGTCGTTGTAGGGGGCGTGCAATACCCAATCGTTGTCGGCCGGCATGCCCAGCAAGGCCGCATCCACTTCTTTTCCTGTGCGGGAACGAGTTTCGAGGGTGTATTGCTTTTGGTCAAAGCTGAGGGAACTGTTCCCCCTCCATTTGATGCCGATAAAACCGTTGTAATCAAATTTAGTATCTGTCGTAGAATTCCGCTGTCCTTTCCCCCGGTTGATGATTTTCATCGTGGCCGACACTTTTTGGTCTGCATTGATGGATTGGTTGGATTCAATCACAACGATGGGCAGATTGGAAGAAAAATCCGTGCTTTTCGCTGCTGCTTGGTTCAATCCTGATGAAAGCAACAAGAACAAACAGGCGGAAACAAGAGAACATCGCATACGGTTTCATATTTTGGTTAAACAAGAACCCCACCTACTCAACAGTTGGAACTTCCTACAGGTTGAATGGAATCAAAAAGGGCTTCCTATTTATAGACTACCGAAGAAGAAGTTTGTAACAAACGGTGAACAAAAATAAGTTGAGGTTGTTTAGTTCATGTTGAACCATTGTGTAACAAAACAAATACAACCCAATCAACATCTATGTTCATATAAATCAAGTTATCATGAAGAAACAAATGATGTGGATGGCCATTATATTATTAATGGCATTTTCAGTGAAGGCTCAGACCGCAGACAGCAAATATGCACTCGGAATCAATGCTACACACAGTGAGTATTTTGGTGATTTAGGCAGTGATGTGTGGCAATTCTCACAAGGTTTGAGAGGAGGCTTTGGTTTATCGTTGGGCATGTACCTGAATCCTTCCTTCGATTAGGTCTGCAAGGCAACTGGGGAACCCTGGGGTACAGAAAAGATGCACTGGATAATTTTTCAGGCAACAAGTTGGATCTGGGTCTTTCAGCTCACTATAAATTGAACAATGGTTACATCCTTCCAGAAGATTCTTGGTTATCGCCTTTTTTAACGTTGGGTTTGGGCGGTGTTTCCTATTTCAGGAATGCAGGCAATCCGGAACCCGAAAATCCGAAAATCATAGAAGTGACCAATATGGCCATCCCGGTGGGTGCAGGTTTGAAATTCCGTTTGAGCGAGATGCTGTCAATTCAGTATAAATACCAGTTCAATTTCACAACGGGAGACCGGATGGATGAAACCCGCGTGCTGGGTGATAACACCAATCCAGATGGCAGCATTAGATTGCCCATTTATGAAACCCGGAAAGCCAACGACGGCTTTGGCAATCACATGCTGAGTTTGGTCTTCAATCTGAGTAAAGTAAAAGACAGCGATAAAGACGGAATACCCGACAAACTGGATAAATGCAACGATACACCGCCCAAGGTGGATGTTGATATAAACGGTTGCCCCTTGGACGGTGATGGTGACAAGGTGCCCGATTACCTGGACAAGTGTGCCAACACGCCGGCAGGTGTTAGGGTGGATGCCAGCGGTTGCCCCGTTGATACCGATAAGGACGGCGTGGCTGACTACCAGGATAAATGCGCCAATACCCCTACCGGTGTAAAGGTAGATGCCAGTGGCTGTCCGGTTGATACCGACAAGGATGGTGTGGCTGACTACCAGGATAAATGCGCCAATACCCCTACCGGTGTAAAGGTAGATGCCAGTGGCTGTCCGGTTGATACCGACAAGGATGGTGTGGCTGACTACCTCGACAAATGCGCCAATACCCCGGCTGGTGTGAAAGTGGATGCCTCCGGTTGTCCGGTTGATAACGACAATGATGGCGTACTCAATGATCTGGATAAATGTGCCAATACCCCGGCCGGTGTGAAAGTGGATGCTTCCGGTTGTCCTGTTGACACCGACAAAGATGGTGTAGCCGATTATTTGGACAAATGTCCTACTGTAGCCGGTGTAGCCGAAAACAAGGGTTGTCCTGAAATCAAGGAAGAAACCAAGAAAATTTTCACCAAAGCCTTACAGGGTATTCAGTTTGAATCGGGTAAGGATGTGCTGAAAAAGACATCGTATACTATCCTTGACCAGGTAGTAAAAGTTATGCGCGAAAATCCGACCTACATCTTGGAAATCAATGGCCATACCGATAGTCAGGGTGACGATGCCAAGAACATGACGCTGTCGAAGAACAGGGCCAATGCAGTTAAGACCTATATGGTGAACAAAGGTATAGATAGCTCTCGCCTCATGGCAGAAGGTTATGGTGAATCCGTACCGGTGGCCGATAACGCCACTGCAGCCGGCCGTGCCTTGAACCGCCGCGTGGAATTTAAAGTTGTTTTCTAAACCAAACAATTTTTGATTGGGAATAAAGGAAGGGCGTCTCTTCAGAGTTTATCTGTGAGACGCCCTTCTCCCGTATCATATACGTTGTTACTTCATCAATACACCCAGCCCTTTTTGAGCGTCCGATTTGATTACTATGGGATGGTCAAAGCGGATGTGTCTCAGGTACTCGTTCTCAAACATAGCCGGTAGCTTGTCAAGGTAAGCAAAATCACAGAAATCGTTGATAGAGTCTTCTTTTACCGTGTAATAACTGACACCAAACGAAGTCAAGTTTTGGAAGAAATGCGTGCCCTGACTCGGATCTATCAGGTAGTTGGTGGTGCCGGCTTCAACAATGAGTCGTGCCGAAGATATTTGAGGCCATTTCACTGGGATGCCCAGCCAAGCATCGCTGGAACCCCATCGACCTGGACCGACCAGCACGTAATTGCGACCTTCGCATGTGAGCTTTTCGTTGATTTTTTCCACCTCGTACATGGTCAATTGATTTCTGTAGGCACCAAATTGTTCAGACTTGACATACACCAGGTCAAAAATATCCGTTTCAATGCCATGCCCTAACGCGTTTTGGGAACGAATGATCAATTCTTCATCGGGTATGGCCAGCAAATCTTCCTCCAGCATTTCTCTGGCATCCACAATGGGGCGAATTTGCAGGAGGTAAAAGTTTTGGTCTCCGTTTTCATCGGGGGTCAATTCTACCGCAAATTCAATCTCCACGGGGCGACCCATTTCTTTTTGGCTGTGAAAAAGTACCAGTTCCAAGATTTTTGCCAGGGGAAAGGTATCGTTTTGAAGGATGTGTGCAAAGGAGATGACCTTGCGACCTGTTCCCCACACGCCATCTCTAAGCACCTGGTCGTAGGGGTCGAACGTGGAGGCCAGGTGCGTTAACGTGCCATCATCCTCAGCATCCTGTACGCGAAGGTGCATCAGGTTCAAGCCGTCGTCGGTGGTGACTTCAAAATCTGTTTGCTTCAAGTCGATGCAAAGGAACTGAGTCTGTGTTTCCCGCAGGGCATAATCGAGCGAGCTCATTTGCAACAAGCTGTGCGGGTGACGAGGGGAGAAGCGTAACGTTGTGCCACCATCCACGATGTATTTACCCAGTCCAAGGGCAACGTTTGCAATACCGTCTTGCGGAGTTTCGTGACCAATGGGATAGTAGTTCAGTGAACGGGCCACACCGGAAAAGGTGGGATAAAAACGGTCACCGTATGCATTCCCGCAGACTTCTTCCAGAATGATGGCCATTTTCTCCTGGTCAATGACGTTCGAAGTAGCCACCATATAAGCCTTGCTGCTATGGTAGAACGTAGAGGCATATACGGCCTTGATGGCTTTCTTGAGTAGGGCCAGCGTTCTCTCGAGGTCCTCATCGAAGGGAATCATATACGTGGAATAGATGCCTGCAAAAGGTTGATAATGAGCATCTTCCAATAGGCTTGATGAACGGATGGCTATGGGTTTGCGCACCACGGAAAGAAAAGCCCTGAGGTTGTCGTTGAATCCATCGGGTAGGTGGGCTGCCAAAAAGGCCTTCAAAATGGTTTCATCGCTGGCATCCGATAGTGCTATGGGATACAACTGGTTGATATCCATGAACTGGTCGAAGATCTCCGTGCAGAGCACCAATGTTTTGGGTATGGAAACGTTGACCCCTTCGAAATCGTTCAGGTCGAGGTTGCGTTTGGTCAAGGCGTCAATAAAGGCCAGACCGCGCCCCTTCCCACCAAGCGAGCCTTCACCCAACCGGACAAAGTTTGAATACTTGTCGAAGCGGTCTTTCTTGAATTCGGCAATGATGCCCCTGTTTTTGGTGCGCCGGTACATGACAATGGCCTCGAGGATAATCTTCCGCACCTCGTTGGCATCCTCATAATCCTGAATCAGTACGCTTTCAATAAACTTGGCCAGGGGAAACATGGCCCTGGAATACAACCAGCGGGATGCATGATTCAGTCCAAGGTGGTAGCGCAAGGAATTTTCGGGAATGTCAAACAACTTATCCTGCAGGTCTTTCAGGTTGCAGATACGTACCAGTTCGACTCCAGTATCAGGGTCCCGGAACACGAAGTCTCCGAATCCAAAGCTTTTGGTCAATTGTTGACGCAGTTCCTGGGGGAAGGTCTTGGAGGCCTTATCGATGAACCCCGAAGCAATTTCATCGGCATAAGCCTTGTTTCCGGTATCCGATGAATTGAGGATGATGGGCAGGACGGGGTCTTGCGTACGTACCCGTCGACAAAACCGGATTCCGGCCATCTTGTCCTTAGTACCTTCGCGGTTGAAACTCATGTCGGAAATGAGTCCAAGCAGGTTCTTGTGATATTTTTTATAGAGCTCTCTGGCTTCCTCGTAGTTGCGGGCGAGCAGGATTTTAGGGCGTCCCCGCATGCGTAACATCTGCTGGTGGGCATTGAGGGCTTCTGTGGAAAAATTCAGTGACTGTTCCAATACGAATTTATACAGGTTGGAGAGGATGGAAGAGTAGAAGCGCACGGAGTCTTCCACCACCAGGATTACCCGAACGTCCACCGAATCAATGTCGGCATCCACGTTCATCTTGTCTTCAATCAGCTTGATGATGGCCAGCAGCAGGTCGGTGTTGCCCAGCCAGCTGAACACGTAATCCACGGCTGACAAGTCGGCATTCTCCATCAAGTGGGAAACTTCCCTGGAAAAGGGGGTAAGTACCACGATGGGAATGTCCGGATAACGTTCTTTGGTGACACTGGCCGTTTCGAAACTGATGTTCTTCATGTCACCCGGCATGATGATGATCAGCTCATAGCTGTTCTTCTCAAGAGCCTCCATGGCCTCCGCTTCGTCTGAAACCTGCGTGAACCGGGGTGGATAGCGCAGGTTGAGCGAAACGTACTCGTTGAAAATCTGCTCATCCACGCGCCCATCGTCTTCTAGGGTGAATGCATCGTATTTGCTGGCAATCAGCAAAATGTTGTAGATGCGCTTGGTCATCAGATTGGCAAAGGAGGTATCTTTGAAATAGAACTTGCGGAAGGAATGTGAGCGGTTCATGAGGTGTTGCTTGAATAAAAACAAAAGTAAGGATATTTTTGCTCATCAGTGTCAAAGGTGGTATTTTTGATGACCGGAGTTTCCGACAAATTGCCACGAACATGACAACTGCTTCTGCTTCTCAATCAACGTTGTTTCCAACACCTGAAGAACGCACTTTTATCCGGCTGCATGCAAACGAGGATGTGTTGAAGCTGGCGTTGAAACTGTCCGGTATGCTTAGTTTGGATGCAGCACGGGTAATCAGACAGATAAAGGGTCTACAGGTGGTGGCGAAGAAAGTGCCTTCCTGGATGGCCGTTGCCGATGCGTTGGTGTTCCCGCAGCTGCTTTCGCTGGAACAATGTTCTTCGGAAACCACGGCCATGTACAAGGCCGAAATACTGCAGACGTTGCCCAACCAATCCTTTCATCCCAATTTGCCAAACAAGCCCATTCTGCCCATTCAACCCCTTCGGAGAATGGCCGACCTGACGGGTGGTTTGGGTGTGGACTGCTGGTTTCTTTCCAGGGGCATGGAACAGGCTGACTACGTGGAGCGGCAACCAGCCCTATGTGCTGCGGCTGTTCATAATTTCAACGTGTTGGGCGGGGAGAATGTGTGTATACACGAAGCCGACAGCCTGGATTACCTTTCTTCCATGGAGCCGGTTGATTTGTTGTATGTGGATCCTGCCAGACGTTCTGCCTATGGGGGCAAAGTAGTTGTCTTGTCAGACTGTGAGCCCGATGTGGTCAGTCTTCGGCGCGCGATGCTTGAAAAAGCCCGTTACGTCTTGATTAAGGCATCACCCATGCTGGACATTACCCAAGCACTGAAACAACTACCGGAAACCCTAGCCGTTCATGTGGTTTCAGTGGATAATGAATGCAAGGAACTGTTGTTTTTGCTCTCTCCTGAACCACCCACCGCCGAAGTGGAACTCATCTGCACCAACCTCAAAACCCACGGCTCCTATGAAAGGGATTCCATCTCCTTAAAAAGGATGCCATCCCTTTTAAAAGGATGCCATCCCTTTGAAAAGGATGGCATCCTTTTAGCTGAGGAGTTGGGGCGATACATCTATGAACCCAATGCGTCGTTGATGAAGGCGGGGGTTTTTGCTTATGTTTCAGATAGATACGGGGTAGCCAAATTGCACCCAAACAGTCATTTGTTCACATCAAATGAAGTTGTGCCCCATTTTCCAGGACGTACATTCCGTGTGTTGGACATCCTTCCCTTTCAACGCAAGCAATTCAACAAACGATTTCCAGCAATTAAGAAGGCCAATATATCGGTACGGAACTTTCCCGAAACCGTGGCAGCCATCCGTCAAACGTTGAAATTGGCCGAAGGAGGTGTCGATTATATCTTTGCCACCACCTTGCGAAACGAAGAAAAAGTATTGATTGTCACTGAGAAATTCGGTTGAATGTTTCTGATGAAAATAATTTTAGATAGAAAATATAGAAAGTGATAAATAGATTGAAAAAATAAGTATATTTGCTGTAGAGATGATAGTTTAACCATCATTTATTAAACAAACAGCATGAATCGAACAATATACCTCTTGTTTATCGCTTTATTTTTGGTATCAACGGGTGTTTATGCCCAAAAAGGAAGTGTCAAAGGACGAGTGTTCAACGCCACCACCAACGAACCCATTGAGTTCTGTACCGTATACATAGAAGGTACTACCATCGGTTCGACCACAGACCTTGACGGAAATTATATTTTTACAGGTATAGAGCCTGGTTTTGTACGTGTTAAAGCCACAATTCTTGGGTATAATCCGGCCGTTTCACCCGAAGTACAGGTAAGAGGCAACCAAACCGTTTACGTGGATATTCCAATGACCGAGTCGGTGAAGGAATTGCAGGAAGTTACGGTGACCAATCGGACCACATTGGATCTCAAAAAACTGGATAGTCCCCTGTCGTTATCTACCATTGGAGTTCAGGAACTGGAAAAGAGCGCAGGTGTGAACCGTGATGTTTCCAAAGTGGTGCAAACCCTTCCCGGTGTGGGAGCCACAAGCCCGCAGCGCAATGACCTCATTGTTCGCGGCGGCGGTCCCTCTGAAAACGTGTTTTACCTGGATGGAGTTGAAATACCCGTCATCAACCATTTTGCCACTCAAGGTTCATCCGGTGGGGTTGTCGGTGTGCTCAATGCCGACTTCGTACAGGAAATCAATTTTTATACCGGTGCTTATCCCGCAAATAGGGGCAATGCCCTGAGCTCCGTCATGGACATCAAGCAACGTGATGGGCGTAAAGACAAGGTGCATGTAAACCTGGCGCTGGGAGCGTCCGATGCTGGAATTACGGTAGATGGTCCCATGGGAAAGAATTCAACGTTCCTGGCTTCTGTACGGCAATCATACCTTCAATTCCTGTTCAAAGCCATCGGTCTGCCCTTTTTACCTACCTATACCGATTTCCAGTTCAAGCAACGCATCCAGTTGAATCAACGGAATGAATTATCCATCATTGGAATTGGTGCAATCGACGATATGGTGCTTAACCTAAACCTGAACAATCCCACCGAAAGCCAGCGCTATTTGCTGGCGTACCTGCCCATATACCAGCAATGGAATTACACGGTGGGGGCTGTTTACAAACGATATACGGACACCCATTACGATACCTGGGTACTGAGCCGCAACATGCTGCGCAACGGCAACTTCAAGTACACCAACAATGATGAGAACCTGCCGAAAACCCAGGATTATTTGTCGGATGAGGCCGAGAACAAGCTTCGCTTCGAACGCGTGTACCCCGACCTGCCTGTACGTGTCATGGTGGGCGCAGGCATGAAGCTGGCCCGTTATACCAACGATACGTACCGAAAGATTTTGATCAGCGGGGTACCCACCGACCTCAAATACAACTCCGAGTTGATGCTGTTCGGTTATCAGTTGTTCGCCCAATTGTCAGACAGCTATCTGGATGGCCTTTTGAACCTGTCATTCGGTCTGAATGCATCCGGAAACGGGTACAACAAACGCATGGCCAATCCGCTGAACCAATTATCCCCCCGTTTTTCAGCATCCTATATACTGAATGAACAGTGGAAGCTGAATGCCAGCATAGGCCGTTTTGTCATGCAACCTTCGTATACCAGCCTGGGATTCAGGAATGGGGCCGGTGTTTTGGCCAACCAAAACGAAAACGTTACATTCACCGGTTCCAACCAGGTAGTAGCCGGTATTGAAGTGGAACCCATGGAAAAGACCAAACTTACGGTGGAAGGATTTTACAAGAACTACGACCATTATGCCATGTCGGTGGCTGAAGGCATCAGTTTGGCCAGCAAGGGTACAGACTACGGCCAGGTGGGCGATGAAGAAATCACATCAACCGGCAAGGGGCGTGCCTACGGTGTTGAGTTATTGATAAAGGTATTGGAATACAAGGGCGTAAACCTAACCACCACCTACACCTGGTTCCGCAGTGAATTTACCGATGCAACCGGAGTGTTCAGACCTTCCTCCTGGGACACACGTCATTTGCTCAACCTGATGGGCAGCCTGAAGTTTGGCAAAAACTGGGACCTGGCAGCCCGCTGGCGCTGGGTAGGCGGTGCACCCTACACACCCATCGATGAGGCATTGTCCAGCCAACAAACTGTGTGGGACATCAGCAACAGACCGTACCTGGATTACAGCCGCTACAACGACCTGCGCTTGAAGGGTTCCAATATCCTCGACTTGAGGCTCGATAAAGAATTCTACTTCAAGAAGTGGATGCTGGGTATTTATGTTGATGTGCAGAATGTGGCAGCATTCAAATCAGAATCTGCTCCCATCTATACCAACCTGGATACAAACGGCAACCCTGTTGTAGATGGCACAGATCCTTCACGCTATGAACTGAGAAAGATTTCCAATCTGGGAGGCACAGTGTTGCCCACGCTGGGATTGATGGTTAACTTTTAAAAACTACGATGTCATGAACCATACGAGACTGATAGCTATACTGTCCATGGCCCTGCTGGTAACGGTAGGCGCCTCGGCAAAAAAGAAAGAAACGCCCAAGGATACCTACACCTATGGAGTTGGACGTACAGGGACCACGTTGACACTGACGTTCGATAAAGGCAAGGAACACAATCACCCCTTGTATGCCATATGGCTGGCCGATGATCAAGGTCGTTTTATTGAAACCCTGTTTGTATCGCAATCAATTGGTAAGGGTTTTTTCCCCAGAGTGGACCGTAAGAAGGGTGCTTGGCAAGCAGGTGAGATTCAACGTCCTGCAGCCTTGCCGTATTGGGTGCACCAACGCAACATAACCAACGAGAAAGGCGGTTTGTTGCCCACACCTGCCAAACCTGAGGTGGATGGTGTTACGGGTGCCACGCCTCCTTCGTCATTTGTCATGAAACTGACCACGAGCAAGCCTTTGACCGGAAAAGCAACGTTGTATGTGGAACTAAATCAATCCTGGGACTGGAATGAGTTTTGGTTCAACGACAAGTTCCCCGGAAACAAAGAGTATATGACATCCAGCCAGCCTGCATTGGTCTATTCGGTGGTGGTGGATCCGGCTTCATCTGTAAAGGAATATGTGTTGAAACCAGTGGGGCACAGCCATTATGCAGGAAATGACGGTAGCTTGAATCCGGATGTAAGCACCTTGACTACTGCATTGAAGATTGCGGCCTCCATTAACGTGATATTGCCCTGAGATTTTACCGGTGATATACTTGCACAAAATATTCATGCATTCAAATGCTTATTGTAAGAAATACAATAAGCACTCATTATTCGTGGACTTTTGAAGGATGTTTCGACAGGTAATCTTTCCAACTGGTGTAGGCTTTTTCCTGTTGCGGGCGGTTTGATTGCAAGTAATGACACATAGCCGCGCCCACCGCATCCGTAGCATCCAGTTGCGGTAGCATGTCTTCCTTTTTGATGGACAGCATACGCCTGAGCATATCGGCCACTTGTTCCTTCGAAGCCCGTCCGTTTCCCGTGATGGCCATCTTGATTTTCAACGGAGCGTATTCAAAAATAGGTATGTCCCTGGATAAGGCTGCCGCAATGGCAGTTCCCTGGGCGCGTCCCAGTTTGAGCATGGATTGCACGTTTTTCCCAAAAAATGGGGCTTCGATGGCCAATTCGTCGGGCAGGAATTCCTCAATCAAACCCATACACCGGTTGAAAATCTTTTGCAGGCGCACGTAGTGGTCATCGTACTTGTTGAGTTTCAACACCCCCATGGCCATCAATTCAGGTTTGTTATTGAGAACCTTCAAAATGCCATATCCCATCACCGTTGTGCCGGGGTCAATACCTAGGATGATGCGTTCCTTGATGACAGCGGGTTTTCGGGGATTTGAAGCCATGGTAATGCAATAATTCAGGGTTGTTTCTGATGGTCTATACCGTCTTGAATCCGGTTGTTTATAGGGGCTGGTTTTCCATCAATGTGGTGAATCCCAGCACCTGATCGCTGAATTCAGCCCCCATGGAGTGCTGGAGAGCTTTTCCGTCACACTCAAACCATGCTTCCAAGGTGGTGGTGTCGGCTACCTCAAATTGCAAGGCGTAGTGTTTGGTATCAGGTTCCTCTTCCACCAGTAAGCGAAAGAAGCGGGGATTGGTCAGTTGCGACGATTTTGTCACGGCCGGGATGTAGACCGCCTTTACCCATTTTTTCCAGGACGCCTCGCAGGCTTCAGCTACCTGATATGTTGTATTTATAATCAGCATGAAGGGTTGGATTATTGGGTAGCCCGGAAATTCTGTGTTTGCTATTTTTGCCAAAAAAGTAAGTAACAAAGATAGCAAAAATAAAAAACTTCGTGTATCTTTGCAGCCGCTTAAACGCTCTTGGGGTATTAGCTCATCTGGCTAGAGCGCGACACTGGCAGTGTCGAGGTGAGCGGTTCGAGTCCGCTATACTCCACCTAAACAGAAGAACCGGATGCAAACACATCGCATCCGGTTCTTTTTTTAACCCAACCCCACTTGTTTTAGTCAACTTTTTTGATGATATTTAAGGATGGTTTTTAAATCATCACTATTCATCAATAATACCAAACACTTATGGGAAAACAAGGAATCAAAGTATCATCGGTCGATGTGGAAAAGTTGGTAGGCATGCTGAATGCAGCCTTGTCTGAAGAATGGCTGGCTTATTACCAGTATTGGATTGGCGCCCGTTTGATGGAAGGACCCATGCGCAGCGAGATTGAACCAGAGCTTTTGCTGCATGCCGATCAGGAACTGGGGCACGCCGTATTGGTGGTCAACCGCATTATCCAATTGGGGGGAACCCCTGTCATCAATCCCATGGACTGGCCCAAGCATGCGGGTTGTGCCTATGAGGCTCCCACTGATCCGTACATCGAGGTTATTTTGGAACAAAACCTGAACGGAGAACGCTGTGCCATTCAACGGTACCAGGAAATTGCAGATTTCACAAACGGGAAAGATCATGCCACTCACCAAATGGCGGTTCAAATCTTAAATGATGAACTCGAACACGAGAACGACATCGAAGATTGGATTACCGATATTGCCCGGATGAAAGAGGAGTGGAAGAAACTGCGGTTCTAACGTGCCGTTCATTTTCCTTGAAGCGGTTGGCAACAAGGACAATAATACACGGCACCACCCATGTAACTTTCCTTGGTAATGGAGCCACCGCAATGTGGGCAGGGTTTCTCCAGGGTGTTCTTGGACAGGCACGTTGCATAACCACCCTTTTGGCCAAACAGGTTGTTTTCCGTATCTCGCCCGCCACCATCCACCATGGATTGAAGGGTTGATTTGATGGAACCGGTTAGATGTTCTTTCTCAAAAGCGCTTAGCGACTGGATCTTCCGTTTAGGATGCAAGCCTGCGTTGAACAGTATGTCCTGCAAAACACCGTTACCAATTCCGGGAATCCGTTGTTCGGTGGCCAACAAAGCTTTCAGGGAAATGTTCTTGGTTTCCTTTTCAATCATTGATTGGAAATAGTTGGCATCAAAGGCATCGCTCAGCGGAGCAATGCGTTCCACACTTTTTCGGTAATAAGAATTGTCAAGCTCACCCTGGTAAGCGGCAATGCCACCATACATGGCTACTGTGACAGCAAGAAAGGAATCATCATTGAATGTCAGCAGCAGTTGGTACTTGCCTGGTATATCCGCTGTGTTATTTCCATAATGCAGGTTGACACCATCGTTGAAGCTGATACGGGTGTCATCTTCCAGGAAGATGGTTACAAAGATGCCAAAACCGGAAGCGGATAGCACTTCTTTTCCCCTAAGCAACGCTCCATAACCCAACGGATCACCGTGGAAAAAGGCAAACTTATGAGGGCTGTTGGCGTTGAAGACCTCGGTAATCCGTTTCCCTGCCAAAACATCGTTCAATTGCCGCCCCAGTGTGATGGCTTCCGGTAGTTCTATCATATTAATGCCGAAATCTAATGAATTACATAAATCAATCATGAAACAATGAGCGAAAATAGATAAAAATTAAACGCAATCTGGTTGATGATTAATAAAAAAGTCGGGAAAGAGCGAAAGCCTTTCCCGACAATGTTGACAAATCACCAC
>CAYPLF010000057.1:10363-15694 GCA_964411555.1 uncultured Bacteroidales bacterium | reverse complement strand
CTGAAGTCTAACCGCGAACTGGGTGGTCGCAGCCAGTCCCTGACCGTGACAGCCCTTAAGGAAAGTGCGGATTTTTTCAGCCAACGTATGTCGTCGTTAGTGACGAAGGAACAAACCCACAACAAGACCATTGAAGAATTGAACCGTCAAATCAATGCCATCAACAAACAGTTGAACGATTTGAACGAAGAAGAGGTTTGGCCCACCGGTGAGATCCAGGTGCTTGTAGAAGCCAAGCAAGCCACCAAGGCTTCCTTTGAACTGACTTACCTGGTTTCCAATGCCAGTTGGTATCCTTCCTATGACATCCGTGCCAACAACATTACCGAGCCCTTGGAAATTGTGTATAAGGCCAACATCCGCCAGCAAACCCGCAGCGACTGGAAAAACGTCAAACTGACCTTGTCATCCTACAATCCCGGTGTTTCGGGCGTGGCTCCTGAATTAAAAACATACTTCCTGGATTACAACATGACGCCTCCGGTCTATGGGAATGACATCAACACCCTCAGTGGACGTGTCACCGACACCAACAGCAAGGCCCTTTCCGGAGTACGGGTTGGGGTGGAAGGCAGTGGCCTGGTTACGACCACCAATGCGCAGGGATATTATTCATTGACCTTGCCGGCCAATGCTTCCAGGATAAGTTTCAACCTTTCGGGTTATGTGCCGTCAACCCGTAACATTGCCGGATCTGTGATGAATGTTTACTTATCGCGCAATGTGCAGAATAGAGAGATTTCATTGGCGGCTCAGACATTGAATTTTGGAGAAATCGAAGGGTTACAGGTGGGTAGTGTGGATGAAGCACTTCAAGGGCGTATTGCCGGCCTTGATATCGTGTCAAACAGTGGTGACCCTAATGGTCGATCAACCATGCGTATCCGAGGTACATCATCCATTCCCGTGCCCCAACAGAAAGTGGAAAAGCAGATTTCTGTGGATTTTGAAATCAACACCCCGTACAGCATAGCCTCCGACAACAAGGTGGTGTCGGTCGATATGGCTGAAATTTCCGTACCGGCTACCTACCAATATTTCTGTGTGCCCAAAATCAAGCAGGAAGTGTATTTGGTGGCACAATTGACCGACTGGCAGCAATTCAGCTTCCTGGAAGGCGAGGCCAACGTGTTCTTCGAAGACAGTTACGTGGGCAAGACCATCCTGAATGTCAACACGGCTACCGATACCCTGGCAATATCACTGGGTAGGGATAAGGGTATTTCCGTGAAACGCGAGCAGGTGAAGGCGTATGCGTCCAAGCAATTTATCGGTAGTAAAAAAGAGGAAACTCGTTCGTGGAAAATCACCGTGCGCAACAACCGCAAGGAACCCATCAACCTGTTGTTGCTTGACCAGGTTCCGGTATCCAGGAACGAGGAAATCGAAGTGAGCCGTCAGATTTCAGCAGACGGTGTCTTTAATCCTGAAAACGGGGAAGTCAGTTGGACTACCAAGCTGGCTCCATCTTCCAAGGAATTCCTGCTGAATTACACGGTGAAGTACCCGAAGAGCAAGTATTTGGTCATTGAGTAACCGCTTCAATTCCGCCTAAAAAATAGGGGCTATGGTTGCAATATCGCTTCCATAGCCCCTAATTAGTTAGAATAAGGTTTTATCAACGCATCGGCATTCCTCCGAACATCATGCCTTGGCCTTGAACTTGTACAGTTTCTTTGGTATAACCCAGCATCTTGGTGGCCCAGGGAATGAAGAATTCATAGTTGGGACCATCGGTGTGGCCACCGGCGTGTTGGCGCCAAGCCAGGTGACCGTCCAGTAAACCGGTCAATACAGGGGGCATTTTTTCTTTCATGTAATCGTTGGAAACGCCCAGGTCTTTGGCACCCAGCAGCTTGTATACCTTGCCGGCGTCAACGGTTGACATGTAGCTGCCGGTTTGGTCAAGCCACTTGGCGTCACCTGCTTCGGGTACACCGTAGCTGATAAAGGCCAAACGAGGAGCACACATAGCAATCAATTGGTTGTTGTCAACGGGCAGGTCGCAACCGGTCTTGCGCTTTGAGGCAGGTTCTTCAGCGGCGTATTTGATGTAGTTACCGGCCATCCAGTGGTATTCACCGCTGCCAGCCAGGCTTTCAACAGCTTCACCGAAATTGCGGCGGTGAGGCACGGCGCCTCCTTTTCCGGATGAACCGACCAAGGCCATGGCAAAGCGTTGTTCAAAGGCCAGGGTGACCAAGGCGGCTTTACCGTAGCGGGATACGCCTTCGATACCTACTTTCTTGGCATCAACCAAGGGATCGGTTTCCAGGAAATCCAGTGCGCGGGCGGCTCCCCATGCCCAGGCGCGGAGTGAACCCCAATCGTCCGGTTTGCGGGGTTGTCCTTTGTTTACCAAACCAATGATACCTCTGGTCAAACCAGCACCATTGTCTGCCTGGATGCTGCCCGGATCCAGGTAAGCGTAACCCCAGCCTGCTGCCAACAATTGTTCTGTGTTGGAAAGTGCTGCTGGAGTGGTTGCTTGACCGCCCATGGCTAGTCCACCCATTGCAGGTGCTCCGGTAGGTGCTTGTCCGGCTGCTGCCGGTCTGGCGCCACCCTGTGCCGGTGTTTGTCCAGCTGCTGCTGGTCTGGCACCACCTTGAGCCGGTGCTTGTCCGAACATACCCATGCCACCGCTTTGTTGAGTGGTTTGTTGTCTGACAAAAGGTGTGTACAAGGGGTATTTGTCCATAAGGGTTTTCATTTCAGGACTGCTCTTGGACAGCAGTTGCTTGATGGCTTCGTTGATTTTGGCCAAATCGTCACCGGCGGGTTGGTTGGGAGCCGGGAAGTTGCCACGTCCGAACATGATCAGTACGGGTACAGGGCCCTTGACATTGGTGGGTACTACGTAGAAGAAGTTGATGTCCACATTGATGGAGGGACATTGGCTGTTGTCCACGTGACCGATAACTTGTTTGGCAATCACGGGAACGCGACCTACCGTTTCATTGTCGGTAACTTTGACCGTCCAAGTAACTTTGGGTACATTTTTGGGTACGCGGCCATACACTTCTCGTTCGAAGCCTTCTACAATTTCAGGACGGCGTTGCTTCCACCACATGTCGGCGGTCGTAACTTTCTTGCCGTTGTTCATGATGAGGGGATCAGGTAGCTGCGGGCATGGGTTGGCCAGGGCCTCGTCGTAGTTGGCGTGGTTGGGGGCAGTTTCGTTGCCGCTGGGGCCGGGGCGTACACTGGTGATGCCGAGTTGTTGCATCATATTGGCATGGTCCTGTTGAGCTGTAAAGGTAACAGGAGCCGGGGTTTGTTGGGCTATAACGGTAAAACCGCTTATAACCAGCAACAGCAGGGTCAGTAGGGAGGTTCTTTTCATGAGTGGTTTGTATGAATGACGGTTAGAAATAAGGAAATAGAGGTAAATAATATGTATTTGGCCGTAAATATAAAAAAATAGATTATACGTTGTCCGAAGAACCCTGTTTAATTGCCAAGATTCCCGGTCAACGGATTTCAACCGGATTGAGGAGTTGTTTGCTTACCTCGTCGCACGGAGCCGGAAAATGTTTGGCGGAATTCAGTCTTCTGTAGTGGAACTGATGCCGGCCTTGATGATGTCGGAAGCTTCATCGCTGCTCGATTTGATCATAACCTGTTTGTCCTCGGCTTTAACCTTGTACGCATTGGTTTCGGTCACGGTCATGTCAATTTCATACAAGCCGGTTTTGCCCGGTAGGCGCACATAATCGCGGGTACTGCCTTTGACTTTGACCGTGGAAGGAGCCGGCAGGGGAATCCATCCACTGTAGACCGGTTCAGAGAGTTTCCGGGTTTGCCCTACATGAACCATGGGAATCTGCAGGGCAGTGGTACGTAAGTTGGCCATGCGGTATTCATCCTTTTGAATGGATAGGTTTTTTACGTTGATGACCACATTCAGTTGCAGGTAATCGTACCTGCCTATAGTCTTAGCTGTAGCGTATTGATAGAGGAAATTGTTGCTGACCACAAACCGGAAGGCTGTCTTATCGGCCGATAATTCCGGGCGGAACTCCATGCTGGCCGCCAGGTGGTCGTTGCCTTTTCTGTCCTTGACCCAGCGTTTCAATGTGAGGATGGGCAGGAAGGCCTCGTTTGCTTCGGCGTAAAAATGGTCGCTGGAAACGGAGGCGGAATAGCTGGATTGGTACTTTTTAGCATCCCGGGTGGCAGCTCCTTCCAACAAGGCTGAAACAAAATCGGCTGTGGGTGGAAGTACGATGCCGGCTGTTGTCATCAAGGCGGATTGGTTTTCTTCCAACAGACTGACGCTGGAATCACGTATGCTCAGGGTGGTTTTGTCGGCCACGATACGCAGGTGGTTTTTGTCTGAATAAGCGCGTGTTTGTGCAACAGCGTTGATTGTCAGGAGGCAGGTCAGGCATAAGAGTACGCAAGGTTGTTTCATGGGTGGGAGAAGATTAAAGGGTGAACGACTCTATGTTAACGTGTGAACAGATATCAGCATAAATGGCAGCGAACGAATAGGCCCTGCCCATCGTGTGGTTGTTGACGGAAGTACCGGCGTGCAAGGCAACCGGACGATGATGCGGGCTGCCGTCGTCGTACACCCATAACGAACCGGAATCACCGTAGTCGCAGAGTTTTTCCGATGCGTTTTTCTCATCCGTGCGCAATATGACAAGCGATTCATCCAGGCGGGAGGAAGCATCAACGGTTGCGTATGTCAATCCGGTTGCTGCCCCTGTTTTATATACGTCCATTCCGATGTGGGGTTCGATGGGCTTGCCCAGCTTGGATAAAGCGATTGTATCAAATTCAGCTGTATTGGCTGTCAAATCGAATAAAGCATAATCCAAGGTGGAATCATAAACGGGAATGGTTTTACCCTGGAAGTGGCTGGTTTCACGGTGTAAGCTGTTCATTTGGGTTTCCTGATGCAGACAACTCACTTCCACTGTTCCGGCCAGGTATTTTCGGACATATGCCGGACTGTGTTCGCCATAGACTACGTGGTAATTGGTTATGCCATACAGCTTATTGTTCAGCGATAAGCAGCACCCCATGGTTCCTTGATAGGGTAGGGCACTTCCCTGAATGGTCGTGTATGCAGACATCAATATGACAAGTAATTCCTGTTTATTTTCGGAATTAAGGTTGAGTGTGTTGGTTTTCGTGTGAATCATCGTAGTATGACGGTAAAGACAACAACGCACTAAAGTAATGTAAAATAGGTGTAATACGCAACACGGAGGTTATAATCAAGGCTTAAAAGTTGAATTTTTATGCAAAAAGGGGGTGTTTTTTTGGCCTTTTATTGGTGTATGGCACGATATAATTCCTACCTTTGCAGCGTTTTTT
>CAYPLF010000057.1:0-10263 GCA_964411555.1 uncultured Bacteroidales bacterium | reverse complement strand
CCCATCGGTAAATTTATTGAATCGAAAGGTCAGGGTGTACACCACGTTGCCTTCGCTGTTCAAGGCTTGCAGGGCAACCTCGATGGCTTGGCCGAACAGGGTATCCGTTTGATTGACAAGAACCCGCGCAAAGGTGCTGAAGGTTTGAACATCGCTTTCCTGCATCCCAAGTCAACCTGCGGGGTGTTGATGGAACTCTGTGAGAAACCACAAGAATAATTGTAAACATAGAACGATATACAATGAGTACACAATTGCAGAAAGTTAAAGAGCTGATCGATTTTCGCGTCCAGGCTCGCCTTGGTGGTGGAGAAAAAGCCATTGCCAAACAACATGAGAAAGGGAAATACACAGCTCGTGAACGCATTGACATGCTGCTTGACCAAGGAAGTTTTGAAGAGTTCGACATGTTTGTGAAACACCGTTGCACCAACTTCGGTCAAGATAAGAAGCATTTTCTGGGAGACGGCGTCGTTACCGGTTACGGTACGATTGAAGGCCGTTTGGTTTATGTTTTCGCCCAGGATTTCACCGTATTCGGTGGTTCATTGTCGGAGACCATGGCCTTGAAAATTTGCAAGGTGATGGATCAGGCCATGAAGATGGGTGCTCCCGTCATCGGCATCAACGACTCGGGTGGTGCCCGTATCCAGGAAGGTATCAACGCCTTGGCCGGTTATGCGGAAATTTTCCAACGCAACATCATGGCTTCCGGTGTGGTTCCCCAGATTTCCGGTATTTTCGGCCCATGCGCCGGTGGCGCCGTTTATTCCCCGGCGTTGACCGACTTCACCATCATGACCAAAGGAACTTCTTACATGTTCCTGACCGGCCCCAAGGTGGTTAAGACCGTTACCGGTGAAGATGTCACCCAGGAACAACTGGGTGGTGCATCTGTTCACGCCAGCAAATCGGGTGTGACCCACTTTGCCGTTGATACGGAAGAAGATGGTTTGAAACTGATTCGCAATCTGCTTAGCTTCATACCTCAGAACAACCTGGAGGAAGCACCCTTTATGGAATGCAAAGATCCCATCGACCGCCTTGAAGACGGATTGAACGATATCATTCCTGATAGCCCCAACAAACCCTATGATATGTACGAGGTGATTGGTGCCATCGTTGACAACGGTGAATTTTTGGAAGTCCATGCCGACTATGCCAAAAACATGATCATCGGTTTTGCCCGTTTCAACGGACAGTCCGTTGGTATCCTCGCCAACCAACCCAAGATGTTGGCCGGTGTGCTCGACAGCAATGCTTCCCGCAAGGGTGCCCGTTTTGTTCGCTTCTGCGATGCCTTCAACATTCCCATCGTAACATTGGTTGACGTACCGGGTTTCTTGCCGGGTACCGGTCAGGAATACAACGGTGTGATTTTGCACGGTGCAAAACTGTTGTATGCCTACGGTGAAGCCACTGTTCCCAAGGTGACTGTAACCCTGCGCAAGTCGTACGGTGGTGCTCACATTGTGATGAGCTGCAAGCAATTGCGTGGTGACATCAACTATGCTTGGCCAACGGCTGAAATCGCCGTCATGGGTGCTTCCGGTGCTGTTGAAGTATTGTACGCCAAGGAAGTAGCCGCTGCCGAAGATCCGACCAAGGTGGCTGCCGAGAAGGAAGCTGAATACATCGAAGCATTCCAGAATCCATACAAGGCTGCTCAATACGGTTACATCGACGATGTGATTGAACCGCGCAACACCCGTTTCCGCGTGATCCGCGCCTTGCAGCAGCTTTCAACCAAGAAATTAACCAACCCTGCCAAAAAGCACGGCAACATTCCATTGTAATCATGAAGAGAAGAAATAGCCTATTGATAGGTCTGCTGTTCCTCTCCTCGGGATTGTTCGCCCAGGTCACCAAGGTATGCTTCAATGAAGTGCTGGTGACCAACAACGAAAATTACGAGGATGATTACGGCCAGCATGTGCCTTGGTTTGAATTGTTCAACGCTTCCTATAATGTGGTGAACATTGGCGGTTGTTATTTGACCAACGACATCAATAATCCAAAAAAATACATGATTCCAAAGGGTGATGTACTGACGGAAATTGAAACCCGTCAACATGTCCTTTTTTACGCCGACAACAAACCCACCCGTGGAACCTTCCACATTAATTTCACCTTTGATCCAACCAAAGAAAATAAGGTGTATTTGTTCAATACGGATGGAATGAGTTTGATTGACAGTGTGACCGTGCCTGTTTTACCCGCTGAGGTGAGCTGGGGTCGTCCCGTTGACGGTGAAGAGGAATGGAAGATGTTGACCAAGGTAACGCCCAGTACCAATAACCTGACATTGGATACTAACGAGAAAATAGATCGATTTGCAAAACATGACAAAGCTGGTATTGCCGTGACTATCACAGCCATGGGTGTTGTCTTTCTGATTTTGCTTGTCTGTTGTTTTGCTTTCAAGGGTGTTGCTGCAACATTCAAGAGGGTAACCCGGCAAAAACAACCTCAGTCATCCAACAAGCAAGCATCTGCTGCTACCGTCGATATTTCCGGCGAAGTGATGGCAGCCATTTCCATGGCCTTGTATGAGATGACCAACGATGCGCACGACGTGGAAAACACCGTGCTGACAATTGAACGTACCCGTCGTACGTATTCTCCCTGGAGCTCGAAAATCTACGGGTTGCGTCAAATGCCCAAATAATCAGATCAATCTAAAACAACGTTTTGCGAAAAAAATACATCGTATGAAAGATTTTAAATATATCATCAACGGTACCCATTATAAGGTGGAAGTCATCAAGGAAGACGAAAACACCGTTGAACTGGAAGTCAATGGCACACCATATGTCGTAGAAATGGAACGGACCGTAACCGTGAAACCGACCATTTCCAGACCGGCACCTGCACCTGTCACCACTCAAGGTGCACCCGTTGTTGCGCCGACCAAACCCGCAACGTCAGGTAGTGTCATCAAGTCACCGCTCCCCGGTGTCATCCTGGAAGTCAATGTCAAGGTGGGCGATACGGTTAAAACCGGTACCAAGTTGATGCTGTTGGAAGCCATGAAAATGGAAAACACCATTGTCAGCGACCACGATGGCAAAGTGATTGAAATCAAGGTTGACAAGGGGGCCAGTGTGTTGGAAGGCGCAGAGCTCGTAATTATCGGCTGATATGGGCGACTTTATGAACTTTCTGTGGCAAAATCTCCTTGAGTTTTTGACCTATACCGGTTTCGCCAATGTGACAGGTGGACATTTGATCATGATAGTGGTCGGACTGATTTTCCTGTTCCTGGCCGTCAAGTTTGAATTCGAGCCCATGTTGCTGATCCCGATTGGTTTTGGCATTCTGATCGGTAACATTCCTTTCAAAGAAGTTGGTTTGGAGTTGGGTGTCTATGAAGAAGGTTCAGTACTGAACATCCTATACCAAGGGGTGTTGAAAGGCTGGTATCCACCACTGATTTTCCTGGGGATTGGTGCCATGACCGATTTTTCGGCCTTGATATCCAACCCGAAGTTGATTTTGGTTGGTGCTGCTGCCCAGTTCGGTATTTTTGGGGCCTACATCATTGCCCTGCAGTTGGGCTTTGACCCAAGCCAGGCTGCAGCCATCGGTATCATTGGTGGTGCGGATGGTCCTACGGCAATTTTCCTTTCTTCCAAGCTGGCTCCGAACCTGATGGGGGCTATTGCGGTCTCCGCGTATTCCTACATGGCGTTGGTCCCTGTCATCCAGAGGCCGATCATGATCGCACTGACCACCAAAAAGGAAAAGGTGATCCGTATGAAACCACCGCGCGTGGTTTCCCAAACGGAAAAAATCATCTTTCCGATAATCGGATTGCTCTTGACCACCTTCATGGTACCTTCAGGACTTCCTTTGTTGGGTATGTTGTTCTTCGGTAACATCCTGAAAGAAAGTGGAGTGACCCGTCGTTTGGCCGAAACCGCCAGGGGCCCGCTCATCGACACCATCACCATTTTGTTGGGATTGACGGTAGGTGCTTCCACACAAGCCACCCAGTTCCTGACCATGGATTCCGTGAAGATTTTCGGTCTGGGATTGGTGTCGTTTATCATCGCAACGGCTTCCGGTGTTCTGTTTGTGAAGTTCTTCAACCTGTTCCTGAAGCAGGGCAACAAAATCAATCCGTTGATTGGCAATGCCGGTGTTTCAGCTGTTCCTATTTCGGCCCATATTTCGAATAAGGAGGGAATAAAATACGACTCGAAGAATTACCTGCTCATGCATGCCATGGGCCCGAACGTGGCCGGTGTGATCGGTTCAGCCGTTGCCGCCGGTGTGCTGCTCGGATTTTTGGGTTAATGTGATCACACTTCCTTTGGAAAGGGAGAATAAAATAGGTAAGGATGGCATCCCTCAAAAAGGGATGCCATCCTTTTCAAAAGGATGGCATCCTTTTATTCAATATTTATGCATACTAGTAGAATGAGATTCAGGTGGTTCATACCTGCTCTGTTGGTTCTTGTGCTGTTGGGTTGTTCTTCGAAACGGGAGGTGTTTTTCCGTTCGGTCAACAATACGTCAGATTCAACCGGAATCAAGCTGATGTACAGTTACAACTGCTATCAATGGCAGGAAGTTGACTCCGTACTTAAGGTGCCCGTTGTCGGTATCGGTTGCGTCAAGGACCCCTCACTCACCAGAGATCGCAAGGGCTTGTACCATGCTGTTTGGGTAACAGTCAATAAGGGAAAGGAAGGCCTGGTCCATACTACGACGGAAGATTTCAAAAACTGGTCGTTGCCGGAATTTATTGGTGTTGTTGGAAGCGACTCAATACCGTTCAACGTTTCAACTCCAAGACTGCTTTTTGACCAACAATCGGATAGTTGTTTGATTTATTGGACATCGGTAAAAAATGGCCGAAATAGCGTTTTTTCTATAAAAACACAAGATTTCAAGCATCTTACTCCTGTTAGGAAACTCTACGATCCGGGATTCAACATACAAGATCCCTGTATAATTGGCCGCAGCTCTACGGATTATGTGCTGATATTTACGGATGCAGACCCTATCGAATCTAATTTGAAAGTAGCCTTTAGTAATAAAATGGATGGGCCATACGAGCGTATATCCCCTTCGATTTCAGCGTTTCAAACCAGAAACCCTTCCGTGACCAAAATTGGGGCCAAGTGGCACATTTTCTATGAAGAGTTTGAGAAGGGCCAGATTAGTGTAGTTACGACACTCGATTTTGACAGTTTTGAATCCATTACCGAAGAAACAACCGTGCCCCCTTATTCAGGAGGAGGTGATATCTTTCTGATGCCCCGGAAGCCTTTTAAACAACTTTTTCGTTACTTGCACTGCAAACCTGTGAAAGAAAAAAAATGAACCACCTACGAATAGTATGTCTGGCCGTGTTGCTCCTCAATCTCTTGGCTACAGGGGTTTTTGCCGAAGAGCCATCGACCATGTGGTACAAAACGCCGGCTGCCAATCGGAATGAAGCCTTTCCCATAGGGAATGGCAGGATGGGGGCCATGGTGTTCGGCGTTCCTCAGCAAGACCGGATTTTGTTGTATGAACGAACAGGTTCTCAACGAAGCATTGATTTGAGACGAGGTGAGTTGAACCTGGCCTTCCTAAATCACAAAACGTTCAAGAACTACAAACGTGCATTAGACCTGAATGCCGCAATAGCTACAATGGACTATACTGCTTCTGATGGTGTAGCTTATCACAGAGAATACATGGCTTCGTTTTCAGATTCGGTCCTGATTGTTCGGTTGACAACTGGAAAAAAGGAAAACTTGTCGTGCAACCTGACGCTGAAATCAAGCGTAAAACGGTTTAAGGTTATTGATGGTCAAGCCATGCTTATTCTGGCAGGTACTACCGATCAAACAGATGCCAGCGGAAACAAGTATCGATTTGTAACCGTTGTCAAACCTTGGGTTACGGGAGGAAGATGTGGCTTGGAAAAAGGCAACTATTCGATTAGAAAGGCTGATGAGGCCATTATTTATGTAGCTAGTCTATCCGTGCCGGCCACCGATAAACGAACCGATTTGGAATTGGCTGATCATTGTGCCAAAACGGTAGCTCGTGCTTATGGAAAAGACTACATGAGCATGAAGAAAAAGCACGAAACACGGTACCAACAATTGTTCAATCAAGTCCGGTTGGATTTTGGACGCACGGCTCAAGCCGATAAACCCACTGACCAACGCATCAAAGAACAAGCGAAATCATCCGATCCTTCACTGATGACGCTTTACGTGGATTATTGCCGTTATTTGTGGATTTCCAACACCATCAACGCCACGCATGTTGTACCATTACAAAGCCTTTGGGCAGAACAAACGCCGCCTGTCATTGAACCAAAACCCAGGGATGACTGGTATAGTGCCGTGGAAACATGGGGAGTATCCTCATTAAGGGAACCACTGTTCAAAATGGCCAGAAGTAAAGATGACGCAACTGCACTGGCTGCATCGTCCAGACAAGCGATACCGGGTGGGGGCGCAACGTATGTCCGTTATTTATGGGATCACTACCTGTTTACCGGTGACAAGGCTTTTTTGAGTGAGCATTTTCCATTCATGCAAACGACGGCCAGGTTTTGTCTGGATTCGTTGAAAACAACCTCTGAAGAAACAAAATTGGCCATCAATACCGTGTTTTCACACGTAATGGAGGCCACCGACGTGCTACATACAGGTATAAAAGGGCGATTATCGCCTGAAAGGGCATTTGCTGATTCCTTGAAAAAGCGTTATCAACCCCTATTTGTATCAAATTTTGACGACTTGTCGCAGCAATGGTTGAACAAGTTGAATGTGGGTTTTATACAAGAATCATCAAGTAGTTTTGAAGAACAACTTTCTTTGCCGTCAAGATTGGCTGACTGTTTGCTTCAAAGCCGCGAAGGATATATATTTGTACTACCCTCGTTGCCGAAATCCTGGACAGATGGTTCAGTGAGTGGACTAAAGGCAAGAGGAGGTTTTGAGGTATCTTTTTCCTGGAAAAAAGGAAAATTGACTACTTTGTCCATCCGTTCAATACTTGGAGGCGTTTGTAGGATACGTTGTGAAGAGGCATTGCAGGGAGCCGGTCTCAAATCAGCAAAAGGCACCGTTATAAATCCATTGTTGGGTGATGTAAACGAAGAAACAGTGAACATAACGGAAGGTTCGATATTGGTTGATCTTCCAACAGAAGCCGGGAAAACCTATAACCTGACGGTGCTATAATTAAGAAAAGAACCTATACCCATGAATAAGCATTTTTCAATGACACAAACTGTATCGGTAAGATTAGGTAGGTATACATATGTACTGCTTGTTGCACTCTTGTTGAGTGCTTGTCAATTCAATAAAAAAGCGGACAGTTTCACTATTACGAAAGAACGGGTGGAAACCAGAACGGAACCTATTTTAAGCGATGTGTCCCATCCTCGTTTCAGTTGGACGATTGAATCTGAAGAACGTGGCATCGAACAAACCCACTACCAACTGATGGTTTCCACCTCATACGATGAATTGGCGGGAGACACGGCCAACGTATGGAATTCCGGTCGGATCAAATCAGGACAATCCATCCAGGTTCCCTACGACGGACCTGCTTTACAAAGCATGACTACCTATTTTTTCAAGGTGAAGGTATGGTGCAAAGGAAAGGGATATGCAGTTAGTGGAATTACTGCATGGAATACAGGGCTTTTGCGTGAAAGCGATTGGAAAGCAAAATGGATAGGACTGGACAGCATTACGTCGGATGACAGATGGGAGGGGGGGAGATTATTCCTTTCGGCCCGTTATTTCCGTCGTTCTCTCTACTTGGATGAACAACCACTTGATGCCAGTCTGTACATAGCCGGTATAGGTTCCTATACCGTTTATCTGAATGGTTTGCAGTTAGGGGGGTATGTGCTGTCATCGACCTCGACAGACCAGACTCGTCAGATCATGTATAACCAGTACAGTCTGGGCACCTATTTGTTACCGGGAGAAAATGTATTTACCGTTGTTTTGGGAAATGGACCGTATGGAGGTTCAACGATGCGTGATAACAACACTGATTCCTTGCGTTTTCCGAAAATGCTCTTCCAGCTTGAGTTGACGAAAACCGATGGAACTCACCTCCGGTTGGTCAGTGATACCTCATGGCGCGTGACAACGGGTGGCCCCATCCGCGAAAACACGCTGACCAGCGGAGAAGTCTATGACGCGACACGCAACATGCCCGGCATGTTTAAGAAAGGTTTTAACGATGCTTCTTGGTTGAAGGCTCGTTTGACTAAGGCACCGGGTTCAACTTTGGGAAAAGCGCGTTTGTTGGCCCAGCCGATTGAAGAAATGACAGTTGTGAATTCATTCAAGCCGGTGGCCATTCTGCATCAAAAAAACGGATCGTTCATATTGGATATGGGGCAAAATCTTTCAGGTTGGCTTAAGTTTCAAACAAAAGGGGAAGCCGGTCGTGTTGTGACCTTAACCTATGGTGAGATACTGAATCCTGATGGAACGTTGGATGTGGGAAGTTTGGACCAAAAACCCGATGTGGATCGGTTTGTTCTTTCAGGAATTGATAGACACGAGATATTCAGACCTAATTTTTCATACCATAATTTTAGGTACGTACAGGTGTCAAATTGGCCGGGTGAACCCAATATAAATCTGTTCTCATGCGAAATGGTGGGTGATGGTTTATATTCTACCGGTGATATATATACCTCGAACAACGACCTCAATCGTTTGTACAACAGTGCTTGGTGGACAGTCGCCAGTTCCTATAAGGGTTTTCCGCTTGATGGATCCGTATTTGATCGAAATAAGCCGACATTGGCTTGCCGTTCAAACGGAGCCGTGGGAGAAAGCTTTTTGTTCGACAATCAGCGGTTCTATGCCAAATGGATGACTGACATTCAGTCGGCCATGAATCCGCTTGGTCAGATACCCGATGCGGCTCCTGTTGAGAATTACACGTACTCAGACAACGTGTTGTCGGCAGCTGCCTATTTTTTGGTTCCACGCATGTTGTATCATCAGTTCGCCGACTTGAATGTGGTAAAAGACCATTACCCATCCATGAAAAAGTGGATGAATTATATGGAAAAACGGTACCTGAAAAACGGACTGTTGCAAGGTGTCACTTCGGATGATAAAGGTATACCTCCATTGTTGATTGACACGAAAACTGAATCAAATCCGGACCGCCTTACTGATGGCAACCTGATTGCCAATGCCTATTACATCAAATTGCTGCATGTCATGCAAGAGTTTGCCGGATTGTTGGGGAAAAGTGCAGATCAGCAGCGCTTTATTGACAAGGAACTCGTGATGAAGAAGGCTTTTCAGGGCCGTTTCTTTAACGATGACGCCTATTACTACGCAAACAATACTGTGACGTCCAACGTGCTTCCGTTGGCGTTTGAAATCACACCCGAAGAAGAAAGGAAGGCCGTATTCAAGCATATATGCCGTGTCATTGAAGAAAAAAACGACACCCATATCACTACTGGTGAAGTGGGTTTGGCCTGGTTGTTGCAAACCTTGAGTGCTTATGGACGTACGGATTTGGCGTTACTCTTGGCCACCAACCGTACTTATCCAAGTTGGGGCTATATGATGGAACGTGGAGCTACTACGTTCTGGGAAAGCTGGAATGCTGACAAAATTAAAGGCAATCAAGTTTCCGTCAATCACATGGCTTTGATGGGTGATGTGTTGAGCTGGTGCTACGAGAATGTTGCCGGCATTGCCTGTGCCCCTGATGGACCGGGTTTCAAGAAAATCGTCTTACGGCCTGCTTTTATTGACGGTATTACTTCCGTCAAGTCATCGTTTCGCTCTTTGCATGGGGATATTGTCAGTGAGTGGTCAAGGGAAGGTATTCATTTGAAATGGGACATCCTTATTCCAGCCAATACCACCGCTCAACTCTATATTCCTGCTCCACAAATGCAGGTGTATGAAAGTGGCAAACCTGTTTCAGTGGCGGTTGGCATTTCTTTTGTCAAAACAGAGGGCGACAGATCTGTGTTTGAACTGAAATCTGGCTTATACCACATCGAGGTAAAGCAGTAACACGCACTTTGTAACCGCCGTAAAGTTACGGTGGTTGCAAAATCAAAGCAGCGTTCCCTTCAGTACGGGGAGTTGGGCATTGCTTGCGTCCATTTCACCGGGACGGGCAGGTTCGGCTCCGACTTGAGTCGCTGCAACCACTTCGCGCTTCATTTTTTCGCAACTACGCCCGAACTGCCCATCCCAGCTCATTCCCTGCAACCAACACCCAAATCCCCTCCCTTCCGTCCGC
>CAYPLF010000056.1:0-16003 GCA_964411555.1 uncultured Bacteroidales bacterium | reverse complement strand
AGTCCAGCATCCAGGTCAAACGCCAAACCCCCGTCTTCGCCATCATCAAACCCGTGGTGGTGCCGAATGACAAGTTTAAGCCTCAGCGGGCTAAGGTTCTGATGGTGTTTATGGTGCTGGGGTTGTTGTTTGGTGGGGGGTATATTGGTGCCATCGAGCTATTAAATTTGAGGAAGAAAAGTACGACTGAGCATCTGACACTATAAAATTTGAATTAACATGTTTAGTGGGAAAACGCTATTGATAACAGGGGGCACCGGTTCGTTTGGCAACGCGGTGCTCAATCATTTTCTATCAGCCGATTTGAATGAAATCCGCATATTCAGCCGCGATGAAAAAAAGCAGGAAGACATGCGGATAGCTTTGAAAGATGATCGACTAAACTTTATCATAGGTGATGTAAGAAATTTTGACAGCATTAATGCCGCTATGAGGGGGGTGGATTATGTCTTTCAAGCTGCAGCACTGAAACAGGTGCCATCCTGTGAGTTTTATCCCTTTGAGGCCGTGAGAACCAATGTGTTGGGATCCGAGAATGTGTTGGAAGCAGCTGTACAGAACAACGTAAAAAGGGTTGTTGTCTTAAGTACGGACAAAGCTGTTTATCCAATCAATACGATGGGGCTGACAAAGGCATTGATGGAAAAACTTGCCATATCCAAGGCTAGGGATCCAAGAATGAAAAACAACAACGGCATGATTTGTGCCACTAGGTATGGTAATGTAATGTGTTCCAGGGGATCCATCATCCCTCTCTTTATCAAACAGATCAAGGAAGGTAGTCCATTAACGGTTACTGAGCCTGGTATGACTCGCTTCATGATGTCTTTGGAGGAATCGGTCAATTTGGTACTCTTCGCATTTGAACAAGGTAATCCTGGAGATATTTTTGTACAAAAGGCGCCTGCAGCTACCATCATGACGTTGGCAACTGCGTTGAAAGAGCTATTCAATGCCACTAATGAGATACAAATAATTGGCCCCAGACATGGTGAAAAAATGTATGAAACCCTATGCTCAAAGGAAGAAATGTCAAAAGCAGAAGATCTGGGACATTTCTATCGGATACCTGCTGACCTAAGAGACCTCAATTACACTAAATACAGACAAGCCGATGCCCCAAGATTGGTGGATGTAGAATACAATTCGGATAACACGAAACAGTTGTCTGTCGAAGAAATGAAAACATTGTTGCTGACGCTGGATTATGTGAAAGGAGAACTGGAAACATGGAAATGATACCGCTGGTTAAGACACATATGCCATCCAAAGAGGTTCTAATGCCTGCGTTGGAAAAAGTGCTCTATAGTGGGTATGTGGCTCAAGGTGAGCAGGTTGATGTGTTTGAGAGGACTTTTGAGACGTACCTGGGTGGTGGGTATTCCCTATCGCTGAATTCAGGAACTGCAGCCTTGCACATAGCCTTGATTCTGGCTGGGATTAAACCCGGTGATGAGGTTATTTCAACTGCATTAACGGCTGAGCCCACCAATGTGGCCATTAAAATGGTCGGAGCAAAAATACGGTATGCTGATATTGACGAAAAAACGGGAGCACTTGATCCCCTCTCAATTCAATCATGCATCAACGAACGGACAAAAGCCATTATGGTCGTCGATTATGCGGGTATTCCGGTTGATGTCAAGGCCATCAGACAAGTGGCCGATAAACATGGCTTACCTGTCATTGAGGATGCAGCCCATGCGCTTGGGTCCAAATTTATGGGCATCAAGGCGGGCCGACACTTTCCGTATACTGTTTTTTCATTTCAGGCTATTAAACACTTGACAACGGTAGATGGTGGTATGCTTCAACTGAATGATGAAGATGACTATCAACAGGGCAAATTAATCCGGTGGTTTGGTATTGATAAAAAACGTACCCGTCTTGACAACGATATTGTTCGTCAAGGCTTCAAGTATCACATGAATAATGTCAATGCAACCATTGGTTTAGTGCAATTGGCAAGCATTGACAGCATTGTTGATGCTCATGTGTCCAATGGTCAATATTTGGACAAACACTTGCAAGGAGTGCCAGGATTGGATTGTTTGACCTACTATCCAGACAGTCAACCTTCCTATTGGCTCTATACGGCTTTAGTGGATGACCGTGAGGGCTTGATACGGAAATTAGGGGAACAGGGATTCATGGCCTCTGAGTTACACAAGCGCAGCGATTGGCACACGTACCTGAATGATTTTCATCAGTCCCTGCCCGTTTTGGATCGTTTTTACAAACGAATGCTGCACTTGCCTTGTGGCTGGTGGCTTTCCAATGAAGACAGAGAAAGAATGGTTTCTGTTATTAAATCTGGCTGGTAAAACTGCCTGACACAATCTGAACCCAATGATACCCTTGTATAAACCGTATATGCCTTCACACTTGCCAGAATTGGAAACGATTCTGCATTCGGGTTCCTTGGCCTACTCTGCTCATGGTAAGGCGTTTGAGCAAACGTTACGAGAGTTTGTGGGTGTCGACTACTTGATGAGTGTGAATTCCTTTAATTCCGCTGTATTGGTGGCATTAATCACCCTGGGTATTAAACCCGACGATGAGGTAATTGCATCACCTATGGCGTGTTTGGCTTCCAACCAACCCTTCGTAACCATGGGGGCCAAGGTTGTCTGGGCTGATGTGGATCCTCAAACAGGCACACTGGACCCCGAAAGTGTACGAAAGGCCATCACGCCAAAAACAAAGGTCATTTTCCACAATCATTACTGTGGTTATCCAGGTTATTGTGATGAGATCAATGAGATAGGACAAGAGAAAGGCATTTATGTCATTGACGATGCCATTGAGGCTTTTGGATCCGTGTATAAAGGACGAATGATGGGGTGTACAGGTGCTGATGTGACCGTCTTCTCTTTCCAGGCAGTCCGCTTACCAACCACGATAGATGGAGGAGCGTTGGTTTTTAAAGACAAATCCTTGTATGATAGGGGTTTGCAGGTTAGAGATTCAGGCATAGATCGCCAATTTTTCAGAGATGGTCTTGGCGAGATTAATACGAATTATGATATCTCTGTCCCAGGGTTTGGTGCCACTATGAGCGAACTGAACAGCTATATTGGATTGATGCAAATGAATGATCTAAATGGATTGCTGGAAAAGCAGCGACAGCATGCCTTGGAGTGGGATACGGCCATTTTGAGAGATTACAATGATTGTATGCTCTTTAATCATCGATCAGAAATACAACCCAACTATTGGGTGTATGGTTTGTTGGCCCGAGACAAGGCCACCGCCCTTCTTCGCTTTCGATCAGAAGGATACGTTGCTTCTGGAGTGCATTTCCCCAACAACAGATATTCGGTGTTTGGCTCCCTGATTTCTTTAAAAGGTGTTGATGCTTTTCACGACCACTTTCTGGCCGTTCCTTCAGGTTGGTGGTATTAATAAGTACGTATGAAAGAACGACTGACCATCATACCACACGAAGCGTTGGATGCTGCCAATCTGAATCAAGTCATCAAGATCAAGTCTTGTGCATGGCCGTATTCCTATGATGATCAGCTTGAATGGATAGAAGGTCATCTTAGCCCCAGGGATTTGCATGTATTTTATCACGTCGAGGACCAGCCCATCGCTTACTTGAATTTGATTGATACCACTGTTTGGTTGGATGACAACCAGGTGCCCATATATGGTGTTGGCAATGTGTGTGTCATTCACAAGGGACAAGGGCAGGGCTTGGCATTGATGAGGTTGGCCACAGACTTCATACACACTGAACATCGATTGGGTATGCTTTTTTGCAAGACACCACTAATACCCTTCTATGAGAAAGCTGGATGGTCTGTGTTAGCAACACAAGTGTGTCGTATTGAATTGCCTCCGGCCGTACACGTGATGGTATCACGAAACCAGACGAATGTTGAATGCTTACGTTACGATGGGATTCTTTTTTAAGTAGGTAGCATGGGATTTCTAACTAAAATCAGACTGGCATTTAAAGCCCTACGACGTGGATTCGTGATACAGCTCCCCGACGAATTCAGCCGATTCAAGGTACGTTACTACAACAAAAGGGGATGTGGGCTACACAACAGTGTGCAAATCAGTACAAATGTCAGGTTGAAAGGTTTGGTGGAAATGGGTGAAGGTAGTTCAATCGCTCAGAATGGCACCCTTTCAGGTGAGTCTGCTGGTATATTTATTGGCAACCATGTAATGATTGCACCCAATGTTGTCATTGTCGCTTTCAATCACGGAATGGACGATAAGGGTATTCCAATGGTACTTCAACCCTATGATGAGGCTCCTGTCATCATTGAGGATGATGTGTGGATAGGGGCTAACAGTACCATCGCCAAAGGTGTGAGAATAGGCAAGGGGGCTGTTGTTGCGGCCAACTCTTTTGTGAATAAGCATGTACCCGAATACAACATTGTTGGTGGTGTACCCGCTAAATTGATCCGGGTTCGTGAGCACACGTAAGAACATAGCAGCCAATTTTGTCGGAAAATTTTGGAGTATTCTCTCGAACTTTCTGTTTGTGCCCTTATATATCCATATACTGGGCTTTGATAGTTATTCCATCATAAGTTTCACACTTGTCATCGCGGGGCTGATGGCTGTTTTGGATGCAGGCTTGACGGCCACACTTTCAAGGGAAATGGCCAGGTCAGATACTTCATTGGACGAGAAAATCAGCGTGTATAGAACATTGGAAAGCGCCTATTTTATACTGGCTGCTGTTGTCCTGTTACTAATCTTGGGAGCATCAAATTTGATAGCTGATAAATGGCTGAATGTCGATGCCTTTTCAATCAACGAGGTGTCTTTGTTTTTGCGAATCATCAGCATCGATGTAGCGTTTCAGCTCCTGTTTCGGTTCTATTTGGGCGGATTATTCGGTCTGGAACATCAAGTGCAAGCGAATGTGTATCAAATCCTATGGGGGGTACTCAGGAATGGCTTGGTGCTGGTTCCCATTGTATTTTTTCCTTCGTTGAACACCTTTTTCTGGTGGCAAGCCTGTTCAACCGTGGTAGCAACGCTCCTGATCAAAGCGGCCCTGGACAAGCGGTTGATGGGGCGCTCTTGTTTTGGCCAACCCCCTGTTTTCAAAAAAGAAGTCTTTTCACGGATCTGGCGCTTCGCTTTGGGTGTGCTTTTGATTACCATGGTATCCAGCATAAATACACAGTTGGATAAGCTAGCGATTAGCAAAATGCTTTCCATTGAGGTGTTAGGGCATTACACACTTGCGATTTCGTTGGGTCAAGGCTTGATTATTCTTGTTAGTCCCATCGCGGCTGCTTTATTGCCCAGACTAACCGCCCTCTATTCGCAGAAGGCATACAAGGAAATAGATGCCATGTACCATACCTATGGCATGTTGATTGCTGTGTTGGTATCTTCTGTCATGTCTATACTCTTCTTCTTCCCTGAAGAAATACTCTGGGTTTGGACCGGAAAAGCGGCGTTGGCCGGCGAGGCTTCTATATATTTGCCGGTGGTTGCGTTTTCCATGGGCATGTTGGCCTTGGCCATCCATCCATACAACATTGCCATAGCCAATGGGTATACACGTTTGAATAACATCATGGGCATTGTTAGTTTGGTATTGACCATCCCGGGGTATTGGTTGGCTGTTCGGTATCATGGTGCTCTGGGGGCCGCCTTTGTTTTTTGCATCGTACAAACGATGACCTTGATCGTGTATGTTTTTTTAATTCACCGTCGTTTCATGGGTAAGGTGTCTTTGTTTCGGATATATGGAACAGAAATGCTGTTGCCAATACTCGTTTCTATGGTCGTGGCTTTCTCATGTTCCTTTATTCCCGCTACAATTGAAGGCAACAGATGGTTGCTGTTGATATGGATACTGGGTGCCGCCATTGTAACATTTTGCCTTACATCCCTTGTCTTTCTTCCCGTTAAAAAAGTAACCTCTTTGTTTCATCAAAACGATTGACCTATGCCTTTGCTGAGCATCATCATACCAACCAAAAATCGCTACAATACGCTCTTGCCAGTCTTACAGGCGTTATTGAACCACATTCAAGGCGATGATTATGAGATAGTCGTACAAGACAACTCAACGGTGGATGTGGAGGGTGGTCAACAGGCTATAAAAGCCTTGGGAAATGATAGAATCGCGTATTATTTCTCTGAAGATGCCTTAAGTGTGACCGATAATACCAACCTGGCCATTTCTAACAGCATAGGTGACTATCTAGCATTTATCGGAGATGATGATTTGGTTTCCCCTTACATACTTGCGGTTGTTCGAATTATGGTTGAAAAAGAGATTGAATGTTTAATCTCATCAAGAGGTAATTACTATTGGCCTGACGTGGTCATGGCCAAGGAATATGCCTATCACTATCCGGCGTCTTTGTTTTGTCCGCGACAGCCTACTTTTGACGTGGTGATGAAACAGTGTGATGAAGAAATGGATAAAGTGCTTCACGATGGAGGCGTTAACACCCTCATGCTACCAACGTTGTACCATGGCATCGTTAAACGTTGCGTGATGGATGCGGTTTTTGAACGGTTTGGCACGTATGTTCCGGGGGCTTCTCCGGATATCGCCTTGTCGACAGCATTATGTTGTGTGATGAGTACGTATGGATTTATGAATTACCCTGTTACCATTACCGGGGCATCCAAAAACAGCGCTGCTGGTATGGGGGCCAGAAAGGCTCACGTTGCGCGAATAGAAGAGGTCCCCTGGTTGCCCAAGCAGTTGGTGTCTACCTGGGATTCCCGGATTCCTAGAGTCTGGACGGGAACGACCATTTATGCCCAAAGTATCCTTGAAGTTTATCAGCGGATAGGCTTGTCTAAGTCGGTGAATTTTGCCAACATGTATGCCAATATGTTTATTAGGGAGCCTAAAACAAAACGACTGGTGTTCCCATTTCTAATGAGCGTATACAGCAGCGGTTTTAAAAAAGTATCCTTCCTTTTATCGACATTCTTGAAAGCACTAATGTTTAAATCATTATATTCTCTACCAGGATCATGGATTAACAAGTGGTTCAGTATGAAGGGTTCCTATGATGACTTTATGCTCCACAAAGGAATTGATTCTGTCGATGATTGCATGTTAAAATTGAAAACCACTACCTGCCCGAAATATTAATCAACGACGTTTACCGAGATGCCTGTCAGCAGTATCACCTATTCAATTCCCTACCTCCTATATCTTTTGGTATTGGTCGGTTTGGCGTTTGTTGAGATGAGGCGCTTAAAATACGAATTGGATACCCGCTACATCCGTTGGACGGTCATACTCAGTTTCCTCGTCTTCTTTGGACTACGGGGTTTTGTTTTCACCGACTGGATTATTTATTACCGGTTGTTTGACATAATGCCCACTTTATGGGATGGAGGATTAGAAACGCTCCAGACAGTGACAGAAGTGTTTGAGGCTGATATTGAAGTGGGAGCGGCAGGTTATGAAATGGGTTTCATATTGTCCACTTTTTTGTTTAAATCCCTCATCCCGAATTACTTTGTCTGGGTTTTTGTCAACACGCTTGTAGACATTTGGTTGCTTGATCTATTCATCAGGCGATACTCTCCTTATTACGTGTTGTCTTTTGTGGTCTTTGTTGCCATGGGTGGGCTGATAATCGAATGTAATTTGATGCGAAACGTCAAGGCAATCCTCCTCTTTATGGTTTCGTTGAAATACATTGAGGAAAGACGTTTATTACCTTACCTGGCACTGAATCTGTTGGGTGCTATGTTCCATTCCAGTGCCATCATTTTTATACCCCTCTATTTCTTTTTACACAAAACCTTACCTCGTTGGCTGCTTTGGACGGTGTTTGTGGTTGGGAATGTGATTTTCTTGTTGAAAATCAGCTATCTGCAACCTTTACTGGTAGGCCTTGCCGATGTGTTGGGTGGACGATTGGGGGTGCAGATAAAAATCTACTTTGCCCTGGATATGTACAACCAACCTTATGGTATCAGTCTAGGGTATATTGAGCGTGTGGCCACTTTTCTATTGTTGATCTTATTGCATAGACCTCTTGTCGCATTGAATAACCGTAACAATTTAATCATAAACTGTTATGTTATCTACTTCATATTGTTTTTCTTCTTCTCAGAGGTCATGATTGCTGTTGAGCGATTGACGTTGCTGTTTGTATTCTCGTACTGGGTGCTATATCCTCTGATGTATCAACTCATCAAGGATACTGTTATTAAATGGGTGTCCATGATTATTTTGGTGCTTTTCTGTAGTGCAAAAACAATAACAACCTCTTCGTCGATATTTTCAAGGTATGATAACCTTTTGATTGGAATTCAAGATGCAGAAACCAGAAAAATGATTCATGACAACAACGTGGATGAATTTTTAAAAGGAAGAGAGTAGGATGAAGGAGAAGTCAACTCACATTGTTTTTTTACTCCCAGAGTATTATGAGGTGCCAATGGGAGGGTATAAGGTCGTCTTCGAATATGCGAGTCGATTGTCTAAAGATGGATTTAACGTCTCGTTGGTTTATCCCTCCTTTTTGTTTTTTCGCCGTAGTCGATTGATTCGGAAGCTGAAGTTGTTGTTTTTTTTCTTGTATTATTTGGTCAAGAAACGTAAAGGAGTCACATGGTTCCCGTTGGATAAACACATCAAGAGTGTCTTTGTCTTTTCTTTACGACAAAAGCACGTTCCTGAAGCTGATTACTATGTCGCAACTGCCGTCGAAACAGCGTATTACTTAGACAACTACCATGACGTACCACCATCACGCAAGTATTATTTTATCCAGGCGGTAGAAGATTGGACATGGGGTAAGGAAACAGTGATAAAATCCTGGCAGTTTGACATGCACAAGGTCGTTATATCGTCTTGGTTATTATCGTTGCTTCAAGAGATAGGAGAAGATGCCACATTGATTGAAAATGGCGTTGACCGAGAGGGCTTATTCTTGAAAAAAGAACAAACTGACAGGAATACCTTTCAGGTAATGATGTTGTATCACAAGCAGAAGCTCAAGGGCTGTGACGATGGTTTGAAAGCGTTAGAGATTGTTCGAAAAAAAATGCCTACTTTACGGTCGGTTTGGTTTGGGAGTTATCAAAAACCGGCCTGGTTGCCTAATTGGATCGAATACACGCAACAACCTACCATTGAGCAGTTGAACGACATGTATAATGATTCTGCCGTTTATTTGGCTCCAAGCCACAACGAGGGGTTTGGATTGACGGTCGGTGAAGCCATGACGTGTGGCTGTGCTGTGGTCTGCACTGATACGGGTGGATTCCTCACTATGGCGACACACGAAGAAACAGCTTTGGTGGTACCTGTTGGCAACGTTCAGAAGATGGCTGAAGCCATCGTTCGGTTGATTGAAGATGAATCCCTACGTCATAGGCTGGCTTCTAAAGCCCATGAATCGATTGCACGTTTTACTTGGGATAGTGCCTATCAATCGTTCAAGTGCTTGTTTGTGGAATAATGGAGAATAATAAACTTGTTTTGGTTGATATTTGTGGTACGTTGTATGACTCCAATACAACCTTTGATTTTTTGGACTTTTATTGCCAGACGTCATCCTATCGTTTGTTCAGGAAGATTACTCGAAGTCTACCATGGCGGGTTGTCAATAAGATGTTGATAGGTGGCTTAGGTGTTGATCTGACACGAATCCTGGCTGTCCGTTATTTGAAAGGACATACAAGGGATGAATTGGATGAAGCGGTAGAACGCTTTTATGATCAATACTTGAAGCCACGTGAAATTGTCCCCGTACATACTCTTGTTAAGCAGTTCGGCACGGAAGGGTATTCAATGATGTTAGTATCTGCCACATTGGATTTTATTGCGGCCTGCATTTCGAGGCATATGCAGATTGATAGCGTTGTATCAACTCAGTTAAACTACTCAGAAGGTTTTTGTAGGGGGACACTTGATGAAGACCTCCTTCGCCATAAACGGTCGTTTCTCATTTCAATCAACTTGTTGCCTCCCTACGAGGCAACCGTCACCGATAACTTGTCTGATGATGTGTTGGTGAAGGTGTCCAGGCGAGCATACATTGTGACTTATCCCAAATCGAAGCACAAGTGGGAAAAAAAGCTTGTGAATCACCCATCTGTTGTATTCATCGATGCTTTACAATCATGAAGTGGAGTAGAAAACTGTCAATCATCGTAGGATATAGCGTTCCATTTGTTTACGCCTACAAAACCCGCATGGGGAAATCGTTGTCAGGTTTGCTGAAGTGGCTTTGTGAATTTCTGATGCCTACATTTGGGCTCTATTATTTCGCTATAGGCGATGGGCGAGTTGATGTTGTCGGATATGCATTGATGACGACCTTGGTTTACACATTGTATGAATGGGGGTATTTTTGGAACGATACAGTAACGGTACGCAAGGAAACCAATCCCACCTTGAGGCTTAGTGCTGAAATGTATAGGTTGGCTTATCAAAACAGGTACGTTGTAACGGTAGTCAGGTTGGTGTTTGCGATGATGCTCACTTGGTGGATTTTTTATCGATCGGGCGGTGAATTCGGTGGCAGAATAGCGCTATGTGCCGCATGGATGTTACCATTGGTGTATGCATTTCACAATACTTTCAGAGGCACCTGGTCACATCTGTCTCATTTGCTGTTGCTTTTTTTGCGATACGTTTCTGCCGCTTTATTGCCATTACTTGTGTGGTCCTGGTGGATACCCTTGTTGGCCTTTTTGGTTTACCCGCTTCCAAATATGATGGAAATGTTGGCAAGAGGTAAGTTTGGATTGAGTTATCCGATCACTCGATTATACTTGCCCAAATATGAAAACCGTTATCGATTCAGGGTCTGTTACTACGTGTTGTTCTCATTGGTCCTGTGGTTTTTATATTTAATCAACCGTTTTAGCATAGGGTATTGTCTTTTACCCACCTTGCTTCTTGTCTATCAACTTTTTTTCTACGTCATCAAAGGCTTTGAATACGAACATCGTACTTAGAGGATTCCACATTGACTCTTTCCTATATCGTTTTTTTGTCTATTTTTGTGTTCGCTCTTCTGGCCTATTCTGCTATAGAGTCCGTCAAACGAAAACAACCTGGAATGAATTTTTCTGTTCTAATACCTATTTACCATAAAGAAAACGCTGTTTTTTTTAAGTCGGCTCTTGATAGTATTTGGGGTGGTCAAACGCTGAAGCCAAATGAGGTTGTCATTGTCAGAGATGGTCCTTTGAACGATGAGTTGGATAGGGTTATTGAGGATTTTTCCATGATAGCTCCTGTAAGAGAGGTCTGTCTTCCTGTTAACAAAGGATTGGGCGTTGCTTTGTGCGAAGGTGTCAAGGCTTGTTCATACCCTCTGATAGCCAGGATGGACAGTGATGACATTGCTCGTCAGGATCGATTTGAAAAACAGATACCTATTTTTATCGAAAATCCCCACGTGGATTTGGTCGGTTCAAATATTGCCGAATTTATGGCTGATGTTAATCAGTTCAATTCATACAGGACGCTTCCAGAAAACCATGAACAAATCGTCGCTTTTTCCAAACGCAGAAACCCCATTAATCATATGACTGCCGTTTTTCGAAAAGAGGCTGTTTTGAACGCTGGTAATTATCAAGAATGCAAGGGCTACGAGGACTATTATTTATGGGCAAGGATGATTCTGAATGGGTCGTTGTGCTACAATCTTCAAGAAAACCTTATCTTTGCACGAATAGGAAATGGCATGTTGTCGCGCAGGCAGGGATTTGTCTTTTTTATCGAAGAGATAAAATTCCAACATGCGCTTCGTGTCATTGGTTTCCTTTCACGGTTTCAATATTTGACGAATTTATTATTAAGGGCTTTGCCTCACCTTTTCCCCTTATGGGCTTTGCATTTGGTCTACAAATATCTCCTGAGGGGTAAGTCTTAGAGACGTAGTGCTACATACTGAACTTTTTGATGAATAAAATTTTATTAATTGGTGGCTCCGGTTTTGTTGGAACCAGGTTGGTTGAAAGTCTTAACAAACACTCGGTTAAAATTGTTGATAAAGTCAAAAGTCATTTTTATCCTGACCTGACAGCCCTTGGAGATGTGCGTGATCAGGGTCAGATGAACAAGGCTATTGACAATAGCGTTGATACTGTCGTCCTACTGGCTGCCGAACATCGGGATGATGTCAGCCCAACAACGCTTTATTACGATGTCAATGTGCAGGGAGCCAAGCATGTTCTTGCGGCCATGAATAAAGCGGGAGTCAAACGCATTCTTTTTTTTAGTTCTGTCGCCGTTTATGGTTTGAATAAACAGAATCCTGATGAGTCATGGGCGGTAGATCCTTTCAATCATTATGGAAAAAGCAAGTGGCAGGCTGAGGAGCTGTTGAGGGAGTGGCATGCCGAGGCCCCGCATGACCGTTCTTTGACAATTATTCGACCCACTGTCATTTTTGGGGAACGTAACAGAGGAAACGTATACAACCTGTTGTCGCAAATTGCCTCCAAGCATTTTTTCATGGTTGGCAAAGGAAATAACGTCAAATCAATGGCTTATGTCGGCAATGTGGTGGCCTTTGTCAAGTATTGCCTGGAAACGCAAGAACCGGGATATCGTGTGTTTAATTACGTGGATAAGCCTGATTTGACCATGAATGAACTGGTTCAGCAAGTCGGGGTAAGTCTCAATAAAAGGATAAGCAACATACACTTTCCCTATTGGATGGGTTTTATAGGCGGCTGCGCTTTTGATCTTCTGGCAAAGTTGACAGGTAAAAAGATGGTCGTCAGTTCCGTTAGGGTGAAGAAGTTTTGTGCAACGACACAATTCGATGCAAAAAAAGCTCATTCCAGTGGGTTTGTTGCCCCTTTTACATTGGCTGAGGGGCTTCATAAAACGCTCTTTTATGAATTTTTAGATTCAAACAAAGATTCCATTGAGTTTGTGTCTGAGTAATAGATCTTTTCCTCAATCATACGTTGAAGCGGTATTTCGGTAAAAGAAAAGTATTTTTTTGATTTTTTCATTATCTTGCGGCCTTAAGGATGAACGCAAAAGTAGGTCCGTATGAAAACCAATAGCTTCAGGCAACTGATCTTGTGGGCATTAATGGGAATGTTTAACACACGGTCGCTATTTGCAATCCAATTGGACAAAGAATCTCACAATCTACACTAAGGAAATTATCAATACACCTATTAAAAAAATAAATCCGCTTGCAAACAAGCCTCCTTCTGTCACTGTTAAGTACAAGCTAAGGACCATACAATTCTAATAATAAGTATCATGAAAAATTTTAAATGTTTAGTTTCATTTATCTTATTTATGGTAGTATGTCCACCGTTTTTAAAAGCACAAATAACGTTGGATTACACTTTTGATACCTATGTTGAATTTTCAAAAAGCTCAGAGATCAGTAGTAATGGAGACTTGGATTATTATATATATAATGCTCTCAAAAATAATTATCTCTATTTGTATAATAAAGATTTTTCAATATATAAAGTAATAGAAATTGTGCCACCGGCAGGTTATCATTATAATCAAAGTACATATGAATGGGACTTTCCCAATTTTTTCTATACGTCAAGAAAATTGTTCAATACTGACGAAAAAATTGAGGTCTTAATCTCATTTAGAAGTAATTCGAATTATTATAGTGATGATTTTAGTAAAATGGTCTTGTACAACGAAGATGGAACCGTGATATATGATTTTGGGTCAGCAAATAGCATTCGAGCTCATGCATATACTATAAGTGAAAATCATGATTGTTTATTTCTCACTAAGAGGTTTGTATCAAATATTATTAAGACTGAGGTATATTCACTGAGAGGGGCATCTACAGGTATTGAAAATATTATTGATAATAGTAAAAATAAATCACCTTATCCAAATCCGGCATACTCAATTGTTAATCTACCGTACAATTTACTATCAGGTAGAGAAACCACTATGAAGATTTACGATATTCATGGACGTCAAATTGAGCAGAAACAGATTGATTCTCAAACTGACAATTTAATATTGGATGTCGCAAATTATAAGGATGGAATTTATATTTATAATCTAAATGGAGTTTGCAATAAATTCGTTGTTAAACGATAAAAGACTCAGACAACAACGTAAAATATTTTTTTAACTATTACCTCAGCATTTGCCTCTTCATTTAATCCAGTGGAAAATACTTATGGGTTATCAGTACGTTGCGTTAAGGACTGATAATCCATAATAATCAACTATACACTTTTTTTACTTCACCTTCCCCACCTCACTCTTAATTGCATCTACGCCGGGGAAGCCCAGGCTTTCGTAGGTTTTGAGGCCTTGTTTGTTGATGACCAGGTAGAAGGGGATGCCCTTGATGCCGAATTGTTGGCGCAGGTGTTCCATTTCGGCGCTGGTGAGGCGGTAGTGTTCACCGTGGATGTCGGGGATCATGTTGTGCCAGGTGTCGATGGGCGAGCTTTCGTCGGCCAGGTAGAGGAAGACAACGCCTTGGGCGGCCATCTCGGGTTTGGCGGGGTCTAATTGCTTCATGGCAGAACGGCAGGGACCGCACCAGGTGTTCCAAAAGTCGACCAGGATGACCTTGCCGGCATAGGGCTTGATCAGAGCGGCGAAGAGGCTGTCGACGGGCACTTCAGGGGCTGTGCGGATGTAGTAGCCGCCTTGGTTGCGTTTGGCTACCAGCTCTTCTTTGAGTGCGTTGTTCAGGTCGGTCAGGTAGGTTTTGTAGAAAGGATTGCTCAGTTCACCGAGTAAATCCAAGGTGGTGTCGCTGAGCGGTGTTTTGGTTTCCAGGGCTTTGGCGGTCATTTGGGTGGTCATCAGGTCGAATGCCAGACCTTGATCGGTACCCAGGATGCTGGCCAGGTAATCCAAGGGCTCTTGAGTTGTGGCTTTTGCTTGCAAGGCACTCAAGATGGGTTGGTAGGTGCGCGTGAAAGCTTTCACGCCAGCTTGAAAAGTTGGGTCGGAGCGAGAGGGCTCCAGTAACGGCGCAAAGCTGGTCAGTGTTTCCTGGGGCAGTTTAAGGTTTCTGATAGCCGGGCTGTTGATGCATTCAATCAACGCGGTCAGCAGTGCCTCGGCCTTGGTGTTTTTATCGTTCAGCTGAGTCTTGAAGATCGCGATGGCAGCTTGGGCTTCTTCAGACAGCTTGCCCGTTTTTTCCAGGGAAGTAGCGTAATCGATCAATCCCTTGCGGAAGGCTTTCAGCCGTTTGGGTGACCAGTTGTCGAAATGTTCGGCAATCAGGTAGTCGGCGTACTCGATTTCCTGCGCAGTTAGTGGCTGAGTGGCCTTGATGTGAGCCAGGTAGGCCGGCTTGGGGTTGCCTAAATTGATGCGTGAGCGTCTGGGCATCAGGTATTTGCAGGAATTGATGTTGTTGCCGTACAGGGCAATGTACAACGAGAAGGGATCGTTAATGGGTGATGATGCGAGGAAGTTGTAATAGGCCTTGTCGGGTTGGGGAATGACTACTTGCTGGTTGTCTTGACCTGATTGGTCTTTTTGGGCTTCTGTGGCATTCTTTAGGTCGTTGGTGGCAAAGAAGAGATCGTGCAAGCGTTCATGTTGAAGTTCCAGTTGTTTCAGTCGCTTGGCATTAGGAGTGGGGTTGAGCGTTTCTACAGCGACCATTGCCGTATCGTACTGCTTGTCGATGTACTTTTTGTAATCATCCAAGGACATGCCGGCGATGGATGACAGGTAGGCATCGTAGGCATCGTAGTTGATGATACGGATGCTGCTCAACGCATCAATCTGGTTGTTGAGAGCCGCATTGGCCCCATCGAACAGGACCCATTTGGCTCCGTTGGTTTTGGCGGATAAATCCAGGTAAATGGTCGAGGTGTTGCCCGGTGACAAATAAATGTAGTGGTTATAATCGTCTGTTCTGAATAAGACCTGGCCATTGCAGACCATGGGGATGTCAAGTTTAAAACGTCCTTGTTGATCTGAGGTTATCTGGTAGGATTCCTGAATGTTGGTAACAGGGTTGTCGTAGAAGCATTGAACGGTCAACTTGTTGGTTTGCTCCTGGCCTTCTGGCAATCCCACCACGATACCTTC
>CAYPLF010000055.1:0-16143 GCA_964411555.1 uncultured Bacteroidales bacterium | reverse complement strand
GCTACTACAGAGTTTTTGATAGGTCAACCTGAAGATGGGTCGAAAGGCAGAGCAAGAGAGCTTAAGAATAGGATTATTGCCTACAAAGACAGCATGATGAGGCTGATTGGCCCCAAATACAAGAACAGCATCAACTTAGGGCTCGAAACCGAAGGAAAGGACTACCGTGATAAAGGCGGACAAAAATTAAACTGGGAACTGCACCACTTCTACGATATTCCCCTGGCGGCCGACATTCCCATCCTCAATAAATTCATTACTGAAGTGCAAAATGCAGAAATTGAGGTGGTTAATGGGTTATTACGGGAAAGTATAGCCGAAGACTTCAAGTACGACCGCATCGAAGCCAAGGTGCTTCCCAAAGCCAACTATTTATTTACAGGTGACCAATATGAAGCTGAAGTGATTGTGGCCGCTTACGACACCAGCCACAGCCCTAGTCCCAGCGTGTATTTTATGCATAACGCTGATTCCCTGCCCTTGACTCAACGGGAAAAAGCCACACGCGTTGCCCGCGAAGGGGGCCGCCTGATGGTCAAGTTTCCGGTAAGCGGAATCGGACTTCAGAAATATGCCGGTTTTGTGAGTGTACCCACCAACTCTGGACGTGAACGCACGTATCATTTCAATACGGAATTCTTCGTGGCACAGCCCACAGCAACGGTTTCACCCATCAACATGAATGTGTTGTATGTCGGGGTTGAAAACCCACTTTCTGTTGCTGTTTCCGGTGTTCCGGCTGAAGACCTGTTTCCTACCCTTTCCAGAGGCACCCTTAAGCCCACAACGGAAAAAGGGAAATGGATAGCCATTATTCCGGGTGACGTGAAAGAAGTCTCTGTTTCTGTGATGGCGAAAATAAACAACGTCATGAGACCCATGGGGGTGGAAACATTTCGGGTGAAACCCATTCCAGACCCTGATCCCTTCATTGCCAACAAAAAAGACGGATTTGTAGATAGGGAAAGCATCATCGATGCGGGAAAAATTGTCACCAAGATGCCGAAAGATTTTGAATTTAAGTTTACATTTGTGGTGCAATCCTTTAAAATGAGCATGCAACGAGGCTTTGAGATGTACGAATATTCGTCCGACAGTGAGAATCTGACGCGGGAAATGCTGAATGAGATTGCCCGCACCAACAGGGGGCAAATTATTGAATTTGAAGATATTGTGGTAAAGGGGCCTGATGGAGCCAATCGCACCATTGAACCTTTGGTTTTGATTATACGCTAACGCATAGATTGCAGAAGAAAGAGAGAACATGAATGTAATTGAACGGTTGGTCCAAACCAAAACTTTTAAGAAATTCCTTTCCCGTTTGTACGGTTTAGGCGCTTCTGTGGTTGTTATCGGGGCCCTGTTCAAAATTGAACACTGGCCGGGTGCCAGCATCATGTTGTCGACCGGTTTGTTCACGGAGGCCCTCATTTTCTTCTTTTTTGCCTTCGATTCCGAACCGGAGCCTGAGCATCCCGAAGGAGAGGAAGTACAAGCGGCCGGCATGGGTTATGCGACAGGCGGTTTGGCTGTTGCCGGTGTTGGATATGCAGGAGGGGCCATTCAGGGACAGGGTGCAGGCAACTTGCAGGCAGCCGGTATGGGTTCTGTTCCCGTTGTGTACGGTGAGGGCAGGCCCTTGTTTGGTGGCGGTCAACAAAACGGTCGCGAGGGCTGCGGATACGAAGGCAGTTATGGCAGCGGATACAATGGCGGATACGGGGGAGGCAATCAAGCTGAAAACCCAGCCGGCAGTACCATTGCTCTTGCCAGACTGGACGAAATGCTGCAGCGGGCCGATATTTCCCCCGACCTGTTGATGCAATTTGGATCGGGACTGAGGAAACTGGGGGAAACCGTAAGCAACCTGGAAACGGTAGGGAACGTGACAGAAGCCTCGCAGCACTACGTGAGCACCATCCTGACAGCCGATGAGTCGCTGGGAAAATTGGCGAAGACCTATGAAGACACCATCTCAAAGATAACCAGCAACACCATCATCAAATACAAAGGCATTGCCGGTTCCATGTCGGTGATTGAGTCGGAAGCAAGGACGTACCAACAGCAAATGGAAACGCTGAACAAGCTACTAGGCACCTTGAATACCGTGTACTCCCAACAACGGCGGGAAGAAGACAACTACCTGAGAGAGCTGGTCTTTTCGGCCGTGGAATCGAAAAAATACCGCAAGCAGGTGACCGAACTCAACGATCACCTATCCAAGTTGAACCGCTACTACGGCGGAATGGTGAACAAGTTGGAGAAGGGTTCTTAATCTACAAACAAATTCTTCCCGGCAAACTCCGGATCGGAGGTAACGTTCACCTCCAGTTTGCGTAAGCCCGCATCGTCACCAGGAGAGGGGATGTGGGTTAGATGCACCTCGCAGTCGCATAACAAGGGCAGTTTTTCCAATGCCATTTGGGCTGCCGGATTCGACAGGGCGCTGATGCCGAGGGCAATCAATATTTCATCCACATCGAGGCTCACCATCTTGCTTTTCAGGATGTCCTTTTTCAAGTAGGTCACTGAGTCGATGATGCTCTGCGGAATCAAGTACAGGTGGTCTGGCAATCCGGCCAGGTGCTTGATCGCATTCAGAATCATACTGGAAGGCGCGTGCATCAACGGGGAATTCTTGCCGGTGACGATGTTGCCGTTAGGCAGTTCAATGGAGGCGCCGCAAAAAATGCCTGCGTTGCCTTTTCCGGTAGAGGCTGCTTCGTTGGCGGCCTTCCTGGCCGGCAGTACCACATGCCTGTCTTCCAATTTAGCACCAATCCGGCTCATGATGCGGGCCGAACGTTTCAAGGTTTCCTTATCAACGATACCGTTGGCATAGTCCACTGCACAACGGAAGTAGCGGCGGATGATTTCCTGCCTGGAGGCCTCACAAATAGCGGCATCGTCTACAATGCCGGCACTCGCACGGTTCACGCCCATGTCGGTGGGAGAATGATACATGCACTCGCCTCCGGTAATTTTTTCCAATACGCGTTTTAGCAGGTTGAATGCCTCGATGTCCCGGTTGTAGTTCACCACTTCCAGGTTGTAGTGTTTCAAGTGATGGGAATCAATCATCACCTTGTCTTTCAAATCGACCGTAGCGGCCTCATAGGCTATGTTTACGGGATGGTCAACAGGTATATCCCAGATGGGGAAAGTTTCAAACTTGGCATAGCCGGCCTTGAGACCGTTCTTGTAATCGTGGTACAAGCTGTTCAGGCAGGTGGCCAACTTGCCACTGCCGGGACCTGGGCCGGTAACCACGACAATGGGCTTGGTGGTCTGAATGACCTCGTTAGCTCCGTATCCTTCGTCGCTTACAATCAGGTCTACATCCAGGGGATAACCCTTAATGGGGTAATGCGTGTATACCTTGATGCCCCGTTGTTCCAATCGACTCTTGAAGGCTTTGGCGGCGGGTTGGTTTTCGTACCGGGTAATCACGATGGCTGTGATGTCGATGCCCCATTCCCTGAAGTCGTCTATGGTCTTCATGGCATCGTTGTCGTAGGAAATGCCGAAATCGGCGCGGATTTTCTTGCGTTCAATGGCTCCGGCATGGATGCACAAAATGACATCTATTTTTTCTTTCAACACCTGAAGCAGGCGCATCTTCACGTTGGGGTCGAAACCCGGCAACACCCTGGCCGCATGGTAATCGTACAGGATTTTGCCTCCAAATTCCAGGTACAGTTTGTCGTTAAAGCGATTTACGCGCTCCAGGATAGATGCGGTTTGCTCCTGAAGGTATTTCTCACTGTCAAAACCAATTCGTTTCGGTATTTCCATAGTAGTAGGGTCAATAGTCCAATGGTACCTAATTATCGTTTACAGCCAACCTGAACAGTTGCCTGTTTGTTTATATTTTATCTGTTGTCGCAGCCTCTACTGCCTTGAACACCCGTTCCACTTCCGCTTCAAAATTGGGAGTAAAAACCCCGGTGCCCAGTTGGCGAACGATTGCTTCCTGCGTCCAAAAACGTCCTTCGGCAATTTCAACCGGATCAGGGTTGATTGGCCCATCGTACATGGTAAAATGGGTGTACACGAACTCCTGTTCCACATCCGAGCGATGGATGTATTGGAATAAAAAAACCGGATTGAACCCGCTTATGCCCAGTTCTTCGCCGGCTTCACGAAAAAGCGCCTGTTCTACGGTTTCCCCCGGATCCATATGACCACCCACCGATGTGTCCCATTTTCCAGGTTGGATGTCCTTGTTCAAGGCTCGTTTCTGCAAATACAGCCTCCCTTTGTTGTCGAACACATGCAGATGGACAACAGGATGCAACAAGAATGTGCCGGAATGACACTCCCTGCGGGTCGCTTTTCCTACGACTGCTCCAGTTTCGTCTACCAAAGGAAAGTATTCTTCCATAAAAAACAGAATAAGGAACAAAGGTACATCAAACTTCGTTTGAATCGTACCGGAAAATACTTCCTACTACTGAATTTTTAGGATGTTTCACCTATATTTGTTGGTAGCGAAAACGTCAACGAAAAAAATATGGTATCTGGTGAAAACGAGCTGTTGCCTGTTGGTAAAAAACCACTTGGATTGTGCCTGAGCGGAGGGGGTGCCATTGGTTTTGCGCACATTGGTGTCCTGCAGGCTTTGCTCGAAAACAACATCCAGCCTGAGGTCGTTTCGGGAACCAGCATGGGGGCCATAGTAGGAACCATGTATGCAGCCGGCGTCTCTCCTCAGGAAATGATGAACGTAATCAAAGAAGATAAGCTGTACCTTGTTTCGAAGTTGATGACGTTCAAACCTTCTTTCTGGCGATCGGGTTTTTCTACCCACGGCACGGTCAGGGGGTTGATCAAAGAAATGATACCCCACAACAGCTTTGAAAAGTTGCCCAAGAAACTGATGGTCTGTGTGACCAACATGAAGACCATGGAATGGGAAATCAAGGATAAGGGGCGCAACCTGTGTTCCTGGGTTTCGGCTTCGGCCAGTATTCCCGGTGTTTTTGAGGCTTATATGAAAGAGGGCGTGTATTACCTGGACGGGGGCATTCTGAACAACTTGCCGGCTCAACCCCTCAAGCCCCTGTGCCGGGCGGTGATTGGCGTGGATGTGCTGCCCTACCTGCCTCCTGGTGAAATGAAGCGACCCATGGACGCGATTCAAAGTGCCTTGCGAGGCATTGAACACGTGAACTCGTTGGAAGGACGGGCGCTGTGCGACCACCTGATTGAACCAAAAGTGGCGAACAAGTACCATGAATTCCGCTTCGATGCGTATGAAAAAATATACAAGATTGGCTATAAGGAGGCAAAGGAATACATTAAGCTACATCCCGAAATCCTGACTCTCTAACCTAACCCGAACGAATTAGTCTTTATCCGAACAAAACCACAACATGCACCACCCACTATGAAGCTAAGGCTGCTGCGTACCATACTGGCTATTTTCTTTTTTTCCCTACTTACCCTGTACTTCCTGGATGTTACGGGATGGATGCCCCACCACCTGTTCATCCTGGCCAAATTTCAGTTTGTTCCTGCCTTGTTGGCTGGTATGGTTGGCATTGTGGGTTTTTTAATTCTTCTGACGTTGCTTTTTAGTCGAGTTTATTGCTCTGTGTTGTGCCCATTGGGAATATCTATGGATATCATCACGTGGATTCGAAAGCGGTTCAAACCCAAGATGAAGTATCGGTTTTCTTCGGAAAAACGGGTATTGCGGCTTATTGTGTTGGTAGTGGTCATCTTGACGTATTTCTTAGGTGTGACGGTTGTGTTGAGCCTGCTTGATCCTTACGCCGGGTTTGGGCGCATAGCCACCCACTTGTTCCGCCCTGTTTACCTGACCGGTCACAACGCACTGGTTGACGTAGTTACTGCATCGGGAAACGAAACGCTGTTTTCCAAGCCGATTATCCTGTATAGTCTTTCTTCATTCATCATTGCGGTGGCCACTTTGTTGGTGATTGGGGTGTTTGCTGCTTTGTACGGACGTACTTGGTGCAACACGATTTGTCCGGTTGGCACCGTGCTGGGGTACCTGTCAAAATTTTCGCTGTTCAGGATTCGTATCGACCAAACAAGCTGCATCAGCTGCGGAAAGTGCGAGCGTGCCTGCAAGGCTTCTTGTATAGATAACAAGAACAAACAGGTGGATGATACACGGTGTGTGGCCTGCTTCGATTGTTTGGAAACCTGCAAGTTTAGCAGCATCAGCTATGGGCTGCCCCGGAGAAAATCCGTGTCAAATGCACCGATTGATGCTTCGAGGCGGCGATTTATGGGAGCTTTGGCTGTCACGGCGGCGGCTGCCGGTGCTTCTCTCCCGGCCCTGTCTTTGGCTCAGCAACTGGCCGTACCAGCAGGACGTACGCTGTATAAGAAAAAGCACCCCCTCAGCCCGCCAGGTTCCATCAGTCACGAACACCTATTGAGCCGTTGCACAGCCTGTCACCTCTGTGTGGCCAAATGCCCCTACGATGTACTCAAACCTTCGTTCTTAGACTATGGGGTGGGTGGAATCATGCAACCGGTCATGTCGTTTACCCACGGTTATTGTGAATACGACTGTACCATTTGTTCAGGGGTGTGCCCCAACGAGGCCTTGGTTTCACTCTCGGTTGAAGAGAAGCACAAACTGCAGTTGGGTCGGGTGGTCTTTATCCAAAACAACTGTGTGGTGGTGACAGAGGGTACCTATTGCGGACTTTGCTCCGAAGTTTGCCCCACACAAGCCATCGAAATGATACCTTATGGAGACAACTTGAGCATTCCTTCAACGTACCCTGAACGCTGCATCGGTTGCGGAGGCTGCGAATATGTGTGCCCGGCTGTACCCATCAAGGCTATGCAGGTTGAAGGCAACCCCATTCACTTGGAAGCCGTGGCTATTAACACGTAACATGAGCCCATGAACATAACCTTTCACATACACTACTTCACATCACCGGGACAAGTGCTTGTGGTGTGTGGCAATTCACCGGAAACGGGACAAGGCCTTGCTTCGGCAGCACCTGTCATGACGCATCAGGGAGACGGGCACTGGTTGCTTTCGCTCTCACATGCTGTTTGCGGGCAATTGGATTACCGGTATTGTGTGTGCGAGGGACCACAGATTATCCGTGAAGAATGGGGAAGACCGCATCGATTGAAGCTGTTGGAGACCGTGGAACAATGTACGGTGAACGATTTCTGGCAAGAGGAGCCCGATTCGCCCATCCTGTATGCTTCGGCCTTTTCTGACAGCCTGCTTTCCTTTACCGATTCTCCAGTCGAGCTGCCTGGAGAACCGGGCAGTCTGCTCGTTCGTGTCATTGCGCCGCTTGTGCGCAGCAACCAGTACGTGGCCCTCTCAGGCGATATCAATGCCTTGGGCAACTGGAATCCTGCCCGGGCGTTGCCAATGCTTCCAGGCGTCTTTCCCGAGTGGCACGTCTGTCTGGATGCTTCCACCCTTCCTCCTTCATTCCACTATAAATTTTTATTGGTCAATAAAGACGATGATACTTTTGTGGCCTGGGAATGGGGTGAACCCAGGGAATTGGCGCTGGGTTCTTACGACCAGGACAGGCTGCACGTTGAAGCGGGCTTGAGCTTTCGCTGCCAGGAAGCACCCTGGAAAGGGGTTGGAGTTGCCATCCCTGTTTTTTCCCTTCGCTCTGAAGGGTCCTGGGGCTGCGGCGATTTCGGCGACTTGCTGCTGTTTATCGATTGGGTTGCGGATACCGGCCAACAGATGGTTCAGTTGTTACCCATCAACGACACCACGCATTCGGGTTCCTGGACAGATTCCTATCCGTACAATGCGATTTCGGTCCATGCCCTGCACCCTCTATATATATGTCCCCGTCTCATGCCTGATTTACGTGATGAGGCTTTGGTCGCTTCTTTTCACTCGATGCGGATTCAGTTGAATCGCTTGCCTGAAATGGACTACCACGAGGCATGGAAACTGAAACGGGACTATCTGGCTGCTTTGTATAAACAGGAAGGTGCGTCTTGTATTAAATCTGTGGGGTATGCTTCTTTTGTGGCGGAAAACCGCTACTGGCTGGAGCCGTATGCGGCCTATTGCTACCTGAGGGATTCGTTGAAAACCGCCGACTTCAAGCAATGGGGTGAGTACGCGGTGTGTTCGCACGCGTTGATTGAACGCCTGTGCGAGCCAACACAGCCCTGGCACGATGAGCTTGTTTACCATTATGTGGTACAATACTGGCTACACCTGCAGCTGAAACAGGTGCGCGAAGCTGCCCATGCCAAGCGGGTGATTTTAAAGGGGGACATTCCCATTGGGGTGAACCGTGAGGGTGTGGAAGCCTGGTTTTCTCCGCATTTGTTCAATATATCCGTTCAGGTGGGTGCTCCTCCCGATGAGTTTTCTTCTACCGGCCAAAACTGGGGTTTTCCTTCCTATAACTGGGAGGCATTGGAGAACGAGGGTTACGCCTGGTGGAAGCAGCGTATGGAGCACATGGCCCACTATTTCGACGCTTACCGCATTGACCACATCCTGGGCTTTTTCCGTATCTGGGAAATTCCAGCTCACTCGGTAAGGGGTTTGTTGGGACAGTTCAACCCGTCCCTGCCCTACACCGTGATGGAATTGGTGGAAAATGGCATTGACTTTACGGAAGCGATGTTGATGCCTTTGTTTACTCATGATACGCTGATTTCTTTGTTTGGCGAACACACCGGGTTTGTAACCGACACCTTTTTAAAGAAAACACGCGGTGGCTTGTTTACCCTAAAGGCCTTTTGCGACACCCAGCAAAAAATCCTTGCCTGGCTTTTAGAGCATCCCCACCACAACCACCTACGGGACGGTTTATACACCTTGTGCGAAGAAGTCCTCTTCGTCAAAGATGGAACCCTTTTTCAAGGGATGGCATCCTTTTCAAAAGGATGCCATCCCTTTTCAGGAGATGGAATCCCATTACTGGTGCACCCGAGGATTATGGGGTTTCAAACGGAACGGTACAAACTTCTTTCCGAAAAAGAACAAACGTATTACCGCGACCTGCATGATGAGTATTTCTACAGGCGGCAAAACGACTTTTGGGAACAACAGGCGCGCAAGAAGCTGAAACCCTTGTTGGAAGCCACACGGATGTTGGCCTGCGGAGAAGACCTGGGCATGATACCCTCCTGTGTGCCCAATGTGATGAGGGATCTGCAGATTCTCAGCCTGGAAATCCAGCGAATGCCCAAGCAACCGGGAGCTCGTTTCGAGAACCTGAATGCTATTCCTTATTTATCGGTCTGTTCCCCATCCACACATGACCTAAATCCATTACGTGCCTGGTGGTTGGAAAACAAAGAAACCACCACGCAGTATTACCAACAAGTGCTGTGGAAACCCGGCGTCACCCCTGCCGAGTGCACACCGGAAATCGCACGCGACATCCTGCTCCAGCATTTGGAATCGCCTGCCATGTGGGTGGTCATTCCCTGGCAGGATTGGATGGCCATCGATTCCATTCTAAGGCGCCAACACCCTGAAGAAGAACGCATCAACCTACCATCCAACCCCCGCCATTACTGGCGTTACCGCATGCACCTCACCCTTGAACGATTGATGGCATGCAGCCATTTGACCGAAACCATCCGCTCGCTGGTCAAACAAACCGGGCGACTCTAATCTTATACCATGAACTCCGACATCAATCACTATTTTGAGCCCCTGGTCAACAGCCTCAGTTCCGTTTTGTTTTGGGATCCGTTTGCCGCTATGGGACTCAATTTGGGTGCACCTGTACCTTTCATCGTTGTCTGGCTGATAGCCGGAGGCTTGTTTTTCACCCTTTACCTGCGCTTTATCAACATAAGGGGCATGAAGCATGGACTCGATTTGGCACTGGGAAGAGATAAACGACAGGCCGGTAAAGGCGATACCTCCCACTTCCAGGCAGTTGCCACCGCCCTTTCTTCCACCGTGGGATTGGGAAACATTGCCGGGGTGGCCGTAGCTGTTTCGATTGGAGGCCCCGGTGCCAACTTGTGGCTTATCGTGGCCGGATTCCTGGGCATGTCTTCAAAATTCGCCGAATGCACCATGGGTGTGAAATACCGGAAAATTGATGAAAACGGTGTTGTATCCGGTGGGCCCATGTACTACCTGAAAGAAGGATTAACAGGTAAAGGACTACCGAAAACCGGCTCGGTACTGGCGTGGGTATATGCACTGATTATATCCCTTTCGGCATTCGGTATAGGCAACATGTTCCAATCGAACCAGGTCTACGCCCAGCTCTCCACCGTCTTTCCCACGTTGGAACCCCACGGTTTCTGGATTGGTTTAACATTAGCCGTCTTAACAGGTCTGGTCATCCTGGGAGGCATCAAAAGCATAGCCAAGGTCTGCGGACGCCTGTTTCCGCTGATGGCCGGCATTTACGTAATCATGTGCTTGATCATCATTTTGTCCAACATCACCCACATAGGCGATGCAATAAGGGTCATCTGGGACGGTGCCTTCTCTCCCGATGCAGCTAAGGGAGGCATCGTGGGCGTCTTGATCATGGGCTTCCGAAGGGCGGTTTTTTCCAACGAAGCCGGCATCGGTTCGGCAGCCATTGCCCATTCAACGGTTAAAACCAAAACCCCTGTTACCGAAGGATACGTGGCCCTTTGGGAACCCTTCCTGGACACCGTTGTCATTTGTACCATGACAGCCCTAACCCTAATATTCTCCGGCGTTTACACCAATCCGAACCACCTGGAAGGAGCACAGCTCACTTCGGCCGCCTTTTCAACCATAGGTTCCTGGGCTCCCTATGTGCTGCTTTTGTGCATGCTGTTGTTTGTTTACTCCACCTTGATAGGCTGGTCGTACTACGGCGTAAAAGGCTTTGACTACGTTTTCGGCGGCATTTTCCAACGCCTGACGGGCAAACGGGTAGCTGCTGAAAAGATCTATCAGGTCATCTTCCTGCTCATGATAGTAGTAGGAACCACCACCAGTCTTAGCGCCATCATTGATTTCTCAGACATGCTGGTGCTTGCCATGTCGGTACCCAACCTGATTGGACTGTACATCCTGGCTCCTGAATTGCGGAAAGATGTAAAAGCTTACGAGCAGGAACGAATCGCCCCTAAAAACACAAAGCTCTGATTTGGGGGCATCAAATAATCAACTGCCTAAGCGGTTCAAACACCCTCCCTTTACGCTTGAAGTAATCGTCTGCCTGGTCTTTGGTGAGGTGGATGATGTTGTAAAACTTGGCGTGTGGGCTGGCCATCATGAAGCCACTTACCGATGAAGCCGGCTGCATCATGAAGCTCTCGGTCAACGTGGTGCCAATGCGTTCCTCCACTTCCAGCAATTCAAACAAACGCTGCTTTTCGCTGTGGTCCGGGCAGGACGGATAGCCAATGGCGGGTCGGATGCCGCGGTACCGGGAAGCAATCAGGTCTTCAAACGTGGTGGCTTCATCGGGCGCATACCCCCAGTAGGTCGTTCGCACCTCCTTAAACAGCAGTTCGGAAAAGGCTTCCACCAAGCGGTCGCACAGGGTTTCCATAAGCAAGGCGGTGTAATCGTCACCGGCCTCACGCATCTGTGCAGACAGGTTGGCCGGTTCATAACCGACAGACGCGGCAAAACCGCCTATGTAATCGTTCACGCCCGAATCTACCGGCGCGATGTAGTCGGACAAACAGCAATTGTACTCACCTTCGGCACGTTTGCGTTGATCCCTGAGTTGGTAAAAGGTGAAGTGCTGCGCGGTGGTTCCAGCGGAGTTTTGCACTGAGATGCCAGCGGAAGTCTGCGAAGAAGCACCGGCGGAATGCTGCGCGTGCTTCGTTACAATAATATCATCACCCGAAGACTGAGCGGGGAACAGACCAATCACAGCCCTGGCTCTGAGTTTGCCACCGGCCACCAACTCATCGAGAACGGCCTTGGCATCCTCCAGTAATTTACGGGCTGCCTCGCCCTTTTCGGGATGATCCAAAATTCCCGGGTAAGCCCCTTTGATGTCCCAGGTATAGAAAAAGAAGGTCCAATCTATATAAGGAATGATTTGCTCAATGGGGTAGTCGGTCCAGTGATGAAGACCAGGTTTAGCCGGGGCAGTGATGACTTCCCGTTTCCAATCGATGGGGTATGCATTCTTTCTGGCCTCTTTCAGCGACAGGTAATCGGATTTGCGACGCATTTTTTCATACGCCTGCTTAATATCGGCATAGCGTAACAAGGTATCTTCAATAAAACTGCCCCGCGCTGAGGCATCGGTTACTTGTTTAAGCACGGGTGCAGCCCACGAAGCATCCTTTACATAAAAAACGCCACCCGGATACTCCGGCGACAAACGCAGAGCTGTATGTAACTCGCTTGTGGTAGCACCTCCCAATAAGACAGGAAGGTCAAGTCCTTCTGAACGGACAGCCTGGACTACCTGTTTCATTTCGTCCAGCGAAGGCGTGATAAGTCCGCTCAAACCGATGGCATTCACCTGGTGCGCCCTAGCTTCGGCTATGATTTTCTCGCAAGGCACCATGACACCCAGGTCAATGATTTCAAATCCGTTGCACGACAGCACCACGCTGACAATGTTCTTGCCTATGTCATGTACATCTCCCTTCACCGTGGCCAACAAAATTTTGACCGGTTTGACCGTTTGCTTGGTTTTTTGCGCCTGAATGGTGGGTTCCAAAAAGGCCACCGCTTCTTTCATGACGCGGGCGCTCTTTACCACCTGGGGCAGAAACATCTTGCCGGCACCAAACAAATCACCCACCTTGTTCATACCCTGCATCAAGGGCTGTTCAATGATGTCAATGGCATTGGGATACACCATGAGACATTCCTGCAGGTCTTCCTTGAGGTATTCGGCCACACCCCTCACCAAGGCATGCGAAAGCCGTTCTTCCACCGTTCCGTTGCGCCATTCATCGGTTTTGACAGCCGTCTCTTCCCGTTGGCCCGTACTTGCCAGCTTGATGCGTTCAGCCAATTCAAGCAGTTCTTCGGTAGCTTCAGGACGTTTGTTCAAAACCACCTCTTCCGAAAGCCTGAGCAGGGTGGGTTCAATTTCGTTGTACGGTACCAACTGACCGGCGTTGACAATGCCCATATCCAAGCCAGCCTTGACAGCATGGAACAAGAAGACAGCGTGCAAGGCTTCCCGAACGGTATCATTCCCTCGGAACGAAAATGACAGGTTGCTGATACCCCCGCTGATTTTTGCGTGAGGCAGGTGCTTTTTGATCCATCGGCAGGCTTCGATGAAATTGACCCCATACGCATTGTGCTCGCTCATGCCCGTAGCTATGGCCAGCACATTGGGGTCGAAAATGATGTCTTCAGCCGGAAAACCATGGCCCACCAGCAACTCGTAGGAACGTTTGGCCACCTCGATTTTCCGTTCAAAGGTATCGGCCTGACCCAGTTCGTCGAACAACATGACCACAACGGCCGCTCCGTATTGATGAACAAGACGGGCTTTGGTTAAAAAGGCCTCCTCCCCTTCCTTCAAGCTGATGGAATTGACAATGGATTTGCCCTGCACGCATTTCAGACCAGCTTCGAGCACCTCCCATTTTGAGGAATCAATCATGATGGGCACCCTGGCAATGTCGGGTTCAGCCACCAAGAGGTTGAGGTATTGCACCATACAGGTTTTGGCGTCGAGCATGGCATCGTCCATACAGATATCGATGACCTGTGCCCCGTTTTCCACTTGTTCCCTGGCCACAGACAATGCCTCATCGAAGCGTTCTTCCTTCATAAGGCGGGCAAACTTGCGGGAGCCGGAGACGTTTGTGCGTTCGCCTATGTTGACGAAATTACGCGACGGATCGATAATCAGGTGTTCCAGCCCACTCAGTCGGGTGGTGGGTTTGACAACGGGCAATTTGCGGGGTTTGAAGTGAGACACCAAGGCAGCTATGGCAGCAATGTGCGGCGGACGAGTACCGCAACAACCACCCACAATGTTCACCAAACCCTCTTCCAAATACGTTTGTATTGTTGAAGCCATGGTTTCTGCCGTCTCGTCGTATTCCCCGAATTGGTTGGGTAAACCTGCATTCGGATGCACGCTGACAGGGAAGTGTGAAACAGCAGCCATTTCCTTCAGGTAGGATTTCATCTGTGTAGCCCCAAAGCCACAATTCATACCAACGCTCAACAGGTTGACATGGGAAATGGAAGCCAGAAAAGCTTGAAGTGTTTGACCGGACAAGGTTCGACCGCTGGAATCCGCCACGGTGACGGACACCATAACAGGCAAGCGCACTCCTGAGGTGGTTTCCTCGGCCTGAATGGCAAACAATGCCGCTTTGGCGTTCAGTGTGTCGAAGATGGTTTCCACCAATAAGATGTCAACGCCCCCATCGCGTAAACCTTTGATTTGCTCGCGGTAGGCTGCAACCAATTCATCGAAAGTGACAGAACGGGCACCCGGGTCAGCCACATCGGCCGACATGGAGGCCGTTTTATTGGTAGGCCCCATTGACCCGGCCACAAAACGGGGTTTGTCCGGATTGGCCTTGGTAAAGCGTTGGGCGGCTTCCTTAGCCAACACCGCCGCTTGATGATTGATTTCATAGGATAGCGAAGACATGCCATAATCAGACAACGATATAGCATTCGCATTGAAGGAGTTCGTCTCAATGATATCGGCTCCGGCATTCAGATAAGCTTCATGAATTTCCGTGATGACACCCGGCTTGGTTAGGCACAAGAGGTCGTTGTGGCCTTTGAGGTTATGAGTCGACTGCGCAAACCGTTCACCCCGAAAGTCCTCTTCGGTGAGTCCGAATGTTTGGATCATGGTTCCTGTCGCTCCGTCCAACACGAGGATTCGTTCTGTAAGCAGTCGGCTAAGTAGGTCAATCATAGGTCTGATAGCTGATTTTTTGACAAAGGTAGGGTTTTTTCCGGAAGGAAAAGATATCTTTGCCGAGTATCCGGAACCAATTACAAACGCATGAACGAGGTGTGTCGCGTACAGATTGCCAACAACCTGACCATAGGGGGTAACAACCGTTTTGTTTTGATTGCAGGCCCTTGTGCCATTGAAAGCGAAGAGCTGGTCATGGAAACAGCAGGCCGCTTACAAGAAGTCTGTGACGAACTGGCCATCCCCTTTGTTTTCAAATCATCGTTTGACAAGGCGAACCGATCATCCATCCACGCATCGAGGGGCATGGGCATGGAAAAAGGGCTTGAAATTCTCCAACGGGTGAAAACCCGCTTCAATGTACCCATTGTGACCGACGTCCACGAGTCCTGGCAATGCCAGCCGGTAGCCGAAGTGGCTGATATCCTTCAAATTCCCGCTTTTTTATCCAGACAAACCGATCTGCTCCTGGCCGCAGCACAGACCGGCAAAGTGGTGAATGTCAAAAAAGGACAATTCATGGCACCCTGGGACATGCGGAATGTGATTGCCAAAATGGAAGAAGCCGGCAACAGGAACCTATTGCTGTGTGAACGCGGCACCAGTTTTGGGTACAACAACCTGATCGTGGATATGACGGGCTTGGTGGAAATGCGTTCCTACGGCTATCCCGTGGTGTTCGACGCCACGCATTCCGTGCAAAAACCGGGAGGGCAAGGAGCCAGCACTGGAGGCAACCGAGAAATGGTACTTCCCTTGATGCGGGCAGCCATGGCAATAGGAGTAGATGGTTTGTTCCTGGAGGTACACCCAAATCCGGACAACGCCATTTCCGACGGGCCGAACCAGCTTCGCTTAGATGGAATCAAAGACATCCTCAAACAGGCTGTCGAATTGGACACTTGGGTGAAACACTTGTAACACGTAACGCATCATGGATTTTATTTCAATCAGTCAATCCGTCTTCAACCAGGAAATTGAGGAACTGGCCTATGTTAGCGCCAGTATAGGTTCCGAAATGGAAAAGGTGGTCGATTTGATTTATAATTGCCCGGGGAACGTGGTGGTCACCGGCATTGGAAAGACCGGTCTGATCGGTCGCAAAATAGCCACATCCCTGGCTTCAACGGGCACCAAAGCGCTGTTTATGAACGCGACCGATGCCATGCACGGCGATTTGGGCATGGTAAGTCCGGGCGATGTGGTTCTTGCCATCTCCAACAGCGGCAGTACCATTGAAATTACCAACATCCTTGGGCCATTGCGTAAAATCGGAGCCAGCATTGTTGCCTTGACCGGCCATCCCAATTCACCG
>CAYPLF010000054.1:1824-16586 GCA_964411555.1 uncultured Bacteroidales bacterium | reverse complement strand
ACAACATCGTCGTTGGCCGTTCCAAGAGCCCTACGGGTCCGTACATTGACAACGTTGGCAGAGACATGCTCGAAGGTGGTGGCCGTATGGTCCTCGCTGCCGGTGACCGCAAGGTCGGTGCCGGTCACTTCGGCCGTTTTATCGTTGAAGAAGGTGTAGAAAAAATGTCCTTCCACTGGGAAGCTGACTTCGATTTGGGTGGACGCAGCACCCTGGGCATCCGTCCCTTGTTGTGGAAAAACGGTTGGCCTTATGCTGGCGAACTCTTCGAAGAAGGCACCTATGAAATCGAATCCGAACGCAGAGGTTATGCCCTCGAGCTGACAGTTGACTTCGTCCGTTTGGGCGCAGGTGGTATGCGTGGCGGTATGGGCGGTGGTATGGGTATGGGCGGCTTTGGTGGTGGCGCTGCCAGACCTGCTGGTGCAGGTGCTGCTGCTGGTGCTGCCAGACCTGCTGGTGCTCCTGCCGGTGCTGCTGCCGGTGCTGCTGCCGGTGCCCAGACTGGTGCTCAAGCCGGTGCTCAAGGTTTTACCATTCCTCCCCGTGATATTTCTACTGTTAATGTTGCTCCAGGTGCTCAGTTCGGTCCAATGACCATTCCTGCCGGCGCTCAGGCTGCCGCTACTGCCGCTCCTGCTCAAAGACCAGCTGCTACAGCAGCTCCCGCCGCTCCTCAGCTTGTTGCCGAACAACTCTTGGCAGACGTGATTGGTGATTGGCCCAAAGGCAACATCGATGTTCGCATTGGTGACTACATGTTCCGTCCTCACCAGAAGTGGACCATTACCGAAGTGAAAGGACAACCGGGTTACCTGGGCGGTCTGTACTATAAGATCGTGATTGCAGGCACCAACCGTGCGTTGGCCGCCACCGCTGAGTGCGAAGTCATCACCGTTCCCCAATTCACCGGCGCTCCCGAACAATTGTGGCGCATCGACCAATTGACCGATGGAACCTACCGCATCATGCCGAAATCAGTTCCGGGTACAGACAAAAAATTGGCTCTGTTGTCAGCCGGCGACAGTACCCCTACCCTGGGCGAATTTGACATGAACAGCGACAATTCCAAGTGGAATTTCAGGGCTCACTAATTGTGACCTGTCGACTATAACTAAAAAACGCGTGTTGCTTCAACATGCGTTTTTTAGTATTTTTTACTTCTTTTTGTATGTTTGCATGTAATTATAATCATACCATGAAAACTAGCATTGGCAAACTGACTACAGTTTTACTTTCCCTTGGTCTAGCCGTTACGGCATCGGCGCAAATTGGACAACCGTTTATGCATGATCCGTCCAGCATTGCCGAATGTGACGGAAAGTATTACACCCTTGGTACTGGTAACGGGGGCTTGATGTCTGAAGACGGATGGACCTGGAATGGAGGAACCGACCTGGTACAAAAGACCGGTGGTGGCGTGGCACCCGACATCCTAAAAATTGGTGACCGCTACTACGTAACCTACGCCAGAGGTGCAGGCGGCAACCACGCCAGCAGTTGCTACGTGATGTGGACCAAATCACTTGACCCCAAATCACCCGATTTCGGTTACAAAGATGAAACTTTTGTGGCTGGTAGTACCGGTTTTGACGATTGCGACGCCATCGACCCATCTTTTTTGTTGGGTCCTGACGGTCGTCTGTGGTTGACATACGGTACCTACTTCGGCTTTATCCGCATTTGTGAACTCGATCCGAAAACCGGTGAACGTCTAAAGGACAAAAAAACAGGGAAACCCATTCCAGAAAAAAACATTGCCATTGACTGTGAAGCTACAGCTATGGTATACAAAGACGGTTGGTATTACCTGCTCGGTACCCATGGTACCTGCTGCGACGGTACCAACTCAACCTATAACATCGTCGTAGGCCGTTCCAAGAGCCCTACGGGTCCGTTCATTGACAACGTTGGCAGAGACATGCTGGAAGGCGGTGGCCGTATGGTCCTCGCTGCCGGTGACCGCAAAACCGGTGCCGGACACTTCGGTCGTTTCGTTGTTGCAGATGGTGTAGAAAAAATGTCCTTCCACTGGGAGGCCGATATGGACTTAGGTGGCAGAAGCACACTGGGCATCCGTCCTTTGTTGTGGAAAAACGGCTGGCCCTATGCTGGCGAACTCTTCAAAGAAGGCACCTATGAAATCGAATCCGAACGCAGAGGCTACGCCCTCGAACTGACTGTTGACTTCGTCCGTTTGGGCGCAGGTGGTATGCGTGGCGGTATGGGCGGTGGTATGGGTATGGGCGGCTTTGGTGGTGGCGCTGCCAGACCTGCTGGTGCAGGTGCTGCTGCTGGTGCTGCCAGACCTGCTGGTGCTCCTGCCGGTGCTGCTGCCGGTGCTGCTGCCGGTGCCCAGACTGGTGCTCAAGCCGGTGCTCAAGGTTTTACCATTCCTCCCCGTGATATTTCTACTGTTAATGTTGCTCCAGGTGCTCAGTTCGGTCCAATGACCATTCCTGCCGGCGCTCAGGCTGCCGCTACTGCCGCTCCTGCTCAAAGACCAGCTGCTACAGCAGCTCCCGCCGCTCCTCAGCTTGTTGCCGAACAACTCTTGGCAGACGTGATTGGTGATTGGCCCAAAGGCAACATTGACGTTCGCATTGGTGACTACATGTTCCGTCCGCACCAGAAATGGACCATCACCGAAGTGAAAGGTCAACCCGGTTACCTGGGTGGTCTGTACTACAAAATCGTGATTGAAGGCACCAACCGCGCGTTGGCCGCCACAGCCGATTGCGAAGTCATCACCGTTCCCCAATTCACCGGCGCTCCCGAACAACTGTGGCGCATCGACCAATTGACCGACGGTACCTACCGCATCATGCCGAAATCCATTCCGGGTACCGACAAGAAACTGGCCCTGTTATCTGCCGGCGACAGCACCCCTACCCTGGGTGAATTTGACATGAACAGCGACAATTCCAAGTGGAATTTCAAAGCACATTAAATTGACTCCCTGAAAATAAATGGAAACGCGTGTCAAATCAACATGCGTTTTCCATTTATCTTACCAACTTACCAATAGGTTTGCATTTTAAACACTGAAACAAACTACCATGAACCGAAAACACACAACTTTGTTGCCATCACTGGCAATGGCCGTTTTGTTTGGATTGCTGATTCCTGTCTCAACGACGTGGGCACAAGCACCCGGACAAGCTCCTGCTCAGACTCCCGCACAAACACAAGGACAACCACCCCGCCAAGGACAAGGAATGGGACAAGGCATGGGTCAAGGTCAACGTCCGCTGCAAAACACAGCACAGACCCCGGTCAAAAGCGATACCACGCGCAACCTGGCTTCCCATTTCACCCAGGCAAACACTACACCCATAGCTCCCGATGCCAAAGGATTCATCCGTCGTTGGTTGATCCTTGAACCCGTAAAGAAAAACATCAGCAGCAACCGCAATTACACAGACAGCTACCTGCGCAACGAATTCAATATCACAAACTTCAACCCTGATTTCACCGTTATTCCCAAAAAGGGTTCTACCGTAACCATTGACAATCAACAGCTGAAGTGGTATGCATTGGACAGCAAACTTTTCAATTTCAAGCTGTTCCGCTTTGCCTATGCCATCAACAAACCACAATACGGTGTGTTGTTCTGGGGCGTTACCGTTATCAACTGCGCCGAAGAAATCAAAAATGTACGCATGGTAGCAGGCATCAATTCAGCCGGTATGCTGTGGCTCAACGGTAAGGAAACCAACATGCTTTCCAGCGACCGTGACATGGTGATGGACGATAATGCTTCTCCTCGCTTGACCCTGAAGAAAGGCAAAAACGTCATCCGAATCGGCGTCATCAACGGCCCCGGTATGAGTGACTTCTGCGTTCGCTTCCTGGACGAAAAACTACAACCCGTCAAGAACTTTACCATCAGCTGTGAATAAATCTACACCCATGAAATCAAGAATCAACATACTGGCTGTTTCAGCCCTGTTCGCATTAGGTTTGGCCGGAACAGCCACGGCTCAAATCGGACAACCCTTTATTCATGACCCGTCCACCATTATGGAAAGCGACGGTAAGTATTTCACGTTTGGTACCGGTAGCGGTGGCCTGATGTCGGAAGACGGATGGTCCTGGAAAAGTGGTGCTGTACGTCCCGGTGGCGGTGCAGCTCCCGATGCCATGAAAATCGGTGACCGTTACCTGGTTGCCTACGGTGCAACCGGAGGCGGCTTAGGAGGCGGGCACAACGGCCGCATCCTGACCATGTGGAACAAAACGTTAGACCCCAACTCTCCCGACTTCAAATACACGGATGCTGTGATTGTGGCTTATACTGACGGTTACGAAGACAGCGATGCCATTGACCCGGGTCTATTCATGGATCCCAACACCGGTCGTTTGTGGTTGACATTTGGTACCTATTACGGTTTTTCCCGCATCGTGGAACTCGACCCGAAAACCGGTTTACGCGTAGCCGGAAACAAGGAAGTGGATATAGCCATTGACTGTGAAGCTACCTGCATGATCTATAAAGACGGTTATTATTACCTGCTTGCCACACACGGCACCTGTTGTGACGGTTCCAACTCCACCTACAACATCGTTGTTGGTCGTTCCAAGAATGTCACCGGTCCTTTCCTGGACAATGTAGGCAGAAGCATGCTGGAAGGTGGCGGCAAACTGGTCATGGCTTCTCTTGGCAATGTAGTAGGTCCCGGTCATTTCGGACACCTCGTCATTGACAAAGACATTGAAAAATTCTCCTGCCACTTCGAAGCCGATTTGGAACTGGGTGGCCGCAGTACCCTGGGTATCCGCCCCTTGTTGTGGAAAAACGGCTGGCCTGTTGCCGGTGGTCTCATCAAAGACGGCACCTACAAAATTGAATCCGGCCGCAGAGGCTTTGGCCTTGAACTGACCATTGACATCGTCCGTATGGGTGGCGGTGGCATGCGCATGGGAGGTGGTGGCGGTGGCATGATGGGTGGTGCCCCTGGTGGTGCTGCTGGTGCTCAAAGACCTGCCGGTGCTGCTCCTGCTGGTGCTCAAAGACCTGCCGGTGCTCCAGCTCCTACTGCGCAAGCCCCTGCAACTCCTGCCGCAGCTCCTGCAGCTCCTCAAATCGTTCCTAGACAAAAATTGGCCGATGTCAACGCAAGCTGGCCTGCCGGCAACATAGCCGTACGCATGATGGAATACATGATGCGCCCCCACCAACGCTGGACCATCACTGCTTTGAACGACAAACCCGGATACCTGGGTGGACCGTACTTCAAGATTGTGATTGAAGGTACCGACCGCGCTTTGGCAGCCACGGCTGATGGCGAAGTTATTACAGTTCCTGCTTTCACCGGTGCTCCCGAACAGCAATGGCGCATCGACCAGCTCACCGATGGTAGCTTCCGCATCATGCCCAAAGCCGTTCCCGGCTCAACCAAAAAGTGGGTGTTGATGTCCATAAGCGACACCACCCCTGGCTTGGGCGAATTCGACGCCAGCAGCGACAACTACAAATGGAATCTGATTGCTGACTAACGTCCGTATTACTGAACATAAAAAAGCCCCGCAGTGCAAACTGACGGGGCTTTTAGTTTAGTAATAAAAAGGGATGGCATCCTTTTTAAAGGGATGGCATCCTTTTTTAGGAGATGGAATCCCATTTATAGGAATAGCGTTTCTTTGAGAATTTCACTGACGGTGGGGTGCGGGAATACTACGCGTTTCAGTTCAGTGAGCGTCATGCCTTGTTCGATGGCCATGCAAGCTCCGAAAATCAGTTCGCTGGAGGGGTTACCCAGCATGTGCACGCCAAGTACCTTTTCATCGTTGCCCACCAATACCTTACACAGTCCGTTCCCCCCTTCATTTTCGGCAACAAACCTGCCCGAGTACGCCATGGGTAAGCTGTACAACTCGTACCAAATCATGTCAGCCTCCGCTTCGGCTTCCGTGAGTCCCACCGTGGCCACTTCGGGGTTGGTATAAATCACGCCGGGAATGGCTTTATAACTCATCACATCATCCTGGCCGCACAGGTTGTTCACCACCACTTCGGCAGCGCGTGAGGCCGTGTGTGCCAACATGGAAAATCCGGTCACATCGCCGGCTGCATAAACACCAGGCACATTGGTCCGCATACATTCATCTACTTTAATGCTTGAACCAGACAATGCCACGCCCAACGTTTCCAATCCAAGTCCTGTAGTAACAGCCCTGCGGCCAACGCTGAGCAGTACCTTTTCGGCTTCCACGCGTTGTTCAACACCTTCCTTAACGTAAACCACGCCACCATCGGGTTCAATGCGGGTAACGGCTGCACCCAGTTCGAAGCGGACGCCTTTTTTCTCGTATATACCTCTCAGCATAACGGCAATTTCCGCATCCAAACCGCCCAGTATTTCGGGCATCAATTCGATGATGGTAACCTTGCATCCCAAGCTGTTGTACAAGCTGGCGAATTCCATGCCGATGACGCCTCCGCCCACAATGACCAGCGAGGCGGGACAAGCTTTCAACTCGAGTATTTCCCGGTTTGTCAGCACCCTGTCACCGGCACCTTTAATGCCGTCAATGCGGGGCATGATGGCTTCGGAGCCTGTACAAATCAGGAGATTCTTTCCTTCGTAGGTGGTATCGTTGCAGCGGATCACAAACCCGGCTTTTGAACGGCCTTCGATGCAGGCTTCTCCTTTAACCATAGAAACGTTGTGCTGTTTCATCTTGGCATCGATACCGAGAACAAGCTTACGAACCACCTTGTTTTTCCGAGCTACCATCTTTGCATAGTCGAAGCTGACGTCACCGGCCAAAACACCGTATTTGTCGGCGTGTCGGGCATTGTCGTACATCTTGGCACTGTACAACAGCGTCTTCGTCGGAATACAGCCTTCGTTCAGGCATACGCCACCCAGGTTCTTTTTCTCAAACAAAACCACGCTCAGGCCCTTCTGTCCTGCCCGTTCAGCGGCCACATACCCTGCAGGCCCGCCACCCAGTATCATCAAATCAACCATACCTTCCGTTTTTCGATTACCACAAAGATACAAAAACTTCTTTCCGTAACATTTAGGTGTTTCCGTTCCGCCTTCGGCTCTTTCTGAACAAGTAACTGTTTCCGTTCCGCCGGCTCGAAGGGAGGGACTGTTGGATACAGGCTGGAGTGGAGGTGGTATGGCAGATTCAGCGTAGTTGTGAAAAAACGCGTTAAAAAACCGAATGAACGGAAGGCGTGAAAAAATTTCATCTGCCGAGGAAGGAACGCAGTGACTGACGCTTTGAAATTTTAGCCTTCCGCATGAAGGTTTTAGCGTTTTGGAATCGGAGCGAATCTGCCCATACCCCGTAGCGGAAGCCTGTATCCAACAGGCCCGTACTGAAGGTAGCGCTTCAAAAGACAGCACAAAAAAGGGCTGCCAAAAACGACAGCCCTTAATGCTATAGAACGTGTTGATCAGTTGATAGCAACGGTGATGACCGATTTGGCAGGCATGGTGAGCGAGAGCACACCAGCATTTACCTTGGCACCGTTGAAGTCAGCCATAACCACCTGGTTCGGACTCTCAAACGTATTGAACGTATTCACCTCCTTGGCCGTGATGATCTGGCCAGAAACCGAAGCAGCCTTCACTGTACCCAAGTCGCAGTTGATGACAATCTCCTTCTTCGGATCCATGTTCACCAACGATACGTGGATGACACCCTTGGCATCCTTGGACGCACTCACGTTGATGGCCGGAATGCTCTTCGTGCCCAGCGTGTAGTACGGAGACAACACCTCAACCGGGAAATTGGTAGCATCCTGATGCACCTTGTACATATCGTACACATAATAAGTCGGCGTCAACACCATCTTTTCATCCTTGGTGAGGATGATGGCCTGCAACACGTTGACCATCTGAGCAATGTTGGCCATGCGCACACGGTCGCAATGCTTGTGGAAAATATTCATGGTCGTGGCACACAACAACGCATCACGCAAGGTATTTTGCTGGTAGAGGAAACCCTTGTTCGTACCCGGTTCCACATCGTACCAGGCACCCCACTCGTCCACACTGAACGCTACCTTCTTGTCCGGGTCGTATTTGTCCATGATGGCCGTGTGCTTCGAAATCAACTCATCCATGAACAAGGTCTTTTCCATGGTGGTGAAATACTCATCTTCCGGGAAAATGGTGGCCGAGCCCTTACCACGAGGATCACTCCAACCATAAGGCACGGTGTAATGGTGCAGCGACAAACCCCACATCTTGTCGATGCTCACGTTTTTCATCAATACCTCTGTCCAGTTGTAATCATCACCACCGGCACCACCGGCAATTTTCTTCAACTTGTTGTCGCCGTAGTCGCGGCAGTAGATGGCAAAATTCTTGTACAAATTGGCATAATGCTCGGCCGACATGTCACCGCCGCAGCCCCAGTTTTCGTTGCCGACACCCCAGAACTGCACCTTCCAGGGTTTGTCGCGACCGTTCTTGCGGCGCAGGTTGGCCATGGGCGATTCCCCGTCGAAGGTGATGTATTCCACCCACTTCGACATTTCTTCCACCGTACCGCTGCCCACGTTACCGGCCACATACGGCTCGGTGCCCAGCAATTCGCAGTAGTTCAGGAATTCATGCGTACCAAACGAGTTGTCTTCCACAACCCCACCCCAGTGCGTATTGATCATTTTCGGACGATCCTTGCGGGGACCGATACCGTCTCTCCAGTGGTATTCATCGGCAAAGCAACCACCCGGCCAACGCAGGTTGGGAATCTGGATGCGCTTCAAGGCTTCTACCACGTCCTTGCGGTAACCGTTGATGTTGGGAATGGGCGACTTTTCGCCCACCCAGATGCCGCCATAGATGCAGTGGCCCAGGTGTTCGGCAAAATGGCCGTAAATGTGACGGCTGATGGTGTTGGTACCTTGATTGGTCTTGACCACGATTTCGGCCTTTTCCGCTGAAAACACAGCGGATGAAGCCAGCAACAGCGTGGCGATCAAAGCAATGGATTTCTGTTTCATAGTAATGTATTGAACTTAGGTTTTGTCTTCAAGTCGAGCACGAAGATACCAATTTTGAAGCAAAAGCAGTAATTGCTTCAAGCAAATAGTACAGATAAACGGTTGCGGATGGCACGGATGTGGTCCGGACCGGTTCCGCAACAACCTCCCAGAATGACGGCACCGGCTTCAACCAAGGCCTCCACGTGCTCGGCCATCATCTCCGGCGTTTCAGGGAATAAGGTTTGTCCGTCCACATATTCGGGCAAGCCAGCATTGGCATGCACCAGAATGGGCACTTCGGTGTTGACATTGCGGATTTCACGGACAATATTGACCATACCGGCCAACCCGTTTCCGCAGTTGGTCCCCAACACGTCAGCACCAGCTTCCAGCAAAGGCTCCACCATGTCAGCAGGGGCCACACCCATCATGCTGCGGTAGGTACCGTCGGGCAAAAGATCAAAGGTCATGGTACAGACCACGTCGAGTCCGGTTGACTTGGCGGCCCTCACGGCAATAACGGCCTCTTCCAGATCTGTCATTGTTTCCACAATGATGGCGTCGGCTCCGCCTGACCGCAGTCCGCGGGCTTGTTCTTCAAAGGCCTTTGACAATTCCGCCTCGGTTACCTCACCGGTAATCAAGAACTTGCCAGTCGGCCCAACAGAACCCAGCACAATACCATCGGGGCCCACAGCCTTACGTGAGGCTTCAGCAGCGGCCTTGTTCAAGGAATAGACCATGTCATCCAGTTCAAAATAATCCAGTTTGTACCGGTTGGCCCCAAAGCTGTTGGTTTCCACCATATCCGAACCGGCCAGTACATATTGACGGGCAATGTCCACTACTTCGTCAGCCTTGTCCAGGTTCCACAATTCCGGACAATCGCCGGGCTTCAGACCTTTGGCTTGTAAAAACGTGCCCCAGGCTCCGTCAGACACCAGTATTTTACCCGCTTCGATGCGTTTTAACAGTCGTCCCATCTATCAATTTGCTCGTAATCGTAAATTTTTGTTTGCAAACCTACTTTTTTTCGCGCGTATTATAAAACTTTTTTAAAAATAAGCGGCTAATGTCGCCGAAAAAACTACTTTTGCACTGGTTTCAATAAAATTAGATCTCACGCATCGTTTCAACATCTATTTCCATGGCAAAAATTTCCAGAGAAGCCGCGCTCTTGTACCATTCTCAGGGCAAGCCCGGCAAAATTGAGGTGGTTCCTACCAAACCATACAGTACCCAAACTGACTTGTCGCTGGCCTATTCCCCCGGTGTGGCCGAGCCCTGTCTGGAGATTGAAAAAGATCCCCAAACGGCTTACGATTACACCGCGAAAGGAAACCTGGTTGCCGTTATCTCAAACGGAACAGCCGTTTTAGGCTTGGGTGACATTGGCACGTTGGCCGGAAAACCCGTCATGGAAGGAAAAGGCTTGCTCTTCAAAATATACGCGGGTGTTGACGTGTTCGATATTGAAATCGACGAAAAAGATCCCGAGAAATTCATACAGGCTGTCAAGGCCATCGCTCCTACCTTCGGCGGTATCAACCTGGAAGACATCAAGGCACCTGAATGCTTTGAAATCGAAGAACGCCTGAAGGCCGAACTCGACATTCCCTTGATGCACGACGACCAACACGGCACGGCCATTATTTCCAGCGCCGGTTTGTTGAACGCCTTGATCATTGCCGGCAAGAAAATTGAAGACGTCAAAATCGTGGTAAACGGTGCCGGCGCCTCCGCCAATTCCTGTAGCAAGCTCTACCTGGCCTTGGGTGCCCGCAAGGAAAATATTGTCATGGTAGACAGCAAGGGTATCATTTCCACCCGCCGTACCGACCTGAACGCTTCCAAGAAATTCTTCGCCACTGAACGTACCGACATCAACTCGTTGGAAGACGCCATGAAGGGTGCCGATGTATTCCTGGGTCTTTCCAAAGGCAACGTGGTTTCGCAAGACATGGTTCGTTCCATGGCTCCCAATCCCATCGTGTTTGCCCTGGCCAACCCGACACCGGAAATTTCCTACGAGGACGCCATGTCGGCTCGCCCCGATGTATTGATGGCAACCGGTCGTTCCGATTACCCGAACCAAATCAACAACGTAATCGGTTTCCCCTATATTTTCCGCGGTGCCTTGGACGTTCGCGCCACAGCCATCAACGAAGAAATGAAGTTGGCCGCTGCCGTTGCCATTGCCAACCTGGCCAAAGAACCGGTACCCGATGTGGTGAACGCCGCCTACGACGTAGACCGTTTGTCATTCGGCCCCTTATACTTCATCCCAAAACCCGTTGACCAACGCTTGATCACCGAGGTATCCGTGGCTGTAGCCAAGGCCGCCATCGCTTCAGGTGTGGCCAAAAAGCCCATCACCGACTGGGAAGCCTACAAGACCCACCTACGTGAGCTCATGGGCTACGAAAGTTCATTCACCCGCCGCATCATGGATCTGGCCCGCAGCAACCCCAAAAAGGTCGTTTTCGCTGAAGGTACCCACCCCAATATGTTGAAAGCTGCCGTTGAAGCCAAAAACGAGGGTATATGCTACCCCATCTTGCTGGGCAACGACGAACGCATCCAAAAACTGGCCAACGAACTTGAGGTCAGCCTGGAAGGCATCGAAATTGTCAACCTACGCCACGACAACCAGGCAGAACGCCGCGAACGTTACGCCCGCATCCTGTCGGAAAAGAGGGCCCGCGAAGGCGCCAACTACCAAGAGTCCATCGACAAGATGAACGAACGCAACTACTTCGGTATGATGATGGTGGAAACCGGCGAGGCCGATACGTTCATCACCGGTATGTACACGAAATATTCCAACACCATCAAGGTGGCCAAAGAAGTGATTGGTATCCGCGAAGGCTTCAAGCACTTTGGCACGATGCACATCATGAATGGTTCCAAAGGCACGTTCTTCCTGGCCGACACGCTCATCAACCGTCACCCTACCACCGAAACCTTGGTTGATGTGGTCAAACTGGCTGCCGATACGGTCCGTTTCTTTGCCAAAGAGCCGAACATCGCCATGCTGTCTTATTCCAACTTTGGCTCCGACCAGACTGGTAGCCCTGCTTCCGTACACGAAGCCGTTGCACGGATCCAAAGCGAATTTCCCGATTTGGCCATCGACGGCGAAATGCAGGTGAACTTCGCGTTGAACAAGGAATTGCGCGACAAGGTCTATCCATTCTCCCGCTTGAACGGCAAGGATGTGAACACGTTGGTTTTCCCGAACCTGAGTTCTTCCAACGCGGCCTACAAGTTGATGCAAGCTATGACCGACTTTGAATTCATCGGACCGATCCAAATGGGTCTCAACAAGCCCATCCACTTCACCGATGTGGAAAGTTCCGTCCGCGACATCGTCAACGTTACTGCCGTTGCCGTAGTCGATGCCATCGTGGAAGCCAGCAAAAGCAAGTAATTTCTTTCACACACTCACAATAAACACTCCACTCGAAAAGGGTGCTCCCAGCTTAGCTGAGGGCACCCTTTTTCATTACTGTTCATTTGGTTGTTTCCGTTCCGCCGGCAGGATAGTCTGTGGCTCCACTGCAACGCTCATTGGGCGTGAGGCAGTGAACCTCTATGCAGGTGGCGGTGACCTTCTATGCGGGTGGCAGTGACTATCAACGTGAAATCTTCACGGTGGCACCTCCGCCTGGAGCGAGTTTCAAGGTCAATACGTCTTTGTTGCTGACGTTCTTGGTGGAAACGGATGTGGTTTCGCGGTTGGTCTGGTAGTGGGCGTTGGGGCCGTCTTCCACGATTTCAGCGGTAAACGTACCCTTGGGCAAGAAGCTTAGGGATACTTGCAGCGTACGGGCTTCCTCGTTCGTTGCGGCACCCACCAGGTACACATTGTCCTTCGACTGGCGCATGGTCACGATGTAGGCACCAATTTCTCCGGACAAGGTCTTGCTTTCCTTCCAGGGCATGTGCTGGGCAGCGAGGAAGCGCAGCAGGGCCGGGTACTTTTGGTAGTACTCGGGGATATCGGGGATGATGGTGGCGCCCGAAAAGATGATGAGGGTGCGGGCAGCCTCGGAAACCACGGTGGAAGGCACCGCCTGGCTGTTGTCCTTGCGGGTGGTCCTACCCTGCCTCAGGTCAAACATACCGTTGTTCATATCGACGGGACCGGCCACGTTGTTCACAAACACCGACGTGACAAAGGTGATGGGTTGGAAAATCGAACGGCCGTCGAGTTGCGCCTTGCAGAATTCGCGGGTGATGGCGTTGGGCCAGGTACGCATTTGTCCGTAGGGATGTACGGGGTAATCGTGGAAGTTGACCAACAATTTATTTTGGGCACACAAACGGGTGATTTTGCGGGTGGCCTGGTTCTTCTCGTCGGGGTTGCCGTTCATAAAGCCGTACTTCACACCGGTGGCGCCCCACTTGCCGTATTGTTCCAGCGTCTGTTCAATGGGGTAATTCTTGCCGCCCACGTCGTTCAAGTACAACCAGATGCCCACACCTTTTTCCTTACCGTATTTGATGAGGTTTTGCACGTCCCTGGCCTTGTCGCCCTTTACCGGGTCTGAGGTTTGTTCAAACTCGGGGCCGTACCAGTTGGCGTCCAGCACCAGGTGTTTGAATCCGTTTTCAGCGGCAAAGTCCACCATCTTGGTCCACGACGGGTACGACATGGTGTACTTGAAGCCTTCCCAGACTGCGCCGTCAATGCGCCAGTCCCACAAACAAATACCGGGTTTCACCCAAGAAAAATCCGAACCAGGTTCGGGAGCGGGGTTCAGCAATTCCAGCAAATGGGAATCAACCAGGTCACCGGCGGTACGGCCATATAATATGGTTCTCCAAGCCGACTGATACCCGGCGTGCAGGGTTTTGGGTTTCGACGTGATGGTAAAGTCCGTCGAGCCTTTAACGGAAGACAGCTTCAGGGGTTCGCCTTCATCCAGGCAGGCTTCGTGCACGGCCAGGTAGGTGGTCTCCCCTGCCTTGATGGTCATCAGCGGCAAGCGTTCACCGTTGGCGTCCGTCAACTTTTCCGGCCCCAGGTTGTGCCGCTCGCCATTGTAATACCAGGCGGTATAGTCGCCGGCAAAGTTGTAGGAAGTCTGTTCAGTCAGTACCGTTTTGGCCACAGCATTAGCACCTTCCGGCACCACATATTTGAATGCCACGCCTTCGTTGTAGGCACGGGCCACAATAGAAAAGCGGTCTGCCCCGGAAGCGAGCGTCAACGTCAATTCCGTGTATTTTTCGGGAACCACCGAACGTTTGCCCCAAACGGGTTTCCACACGGTATTCACCTTTTTCTTGGAAACCTGCTGAACCGTCCAGCCTTTCGAAGGCACCACGGCATTTCCTTCCACGGTGAATCCAAGCGGAGACGCCTCAATCAACGCGGTCTTCCCTGCTGTCAAACTGTACGTGTACCCACCTTCAGCTGTCTGGGCCAGGGTCAACTGCAGGTTCTTGTCCGGCGAAACCACGGAATACGACACCGCTCCGGCAGCCTGCGCCACTGAAGCAAACAAAGCAAGAGCAAACGAAATAACCAGGAAATTACGAGCCAAAGTACGTTTCATATAAGGTATGTTTTTCAATCGATGACAAATATACTCATATTTTCCAATGCCCCGTTTTATCGCTTCCCACGCGTACAATCTTGCCTTGTTTCTTTAACTCCTGAATGTGTCTTTTGATGGTAGAAGCAGAGCATCCCGTTTCTTTAGCAAGATCAGCGTAGTTGGCCTTGGGATTTTGTTTCAAGCACTGCAAGATGCTACTATTTACAGGGTCATTTACAGGGTCATTTACAGGGTCATTTACG
>CAYPLF010000054.1:0-1724 GCA_964411555.1 uncultured Bacteroidales bacterium | reverse complement strand
GGGTCATTTACGCTATTTGTCTGCGTATTCACAGGCTCACTGTACCGAACATGCAATGTGCGGTTACTCAAATCATGCTGCTTACCCAGCAATAGGTTCTCAAAGAAGCGTAACAAAAACGCATGAGTGGCGTGGATGTTTTTGGTATGGTTCGAATAATTGGCCCTAACCAAGGCATTGCGGAAGTACCATGAGTGTTTCTCGAACAGATCATTGTTTACTTCAAAGCCGAAGGTACGCAGGTATTTTATCAAAAAGATGGCCGTTGTACGGGTGTTACCTTCTCCGAATGCATGAATCTGCCACAGGTATGATGTAAAACGGACCAGGTGTTCAACCGTTTCTTGCTGACTCAATCCTTTGTAGTTGAACTTCCTTTCCTGCTCAAAATCATATTCCAACGTGGCCATCAGGCTTTCGGCAGTTGCATATAAAATGGTTTCACCATCCAGCACCCATTCTTTCTTGGTGATGTTGTAGTCGCGTACCTTACCCGCATGGGCGAAGATATCCTCAAACAACCGACGGTGAATGCTCAGGTATTCCATCGGTGAGAACGTAAACGTTTGCTCGTTCAGGATTTCAGAAATACGCACTGAAACCTTGTCGGCTTCTTCGGTGCGGTTTTCTTGATCGTTGGATGGATGCTGTTGGTAATAACTGTCAATCAGCTGTTTGACCTCTCCAATAGTAATGTAACCCTCCACATGTTGTTTGGCCGTAGCAATCAAATATGCCGACGGCTTGAGCCCGTCCACCTGCTGTAAGCCGATGGCCGTTTTCCAAACCCTGGCCTTCTCCGCCCTGTCAGGTTCTCCCTGCCGGATATAGTCCTCAAAGTCTTCCATGGTTGATTGCGGCTTCATGTAACGACAAATATACGCAAATGACTTGTTTATTCTTCCTACTTGCCAATCCAACGTCTAATTATTCAAACAGTATGAAATTCTTCAATGGAGTTAATAAAACTTGTATACTACGCCAAACAATCGTAAATTCAACGCGAATATCACCAAAACAAATACCCACCGGAAAAATGAAGACCAGAAACTTACTGTTAGCCCTTGCTGCGATGTTTGTACTCGTATCGTGTGAAACAGATAATGACACTAATCCAGGTACAACAAGTAGTGCTCAACGGATTAAACAAATTAATGAAGACTACGAAGGAATTACAGATGATCGAAAAACTGTTTTCACGTATGAAGGTGAAAAACTAGCACAATTTATAGAATACTATAAGAGTGAAAGTGGAAACTGGTATGCAGATTATAAAGAAGATTTTTCATATGCTGGAAGTTCACAAGAGTTTGACTCAGAAGCAACGATTGATATATTAACCTTGACAGTAGGTTTTAGGTTATAGAACAAAAACATCCATCCTCAAAACGCTCCGAAAGGAGCGTTTCTTTTTTCCAACCAATTAAGACCACAACAAAAAGAAAACCATTAACTTTGAGTGCCGCCGTGCAAAATCATCTATTCTTGAAAACCATGAAAGCATACCAAGACATAATAGACAAACTGGTTCAGTTCAGGAACGACAGGGACTGGGAGCAATTCCACGATTCGAAGAATCTGGCACTGGCCTTGTTTTTGGAAGCCGCCGAATTGAACGAATTGTTTTTGTGGAAAAAGGAAACGGAAAGCGAAGACGTGAACATAGACCGGCTGAAGGAAGAACTGGCCGACGTGCTGGCGTATGCCTTTTTGCTGGCCGAAAA
>CAYPLF010000053.1:11260-17209 GCA_964411555.1 uncultured Bacteroidales bacterium | reverse complement strand
AAGGCTATTTTTTTGTGCTACTTATATTAAGAATAAGTAATAACAAGTAATTAGCACGTTATAGTTATCTGATTAAATTCTATATTTACCGCGTTAATGCGGTGTAATCAAACTCATCACAACGTATGAAATCTATTATCTTGGCTACAGCTATTCTGTCTCGTTTAGAGCCGTTCATGGGTGACTACCCTTCGGCGCTGCTTGAAGTGGACGGAAAGTCTGTCATTGACAGGCTGCTGGCTGATGTGGATGCTTTGGAGGGGATTGATGGCCACCTCATCGTGACCAACGATGCCTGTTATCCGTATTTGAAGGCTTGGTTGCTGAGGACGCATTACCGGAAACCGATCACCTTGATTCATGACGGACAAGTCTGCAAGCAGGAGAAATGCAATCCTATCTGCGAGATTGTGTACGTGATTGAACGCGATTCGTTGCAAGAAGATTTGCTTGTGATGAATGGCAACATGGTGGTGGATGGTTCGATGATGGAATTTGTCAGGCAGGCTCGCTCGCGGGGCTGCAGTTGCATACCGTGTTACCGGGAATCGTCGTTGCCTGCGCTGAAAGAGGGGGCTGTTGCGGTTTTTGGCACGGACATGAAGGTGGTGGCTATTCACGAAAAGCCTCAGGTTCCGCCAACCCGATGGGGGTTGGCTTCGTTTATGTACCTGGCGGCGGCCGATGTGGTGGCGTTGTACAAGGCGGTGGCAGCTGGCACCGCGTTTACGTCGCCGGAAAACATGATGGCTTGGTTGTGTACGGTTTCCGACTTATACGCCTGGGTGATGCCCGGTGCGTGGTTCGACATTATTGATGCTTCTTCGTATGAGGCTGCCGACAAATTGTGTAAAGACACAAAAGGTAATAATGTACGAACATGAAAAAACACGAACACTATGAAATTTTCCGGTTATGAGTCGGGTAAGTGTGTGCTGGTTACCGGCGCAGCCGGTTTTATTGCGTGCAATTTGGTGCAGGTGCTGGCCAGGGATGATTGGTTCATCATTGGTTTGGACCATTTGAAGGATGACGGCTTTTTGCGTGAAAAGTATGCGCGGTTGGCCGAGTGGGGTATTCCCAAGGAGGAAATTCGCTACAACAAGCTGGTTGTAAACAGGCACATTGAGAAGTCGTCGTTCATTCAGCTTGATTTGAACGATGTGGTCAATGTAACGGCGTTGTTTGAGTTGTATGATATTCGGGTGGTGTGCCACCTGGGTGGTATTTCGGATAGTTGTTCGGTTGATCCTGCGGGTGCAGTCGCTAACCATGTGGGTGGCTTTGTGCAGGTGCTTGAACAATCCAGGAAGCAGGATGTGGAACATGTGGTCTGCCTGGGCTATTCGGGTAATCTTTCTATGGATGTGTTGCACGCTGCCTCGCATTCAAACGAGTTGATGGCCAGGTTTTTTTCTAATACCTACTCACTGCCGGTAACCATGTTGCGTACAGGTTCCATCTACGGCCCATGGAAAGGGATTCCATCTCCTGAAAAGGGATGCCATCCTTTTCAAAAGGATGGCATCCCTTTTCAGGAGATGGAATCCCATTATATAGACGATGTGGTGGAAATGGTGCAGCGGGTGTTGAAGCAGGAACCGGAGCCTATGTCCGGGTGCAGGGTGTATGACCTTTCGGACAGCGGTGATGCCGGGGTTGATTGCCTCACTGCCGCGGCGTTCAAGCGTGATTACGGGAGTGTGCCCAAAACGCGTCCTGACAAGGGTAAGGCTGTGTATGAGCAGTGGTGCAAGGAGTGGTACTCGGGTGAAAAGCCGCTTATCGAGGTGGAACGCATCATCGTGGGGCGGTATCCCTTTCCTTCTTTTATGAACTGGAAGTACATTTGGAACAAGCACTTGGAGTTTAATTTTTCGTTTTCGGACAATCCTGATCGCTTGTTGAAGAGTTTGATTGTTTCGGATGGGTTCGATATGGGCCTGAGTGAGATAGAGGTGGATGATTGGAAGGTCTATGTAGACCAGATGAGCCGTTTGTTGAAGTTGAAGCCTGGAATGTCGGTATTCGAGGTGGGATGCGGCGGTGGGGCTTTCCTCTATCCGCTGTATCAGCAGGGTTTTACGGTGGGTGGCATTGATTATGCCTCGAATTTGGTCCATTTGGCCAAGTTGGCCATGCCGGAGGGGCGTTTTGAGGTGCTCAACGCTGCGAACCTTGATGGTTCGCGGCAGGCCACGCAACCGCGCGCCGACGTGGTGTTGGCCAACAGTGTCTTTCAGTACTTTGATTCCTTGAAAATGGCTGAAAACGTGTTGCTGGCCATGTTTGAAATGGCCGATTCAACCGTGGCCGTGCTCAATGTGCCCGACTTGAGGACGGAAATGGAGGAAATTGAAGCGACACGCGATGCGTTGCCCGTGAATGTGTATGAAGGAATGTACAACGACTTGAAACACTTGTATCTGGAACGGAACTGGTTTGTCATGGTGGGTAAGCGTGCCGGATGGAAAGCGCGCATCGTTTCGCAACAGATATCCAACTACGGGAAAAATAACTTCCGTTATAATGTGTTTTTTAAAAAGGACACAACATGTTAACAACTATTTCACCGTTGAAACGTGTTTATCGCTGTTTTTTTGTAGCTTTGCAGGCATATTGATTGAGGTATGAATCAATTCTTAGCGTTGTTCAGGCGGTTGACCAAGGATCTGATGGATTTTACCATGAAGAACCGTTGGTTGGTAATCTTGACAGATATTGTGCTCTGTCTGGGGTGCTTGGCGTTGACGACGTTTATGCACAACCGTTACCAGATTGACGACATTTCGGTGTCGAGGGGGGTGATCATCGGTTTGTGGTACCTCTTGTTTTTAATCGTGGTATTCGTATCGTTTAAGTATTACCGGGGGTTGACGCGGCACCTGCAGTTTTACGAGATTGGGAAACTGGCGTTGACGCTGATGTTGCCCAATCTGGGTGTTTACTTCGTGGTGTTGGTGTTGATGAAGTCCATCGTGTATCCAACCTTGTTCGTGTTGACGCTGTACTTGCAGAACCTGTTGATGCTGCTGATGGTGCGCTTTATGATTGTATACATCAATAACTACAGTGCTACGTATTCGGGAAAGGTTTCGAAACGTACGTATATATATGGTATAGGTGCGCACAGTGTGGCTCTTGTTCAGTGGCTGGCACGCAGTTCGAACTACAACGTGGAGGGTTTTGTGATTCGCAACGACGAGATGAAGAGCATGACCATCCAGGGGAATCCGGTGTTCAATCTGTGGAAGTCTCATGGCACGGAGAAGTGGTTTGAGGAACAACCGGAAGTGCTGTTCTTCCCCGATTACAAGGCTGCCCGGGGTGAACAAGCTTTCTTGGGCCAGTGTATTCAGAATGGCGTCCAGATCTTGGTTTCACCGCCGCTGGAGGGTTTGAACGAGAACAGTGGTTTGCAGTACAAGATGAAACCCATCCAGTTTGAGGATTTGCTGGGTAGGGATGAAATTGAAATCAACATGGAGTTGATTCGGCAGCAGCTGGACAACCATACGATTTTGATTACGGGGGCGGCTGGTTCGATTGGTAGTGAACTGGCGCGTCAGCTGGCTGTTTTTCGTCCCACCAAGTTGGTCTTGCTCGATGTGGCTGAGACGCCTTTGCACGAATTGGGCCTGGAACTGGCTCAGGCGTTTCCCGGTCTGAATTATACCCTGGTAATTGGGGATGTGCGTCGTCGTCAGCGGCTTGACTATGTGTTCAGTACATTCAAGCCAAAGGTGGTGTATCACGCGGCGGCCTACAAACATGTGCCGTTGATGGAAAACAATCCGTGTGAGGCTATTATAGATAATGTAATGGGTACCAAGTTGTTGGCCGATATGGCTGTGGCTCATGGGGTGGAACGGTTTGTGATGATTTCTACCGACAAGGCGGTGAATCCTACCAACGTGATGGGGGCTTCCAAGCGGATTGCCGAGATATATGTGCAGTCGTTGGCCAGGGAATGTAGTAAAAAAGGCTTAGGCATCACGTTTGTAACCACCCGGTTTGGGAACGTGTTGGGTTCCAACGGGTCGGTGATTCCTCATTTTAAAAATCAGATTGAAAAGGGTGGGCCGGTAACGGTGACGCATCCCAATATTATCCGTTATTTCATGACGATTCCGGAGGCGTGCCGCCTGGTGTTGGAAGCGGCTTCGTTCGGGAATTCGGGTGAAATTTATGTGTTTGACATGGGGCAACCCGTGAAGATTGTCGATCTGGCCAAGCGTATGATTGAAATGGCGGGCTTGGTTCCCGACAGGGACATCAAGATTGAGTTTATTGGTTTGAGGCCGGGTGAGAAGTTGTTTGAGGAGTTGCTCAACAACAAGGAGGAGACGGTGCCTACGAAGAACGATAAGATTTTGGTGGCTACGGTGAGGGAATACAATTTCAACAGTGTGTCTGATTCCATTGAGGAAATGATCGGTTTTGCCATGGAAATGGAAGTGGAACGTACGGTGAGGGCCATGAAGGGTTTGGTGCCGGAGTTCAAGAGTAAGAATTCTCCGTTTGAGGCGTTTGACGTGGAATTGAGTGCTGTCGTGTAATTAATTGACTTTTTGCTTGCTTTTTTAGAAATTTTAGGTTACTTTAGTGTCATGGATGCAAAATTAACGCTTGAACAACAACCTGAGGCAATGGGGCGTACGGCTTCTGCTCCGTTTGTTACGTTCAGCTTCCAGTCTTCGCTGGGTAGCATGATGAAGGGTTTGCGTTCGGTTCCTTCGTTTAGAAGCAGTACGGCTATGTTGACGGCTCAGCTGCGCAGGCCGACTATTGTGTGGCTTACCCCAGCAGGTCGGCGAAGATCGCGGCCACATTTTCTTCGTGGCGGATGGCTCCGGCTGTTTGGCCGATTTCCAAAGCACCGTCGATAAGATCTCCCTCAAATATACCTTTCTTGGCGCGTCCTCGACCCAGCATTTCGCTGAGTGTTTCGATGGAGGCGCCTTTTTTTTCGGCGGCTGCCACGGCGTTTGAGAATTCGTTTTCGGCCAGGCGGGTGGGTGTGAGCTGCTTGAGCAGGAGGTGGGTTTGTCCTTCCTTGAGGCTGCGGCAGTAGTCTTTGAAGGCGGGATGGGCTGAGCTTTCGGTGCTGAGGGCAAAGCGGGTGCCCAGTTGGACGCCGTCGGCTCCTAAGGCTAGGGCTGCGTGGTAGCTGGCACGGGAGGAAATGCCGCCGGCTGCGAGCAGGGGTTTGGTGGTGATGGCCCTGACTTGGGGTATCAGGCTCATGGTGCTGGTTTCTTCGCGTCCGTTGTGTCCGCCGGCTTCGAAGCCTTCGGCTACGATGAGGTCAACGCCGGCTGCTTCGCATTTTTGGGCAAAGGTGGTGTTGGATACTACGTGGCCTACCAGGATGCCGTGTTCGTGCAGGTGCTGGGTCCATGTTTTCGGGTTGCCGGCTGAGGTAAAGACAATGGGTACGTGTTCGTCAATGATGAGGCGTATGATTTCCTCTATATCGGGGTACATCAGGGGGACGTTCACGCCGAAGGGCTTGGTGGTGGCGGCTTTGCATTTCCGTATGTGTTCCTTGAGGGTTTCGGGGTGCATGGAGCCGGCTCCAAGGAGTCCTAATCCGCCTGCGTTGCTCACGGCTGAGGCCAGGCGCCACCCGCTGCACCAGACCATGCCGCCTTGGATGATGGGGTGTTTGATGTTCAGCAGGGTGGTGATGGGGTTGGTGGGGTAGTTGATGTCCGTTAGGGTGGTGTCTGGATGGGTGGGTACCATGGTTCAACTTTGTGGTGGGGTGAATGAACAATATTCCGTGTTCTGTTGTTTCTTTCTTTGAATAGAGGTTTAGTTACAGTTTAGGTATTTGTTTTTTTGGTGAGAGGAGGGGAATTGACCGTGAGGCCGGTTCCCCTTGTTATTTCCTGCTACAACTCGCTGATTCGACTCGCTGATTCGACTCGCTGATTCGACTCGCTG
>CAYPLF010000053.1:0-11160 GCA_964411555.1 uncultured Bacteroidales bacterium | reverse complement strand
ACTCGGGCTTCAGAAGGTAATCTCTGTAGCGGTGTGGACGTCATCTCCCCCGTTACCGTAGAAGCTGTTATTGCTCAGGTAGGGTGAGGCGGGCGGCAGCACTCTGTATAGATAGATGCCGTGCATGAGGGAGTTCCGGATGCTGCAGTTTGTTAGGCTTACGTTGGAGGAACTGATGCCCACCATGTAGTCGCTGAAGTATCCACCGTATTCTATCTTACAGTAAGAAAGTTCGTTTCCGGTGCCGCAGGATTTGGTAAATTCGATGCTTGTCCAATCGCCGGGTGCTGGTATATCTGAAGATGAGGTGATGGTGATGGAGTCTTCCTCTGTGCCTATGGCGGAAAGGCAGCCGTTTTTGCCCACAATGATGCTGTTGGCCAGCGCTACTGTGCAGCCTTTGGCCAGGGTTAGTTTGGCCTTTCCTTCTGTGTTGCTGATGGTGAGGTTTTCAAGAATCAGGTAGGGAATGCCTTGCTTTTTCCAACGGACTTCGCTGGTCAGTTGGGTTCCTTTCAGGTTGATGAAATTGTACGTTGGGGCGTTGTTGGTATACACGTTGGTTGAATCGATGGTGTGTGCCTGGTCGACATGGATGCTGATGGGGTATTCGTTGCATGCTTGGATGGTGTTCCGCACGAAGTTGCTGATGGATACGTCCGAGTTGCAGTAGAGGCCGTAGGTGAGGCTGTTCCGGATGATGGTGTTTTCTACGCGGAGGTTGGTGAAGGTGTTGATGGCTCCTTCGTTGGCATCGACGGATTGGCCGGCATAGTCGATGATGGCGTGTTTGATGACTGTCAGCGTGCTCATATTGTTGGTATGGAATACAAGACCCTGCCAGTCTCCTGGATGCGGGTTGGTTGCTGCCGAGGTGAACAGGATGGGTTCTGTGCTGGTGCCAATGGCTATGAGTGAGGCCGGATAGGATCTTCCTATGTTGAGGGAGGTCCTATCGCTGAACTCGAGGGTAGTGCCGCTTTCAACGGTGAGTACGGCATTGTCAATGTAAAGGTTTCCCAATATGGTATAAGGTAGGGTTTGTTTGGTCAGGGTGCAGTCTATGGTGATGTCGCCTCCACGAATGGCTATGCCTTTGTCGTTGGTGGGGGTGAGGGTGTTGGTGTTGTCGAGAAATGCTAGGGATTCCAGGGTGCCATCCAGCAGGTAGCTCCCGCATGTGTTCAATGTGTTGTTGCTGAAGGAGGTGAAGCCGGATGAAGCTCCTGTGATTCTGATGCCTGCACCTGCACTGTTGGAGATGGTGCATGATTCCATGTCGAGCGTGGTTTTGTTGAGCTCAATGCAGGGGGTGTTTCCTTTGCCGGCTCCTTCGAAGCTGCAATAGCGTAACTTGGTGGTGTTGACCAGGTTGCGTTGCCCGAAATAGATGCCGTACCAGGAACCGCTTTGGATGTCGGAAGTCAGGGTGTTTGACTGATAGGTAAAGCGGATGGGCTTTTGGGCTGTTCCCATGGCGACGATGGCTCCGTTTTTTTGCAGACCAACTTTCAGGTATCCGTTTTCTGTGAACCTGACGGTGGCGCCTGCTTCGATGGTTACTGTGGAGTTGACGAGCAGGATACAGTCTATCACGACGCTGTCTGTGGCATGCCAGGTGATGGGTTCGTTTATTTCTGCGTTTCTGGGGTTGTATAGGGTGGAGGGTTGATCGTTGTCTTCTGAACAACCGATAAAAACCAAGGCTGCTAGGCTTGCGAACAGGATGTGGTGGATGGGTGTTTTCATGTGATGTGTTTTTTGGTAGATACGGAACAAACGTACAAAAAATTGTGTGAATCGTGCGCAAGATTTGCACACGATTGTCAGTGTGTTTTGGCTATTTTTGCAAAATGGGATTCCATCTCCTCAAAAGGGATGCCATCCTTTTTTAAGGGATGCCATCCCTTTTGAAGAGATGGAACCCTTAATATTAGTTGATATGGATATAAAGGAAATCAGTAAGCAGGAATATACGGCGCGCATCAACCGGGTGATGGATTTTATTGGTGCTCACCTGGATCAGCCTGTCGATTTGTCGGCCATGGCGGATGTGGCTTCGTTTTCGCCCTATCATTTCCACCGTCTTTTTACGTGTTTGGTGGGGGAAACGCCCAATAATTTTGTGTTGCGTATCCGGCTGGAAAAGGCGGCTCAGCTGTTGCAGGACTGTAAGCGGTCTTCGGTTGGGGAGATTGCGTTTCAGTGTGGGTTTGTGAACTTGTCTTCGTTCAGCCGGGCGTTCAAGCTGTTTTTCGGTGTGAGTGCCAAGGAGTTCCGCTTACAGGATAAGGCTATCTTCGTGAAGAACGGGGTACGATATGGCAAGAATGGCAAAGCGCTGAGCAAGATTGGAAAAAACGTGCAGGTGTTTAATGAGCAATTTTGCAGTGTCAAACTAAACGAAATAGTGATTATGGACACAAAAATTGAGATTAAACAGTTGCCGGAGATGAAGTTGATTTATGTGCGGCACATGGGGGCTTTCGACAAGATTGGCCCTGCGTATGAAAAATTATTCAAGTGGGCCGGGCCGCGGGGTCTGGTGACGCCGGATGCGAAAACGGTGACGGTGTATCACGATGATCCTTCCATCACGAGCATTGAAAAGGTGCGTCAGGATGCTTCCTTGTTGGTTTTTTCTGATGTGAAGGTGGAGGGTGAAATCGGCAAATCTACGATTGCTGCGGGTAAGTATGCGGTGGGTCGGTTTGAGCTGAAGGAAACGGAGTTCGAGCAGGCTTGGAACACCATGTGTGCGTGGTTCACGGAGAGTGGCTACCAGCCGGGCGAAGGCTCAACCTTCGAGCTCTACCACAACGACTACAACGAACACCCCGAACACAAATTCATCGTGGACATCTGTATCCCGGTGAAACCGTTGTAAGGTTTTTAAGGGATGCCATCCTTTTTGAAAGGATGGCATCCTTTTTTAGGAGATGGAATCCCTTTTATAGGGATGCCATCTTTTTTTTCTGGATGCCGGTTAGGGCGAAAGTGGTTGCTGTAACTGCCGTAAGCGTAAAAATCAGCACGGCGGCTTGGAAGTAGCTGCCAGAGGAGGTGCCGGCCAGCAGGTACCGGGAGCCTTCGAGCATGTAGGTGACGGGGTTGCCCCAGGAGACGGTGAGCAGCCACTTGGCGGTAATGAGTTCGCGGGGTAGGAAGGTGGTGCTTAGAAAAAGTAGGGGAAAGATGGCGCTGGTTACCGTGGAAGCGGCCTGGGGTTGGCCGGTGCGGAGCATCACGCCGGTGGAAAGTCCGCACAGGGTGATGGACCAGAGTAGGGAAAGTAGCAGGAGGCCTAAGGCGGAAAAAAGGCCGAATTGGAAGTGGACTCCGCTCATGGCGCCAATGCCCAGCAACAAACCGGTGAAGAGGAATGAGGCCAGCGTGTCGGCCAGCATGGGGGCAATAACAAGGCTACGGCGGGGTACTGGGCTTAAGTACAGTCGTTTGAAGTACCCGGATTGCATATCTGCGTGCAGAATCTGGCTGGCTCCTGCCGATGACCCCATGGCTAGGGATACCAGGGTGATGGGGAAAGTGAACGAGAGGTATCCGCCGGCACCGAAAGCTTCCATGTTACCGATGCCGCTTAGTCCGGCGTTGTACACAAGCAGGAAGAAGAGGCTGGTACCGAATCCCATGAGTGGTGCGGCTGGTTGTTTGAGGAGTTTGGTAATGCCTCTTTGGGTTAGTAATATGCTTGGGCTTTTCATTGAATGATGGTGTTTGTTTCATGTTGCAGAGAGCGGATGTAGTATAGGTAGCTTTCGTCGAGCGTCAGCGCTTCGTGCGGGTTGACGGTATGTTTGAATCCGACAATGCTACCATTATAATGGATACTGCCGTCTACAATCAGGGCCATGTCGGTGGCGTGTTTGTCGGCTTCTTCCAGGTACTGCGTGGTAAGGAAGAGGGTGATGCCTTCCTCGCGGTTTAGGCTGGTAATGGTGTTCCAGAAATTGTCGCGTGCCAGGGGGTCCATGCCCACGGTGGGTTCGTCCAGGAACAGGATATGGGGTCGGTGTACCAGGGCTAGGGCGCAGTGCAGGCGGCGTTTGTTACCTCCTGAAAGAGCCTCTGTCTTTTTGTGTTGGTGGGCTTCCAGTTGGAATTGTTCCAATAACTGCCCGGCGCGTTGGCCGGCTTTGTGTTTGCTGAGTCCAAACAGGCGACCCTGAAATTTAAGGAGATTTTCCGGGGTTTCGTATGGGTCGAGTTCGTTTTCCTGTGAAGCCACGCCAATGCGTTTCTGGATCTGAGCTGGGTTTTTAGCGGGATCAATGCCGTCGATGTGGAAACTGCCTGCATCGCTTTTAATGAGGGTGGTCAGGATGTTGATGAGGGTGGACTTACCGGCTCCGTTGGGGCCAAGCAGAGTGAAAAAACGGCCTTCCTGTATATCCAGGTCTATATTCTTCAGGGCCTGTGTGCCGTTGGGGTACTGTTTATTGAGCCCCCGGATGTGGATGGATGAAGTCATGTGCATCGTATTTGTTGATGCAAAGGTCGTGACTCCTTACCGCGCTGGATTGTATTTTTGCGACATTTTTCAAGTGATAAAACCTATAAATGGAACCCCTTTATTTTACTCCGTACATCCAGGATTTTATTTTTTTGGACATGAACCACATGAGCGCTGCGAAGATGATGGATAGGGCAGCCGGCAACGAGAACAAGGAGGTTAGCGGCCATGTTTCGTACAGACTGGCAATTTGTCCGGCAAGTAGATTTCCGAAGAAGCTGGACATCAACCATACGCCCATCAACATGGACATGTACTTCATGGGGGCTAGTTTGGTCACCATGGATAAGCCAATGGGTGAAAGACAGAGTTCGCCCGTAGTGCAGAAGAAGTACATCATAACCAACCAAAGCATGCTGACCGGGCCTGTTTTTAAATAGACGCTGGCGCCAACGGCAATGATGGCAAACGCGATACCTTGTAGAAACAATCCCCAACCGAATTTAACGGGTATGGATGGTTCCTTTTTGCCCAATCTATTCCAAAGCATGGAGAATAGGGGAGCTAGAAGGAGGATGAATACGGGATTGATGGCTTGAAAGAAGGACGAACGTATTTGAAAGCTTGTGATGCCAAAAAAGTTAATAACCGGCAGGCGTGTGGCTTCGTCGGCAAAGAAGGTGAGCGAAGTTCCTGCTTGTTCGAAAAAGGCAAAGAAAAAGACGGCAAAAAAGGTAAAGGCAAAGATGGCTTTGATTTTATCTTTCTCCTCTTTGGTCAGCACTTTGTTTTTACTCTCTTGATTCTCGTTAAGATCAATCTTTACAACCGGTTTTGAGCCAATATCACCCAAAAAGCGTTTTTGTAACAGCAGGTAGGTAAGCAGTCCTATCATCATACCGACACCGGCGGCCATAAATCCGTATTTCCACGCAATGGCTTGACCTAGATAGCCACAGACAAAGGGTGCGATGAAGGCGCCGAGGTTGATACCCATGTAGAAAATGGTAAAGGCGCTGTCGCGACGGTTGTCGTTTTGTTCGTACAATTCTCCCACAATGGAAGATATGTTGGGTTTAAAGAAGCCGTTTCCTATGATGATGAAGGTCAAGCCCAACAATAACGCCAATTTGGCCGGAATCAGATCGTACGATGCAAGGGTAAACTGCCCTACCATCATGACTAGTGACCCAATGATGATGGAATGTCGTTTTCCTATATATTTGTCGGCAAGATACCCTCCGATTAATGGCGTCAAATAGACCATGGCGGTAAACCATCCGTAGATTTGAGAGGAGGTTGATTTGGCGAATCCTATAACACTGCTGGTCATGTAAAGCGCTAGAATGGCTCTCATTCCATAGTAATTGAATCGTTCCCACATCTCGACGGTGAAAAGCAGGTATAAGCCTTTGGGGTGTTTTTGGATTGATGCCATTGTTGATACGATAAATGGGTTTATTTCATTTGAAGATTGGCAAATTTAGTTAATATATTGAGGATTGCAAGCGCTTTAGTGTTGGGGTATTAAACCAAAATAAAAATTGTATTTAGTGCGTTTTTTTGTTTGTTATGAACATTTGTTCATTATCTTTGTACCGAACATATGTTCATAACAAATACGGAATTGCATGAAAATTGCCATTACATCAGACGGGAATAGTCTGGAATCCAAGCTTGACAGTAGGTTTGGTCGTTGTTCTTTTTTTGTGTTGTACGATACAGAGACGAAGGACGTTCGTTTTATTGAGAATGCCAATCAGTTAAATCAGGAGGGGGCGGGGCCTGCAACGGCTCAGATTGTTGCTTCGTTGGGGGTTCAACGGGTGTACTCCGGTGAGTTTGGAAAAAAAGCAGCTGATATTCTGAAGGATTTGTCTATTGAGATGATTCCGCTTAGGGATGCGGCTGTGTCTGTTGCTGCTGTGATTGCTATGGTTGAAACGCAGGATAATAATTCTCTATAAAACACATACTATGCCGAATTTAAACAGAAAAGGTCCGAATGGTGAAGGTGCCAAGACTGGCAGGAAATTGGGTAAATGCAACCCGGAAAATAAGGGTAAAACCGATGAGGAAATTATGCGTGACCGGGTGATGATGCCGGGTCAGGGTTTAGGACAAGGTCTTGGTCAAGCCATGAGTCAGCAACGAGGTAGTGGCCAAGGTTTAGGCCAAGGTAGAGGTAAAGGCTCAGGTCTTGGTCGTGGTCGTGGCAGGATGCAATGATTGTTGCTGTCGGTAGTGGGAAAGGGGGCACGGGGAAGACCTTTGTCTCCACCAATCTATTTCAGGCGCTTTTGCTTGAAGCCAAACAGGTTGTGCTGGTTGATTGCGATGCGGAGGAGCCCAATGTGGGTGAATTTGTTTCGGGCAGTGAGCTGGGTGTGAAGCCGGTGGTTCAACAGGTGCCTGTCATTGATGCGGAGCGATGTGTGTTTTGCGGAGCATGCTTCGACTATTGTGCTTACAATGCCATTGTGATGGTACCCTCTGCCAATTACATCAAGGTCTTGCCCGATTTGTGCCACGATTGTGGGGCTTGTGTGTTTGCGTGCAAGCATGGGGCTATTTCGGAAACGGATAAAGAGATTGGCATGATTCGTTCGGTACGTGTGGGCGAAGGGGGATTGTTTGTTGAGGCTAGAGCGCATGTGGGCGTTCCTTCTTCTGTGCCTGTGATTAAAAAGGCGGTGAAGGAGGCTGTTGCTGCTGCTTCAAATTCGACTTCTGCTTCTAAGGCTTCACTCATCCTGCTGGATGCGCCTCCGGGTATTTCGTGTCCGTTTATAGCTACCATTCAGCCGGTTGATTATGTGGTCTTGGTGACTGAACCCACACCGTTTGGTCTGAATGATCTGAAGCTTTCGGTGGAGACAGTTAGGCAGCTGGGCAAGCCCTTTGGTGTGGTGGTGAATCGTGCCGGCTTGGGTGACCGTGCGGTGTACGATTGGCTGGCTGAGGAATCAATTACGTTGTTGATGGAGATTCCCTTCGATGCCCGTATTGCCCGTGTTTATTCCGATGGTGGCTTGTGGGTGAATGAGGATGTTGAGTTTAGGAAGCGCTGTGTTAATCTGTTTGAATTGATGTGTCATGAAGCAGTCGGTAAATGAAGTAGTGGTATTAAGTGGTAAGGGGGGAACGGGTAAGACCAGTCTTTCTGCTGCGTTTGCCACAATGGGTGAGGCGAAGATGCTGGCCGATTGTGATGTGGATGCGGCCAATTTGTATTTGGTTTTGCAGCCGGAAACGTGTTATGAAGAGGCATTCAACACGGGGTATAAGGCTGTGATAGACACGTCTGTGTGTACGAATTGCGGTACGTGTATGGAATATTGCCGGTTTGAGGCGATTTCGTGTGTTGAAGGTGTGGTTCGGATAGAGGAGACGAGTTGCGACGGCTGCAGGCTGTGTACCCGTGTGTGTCCAGTTGAGGCTATTTCCATGAGGGCTTCCATGAAGAGCAAGTGGTTTGTGGGTAGGTTCCGAAACGGGGGCATGGTGCATGCGCGCTTGGCTCCTGGTGAGGATAATTCGGGCAAATTGGTGGATGTGGTGCGTCAGGTGGCGGTAAATGAGGCGTGCGAGTCGGGCTTTCATTCTATTGTCATTGATGGCCCTCCGGGAACGGGGTGTCCGGTGATTTCGTCGGTAACGGGAACGCGATTGGCTGTTGTGGTGACGGAACCTACGCGCTCGGGTTTGCACGATTTGAAGCGTATTTTGGAATTGATTCGTTCGTTTTCGGTGGAAGCGTGTGTGGTGATCAATAAGTTTGATCTCAATGGAAGCATGAGTGATGAGATTGAGGTGTATTGCCGTGAGCTGCAGGTGCCTGTTGTGGGTAGGATTCCGTTTGACCCGAATGTGGTGATGGCTATGGTGCATTGCCGGAGTGTGGTGGAATTTGCTCCTGATTCGTCGGCTTCGGTGGAAATGAGGTCTATTTTTAGTAGGGTGTTTGATACCATGTTATCAGAGGAGTTTAATTAAATTGAAAGTTTAAGTAGTATAGTATATATGTCAGATAAAAAAGAACATAAGGCGATAGAGCGGTTTCGTCTTGAAGGTATAAAGAATATTATTATTGTTGCATCTGGTAAGGGTGGAGTGGGTAAATCGACGGTGGCTGCCGGAATGGCTGTTTCCTTGGCGAAACAGGGGTATAAGACGGGTTTGATGGATGCTGATATCTATGGTCCGTCTACGCCTACTTTGTTTCATTTACAGAATGAACGTCCTGTTTCTGAGGAAAAGGATGGTAAGACGTTGATCATTCCGTTTGAACGGGCCGGCATCAAGGTAATGTCGCTGGGTTTCTTTATCAATACTGAACAGGCTGTTTTATGGAGGGGGCCTATGGCTACGAATGCATTGAAGCAGTTGTTGAATGATACGGATTGGGGTGAGTTGGATTATTTGATCATTGATACGCCTCCGGGTACGGGTGATATTCACATTACCCTGGTACAACAATTTGACATTGATGGCGTTATTGTGGTGACTACGCCTCAGCATGTTGCGTTGGCTGATGTGCAGAAGTGCATTGGTTTGTACCGTGCTTCCAACATTCAAATTCCTGTGTTGGGTATTGTGGAGAATATGGCGTGGTTTTCGCCTTCTATGCATCCTGATGAACGGTATTATTTGTTTGGTAAGGGTGGGGGTGAGTTGTTGTCGAAGCAATTTGGTATTCCTGTGATTGCTCAGATTCCGGTAAGTGAATTGGCTTGTGGTCAGTGTGATGCGGGAAATGTAGAGGAAATGTTGGCTGAGAATGCGTTGAATGCTGCATTTGGGCAACTTATAAATTGTTTAAAATGAGGTTATTATGATTGAATACGACTTTGTGTTTCGGGTATTGTATCCCGATACCGATCAAATGGGAACCATGCATCATTCGAAGTATGCGAAGTATTATGAAGCGGCTCGCTGGGAGTTGTTCCGCAGCATTGGTATTGCGTATCGTTCGGTTGAGGAGGCTGGTTTTTTACTGCCGGTTGTCCGCATGAATTTTACGTTTTATAAGACGGTCTGTTATGATGAGTTGTTGACGGTTAAGACTACGTTGAAGGCCATTAAAGGGGTTCGTATTTGGTTTGAGTACTGTTTATACAATGAGAAGCAGGAGTTGGTCAACAAGGCGGAAACGGAATTGGCTTTTGTGAAAAGTGACACGTGGTCGCCGTGTGCGCCTCCTGCGTTTGTGCTTGCGGCTATTGAGCAGCATGTTCATAGTTGAAAAGGTGTGAGGAATGGGTAATACGTTAAGGCATATAGGATTGCAGGTGGTTGAGCCTGATGTGCAGTCTTTTTATATGGAGGTGCTTCAGTTTAGCCGTGTACGGTCGTTTGATTTATCGGGCGATGTGGCTTTTGATGTTTTTGGTATCTATAAGTCTGTGAATGTGATTTTTGGTGAATGTGCCGAGATGACGTTGGAATTGTTTGTTGTTGATGTCCCGCAGCAACGAAGTTTTGGGCATTGTTGTTTTTCCAGCAGGCGTATGGCTGAAATTGAAAAGAAGGCTGTTGAAAATGGGTATAAGACGTATTGTCGTGGAAGTGTGGACAATAAAACCCTGTTTATTAGCGATTCGGCCAATAATGTGTTTGAAATAAAACAGCTTGAATAAACGTGTTGCATAAACAAAAAGCCCTGCATCGTTCGGATACAGGGCTTTTTTGTTGTGCTACTCTAGAATAAGGATTCCATCTCCACTAAAAGGATGCCATCCTTTTTTTACTTTTTGTAGAGGGCTTTTTCTACTTCTTCTTTGGGGAGTTTCTTGGTGCAGAAGAACCAGTCGTAGCAGGTGACGCCTTCTTGTTTGCCTTCCATGCGGTCTTTGGCTACACCGCAGGAGCCTGCTGTGGGAACTATGACGTCGTCGCCGGGTCGCCAGTCGGCTGGAGTGGCTACGCCAAAGGCATCGGCGGTTTGCAGGGCCATAATCACGCGTTTCAGTTCGTCAAAGTTTCTTCCTAAGGAGAGGGGGTAGTAGATGATGGTGCGGACAATGCCTTTTGGGTCGATGAAGAACACGGCGCGGACGGCTTTGGTGCTGCTTTCGCCGGGTTGGAGCATGCCGTACATGTTGGCTACGTTCATCGTGATGTCTTCAATGAGGGGAAACAAGACTTCAACTTGTTTCATTCCTTTGTACTCAATTTTTTCTTTGATGGTACGCAGCCAGGCTATATGGCTGTACAGGCCATCAACGGAAAGGCCAACCAGTTTGCAGTTGAGTGCTTCAAACTCCTTGCTCATGGAGGCAAAAGTCATGAACTCGGAGGTGCAAACCGGGGTAAAATCGGCCGGGTGGCTGAAGAGAATGACCCATTTCCCGGTATAGTCTTCCGGAAAATTGATGTCGCCTTGTGTGGTGACGGCGTGAAACGAGGGGGCCTTGTCGCCGATACGGGGCATGACCGTGAAATTGGATGCTTCCATACGTATATTTTTACTGGTTAATAATCAGTCTAATATACGTATTATTCTGAACATTTGTTCAGTTAATCCTCTTTTTTAAAGGATGCCAACTCTATAAAAGGGATTCCATCTCTATAAAAAGGATGCCATCCCTTTTAAAAGGATGCCATCCTTTTGAGTTCGTTGCCTAAAATTGTAGCGGCTTGGGCTACGCAGTAGGCGCAGGGGCGTTTGGCGTAGTAGGCGGCGTTTC
>CAYPLF010000052.1:0-17898 GCA_964411555.1 uncultured Bacteroidales bacterium | reverse complement strand
GAAACCTTGGAATCGATGATGACATCGCGTCCGCCCGGATAGCGGACGATGATATCCGGTCGCATGATTTTCCCGGTCTGCTCGTTTTCCGCAAAGCTGCCTTCGCCGGAACGCAGGGTTTCCTGGATGAAGTATTCTTCGCCTTCGCGTAGTCCGGAGGTTTCCAGGATGTTTTCCAGTATCATTTCGCCCCAGTTGCCCTGGGCCTTGTTGTCGCCTTTCAGGGCGTGGGTCAGGTTGTTGGCTTCGTCGCTGATGCGGCGGTTCAGTTCCATCAGGTTGGTGATTTCCTTGGTGAGCGAGAAGCGTTCTCGGGCTTCTTTGTCGTACACTTCGTTTACCTTGTCTTTGAATTCTTTCAGATTGGTGCTGAGGGGGTTCAACAGGGTGTTCAGCCGTTCGCCGCTCAGCTCGGTGAAGCGTTGGGTTTTTTCATCAAAAATTTTGTTGGCTACGTTTTGGAATTCCAACTTGGCTGTTTCGTGCAGTTTGACCAGTTCTTCGCGTTGGGTTTCCAGTTTTTCGAGCAGGTTTTTGTTCTCGGCTTCCAATACGATGACGCGGCGGCTTTCTTGTTCAAGTATCTGCTGCTTTTCTTCTGTAGTTTTGTTCGTTTCGGCCAATTGGCGCTTCAACTCTTCCAACTGGGCTGTTGCGTGGGTGATGCTTGTTTGGGCTGCCGTGAGTTTGTTGTTGAGGTCTATCTCGGCTTGTTTGGTCGCGTTGTTGTGGCGGGAGGTGCCGAGTAGCCAGCCGATCAGGGCGCCGGCAGCCAATCCTATAACGATGTAGAGCGCTTCAAGCATGGGGAATGGGGTTTTGTGTGTTCCAAACAAAAATACGATTAAATGCGTTCAATGCTGTCAATAAATTTTTGGTATTTTTGCATGTAGGTTAACAATCAGCAAATTTTTACTACAATGAAACAATTGACAATTGCATTGGTTGCTCATGATCACCGCAAGGCGGACATGGTTGAATGGGCGGTGTTCAACGCCAGTTTTCTGTCTCACCATAAGTTGGTTTGCACGGGTACTACCGGTACCCTCATCTTAAAGGCGTTCAAGGATAAGGGTATTGCTGCTGACGTCACGTGCATGAATTCGGGTCCCTTGGGGGGGGATGCTGAGATTGCTGCCCTCGTGGTACGCAAACAGGTGGATTTGGCCGTCTTCTTGATTGATGACCTCAACCCGCAACCGCATGAAGCTGACATCCAGATGTTGCTTCGTCAGTGTCGTATCCACAATGTGCCCATTGCTTGTAACCGCTACAGTGCTGATTTGATGATTACCAGCACGCTTTGGGACAAAAAGGACTACGTTCCAACCTTGCCGAAGTACATCAAGTTCAAAAGGAAATAATAAAACCCTTTGATCATAAGCATTCGGACTTTGCATTTCAAAATGGCAAACTGGAAAACCATCATGCGCCCATATGATGTTTCTTTCGGAAAGCTACAAGTGGTGCCTGTCTTCAGTTGCTTGTTGGCGTGTCAACAAGCTCCAACGCCAGTACCAGGGCTGCCTGATTCAAAACCCGAGACACAGCAGTCGCCCGGTGAGAAGGCCAGGCAGGCTAAGCATCCTGAGCCTATACACCGATGAGGATTTGTCTGTGTATTGGTCAACTTTGGACAAGATGCCGAAAACCTGGATCAATGCCTACGACAAAAAGGTCGTGGTGAAAAACCAGTCGCTTTACGACCTGAAGGCCATTCCTACCCTTTACCTGTTGGACAAGGATAAGAAGGTGCTGTTGAAGGATGTACCATTCGAGGTGTTGGAACAGTACTTGACCAAAATCTGATCGACTAAGGATTACTTGGTTTATAAAGAGCGGATTATTCCAGCGTAAAAGCATCCGCATCTTTCCAGACGGGGAACTTTTCGCGGAAACGCTGCAGGGAGTCGAGGTCGATGGAGACCGTTTCGACTGCCTCAATGCCCGGTTCAATGGAAGAAAGCGCATCTCCGTAAGCGTTGACCAGGCAGGAATCGCCTACGTGGTTCAAACCGGAACCATCGGCGCCGATGCGGTTCACACCACACACATAACACTGGTTTTCCAACGCCCTGGCCACCAATAGGTTGCTCCATACCTTCCGCCTGGATTCAGGCCAGTTGGCACAAAACAGCAGCAGGTCGTATTCGTTGCCCACGTTGCGGCTCCAAACCGGAAACCGAAGGTCGTAACAAATCAGGAGCCGGATGTTCCACCCGTTGTAGGTAATGACACTGTTGTCGTTGCCGGGCAGGTAGGAATTGCTTTCCTCACCCATGCGGAACAGGTGACGCTTGTCACGGAACGTGGATGTGCCATCGGGAAAAATGAAAAACCCTCGGTTGAAGGCGTATTCAGCGGTTTGACTTTTGGCAATATAACTCCCGGCAATGGCCGTTCCGTAAGCCGAAGCCATGCGTGACAATGCGGAAAGGGTAGGGCCTTCGTTGGTTTCAGCCAGGGTATCCACATGCATGCTGAAGCCGGTAGAGCACATTTCAGGCAGGACCACCAAGTCGGTTTCCCCCGATAGTTCGGACAGTACCTGTTCGTAATACCTTAGATTGGCTGATTTGTCCTCCCAGGCAATGTTGTGCTGGATCAATGTGACACGCATGTTCAGTCTCCTATGCTGAAATTCTCCGGGTGACGGGCTACGGCTCCTCTGTATTTTTCCTTCACCGTTTTGATGTCGGCGTGTTCGTCACCCGTAGGAGTAAACAGATCAAACAAACTCATTTTCTTCTGTCCGTAGTCGATTTTGACCATGACTATGGGGACACCTGCTTTTACGGCAATGTGGTAAAAGCCCCGTTTCCACCTGGGATTCAATTTGCGCGTACCTTCAGGCGTAATGGCGATGCAGAAATTCGGGTCTTTTTTGAATTCGGCCGCAATCTGGTCGGTAAAGTGGGTGGCTTTGCTTCGGTCTACCGGAATGCCCCCGATTTTTCTCATCAACGAACCGATAAGGGGTGCCGATGTCCATTCTTTCTTGATGGCGAAATGGGCGAAACGTCCCATGGCCATATAGCCCAGTTTCCCCAAAATAAAATCCCAGTTGCTGGTGTGGGGGGCTACCACAATGACAGCTTGTTTGAATTCGGGTGCTGTTATTTCGTATTTCCAGCCAATTAGGCGCAGGATGAATCGAGCCAGTTTCTGCATGGGTTTTTGGGGTATTCTTTATGGTACAAAGGTATGAATTTTACTCTTTCCAAAAAATTGCTATATTTGTGCTGTTGGTTTTCACGTAAAAAAGATTGTATTGATGCCCAAAATACGGTTGGTTCCCAACTACCTGTTTGAATCAAGCTGGGAGGTATGCAACAAAGTAGGAGGTATCCACACCGTCTTGTCCACCAAGGCGGCAACCCTTCAACGAATGTATCCGGACAGGGTGCTGTTTATCGGCCCCGATTTGACCGGTCGTACACCCCAACCTGCTTTCATCGAGTCTGAAACCTTGCTGGCCAATTGGAAACAACAGGCCATTGGCGAGGGGTTGTCCCTGCGTATCGGACGTTGGGATGTACCGGGTACGCCCATAGCCATTCTGGTGAGCTTTGATGCTGTTTATGCCCGTAAAGAACGCATCTATACCGATGTCTGGACCTGGTTCGGGGTGGATTCTCTGCATGCATTCGGCGACTACGACGAATCGTGCCTATTTGCCTGGGCTTGCGGCGAAGTGATCCACAGTTTTATCCGTTACAAGGGCTTGAAAGAACCTGGCGTTGTGGCTCACTTTGATGAATGGACCACGGGAATGGGCTTATTGTACTGTCGACATTATCTTCCGCAGGTGGGTACGGTGTTTACCACCCATGCCACCTCCATAGGTCGTTCCATTTGTGGCAACAACCTGCCCCTATACGATTTCCTTACCGATTACAACGGTGACCAGATGGCCAGGCAGTTGAACATGGTTTCCAAGCATTCGTTGGAAAAAACCGCTGCTGCCATAGCCGATTGTTTTACCACGGTGAGCGACATTACTGCCCGCGAATGTGCAGCCTTGTTGGACCATACGCCCGATGTGGTGACCCCGAACGGTTTCGAACCCTTGTTTGTCAAACAGGGAGAGGAAGCAGTGGAGGCCAGACTGACTGCCCGTGAGCGATTGTTCAACGTGGCTAAAGCCCTGTTTGGATATGAATTGTCTGAGGATACGCTTTTTGTGGGTATCAGTGGCCGGTACGAATTCCGAAACAAGGGATTGGATGTCTTTGTGGACAGTATGTCACGAATAAGGGGGCACAGCAGCCTGCAGCGGGATGTGGTGGGTGTCATCATGGTGCCTGCCGATGTCAGCGCACCCAGACAGGAGGTGTTGGAACGGTTGGCACTCGAAGCTCCTCAATATGGATCTTCGCAACTGTTCAACGGCCCCATTTACCGCCCCTTCCTGACGCATTGGCTGAACAACGTGGATACTGACAAGCTGGTTACCCTCATAGAACACCGCGGATTTACCAATGAAGCAAACGAGAAGGTCAAATTGATGGTTGTGCCCTGTTACCTTGATGGTAACGACGGTATTTTCAGCCTGCCGTATTATGACCTGTTGCCTGGTTTTGATTTGACGGTCTTTCCCTCTTACTACGAACCATGGGGCTATACCCCGTTGGAAAGCATAGCTTTTTCCATACCCACCATCACAACCAACCTGGCCGGGTTTGGAGCCTGGGCCTTGTCGCAGGGTGGAGATGCCGACATCTCCGATGGCGTGGCTGTCTTGCCCCGTTCCGACCACAATTATGCACAGGTGGTCAAAGAAATTGCTTTGCAGGTGGTGGCTGTTTCACAAAAGAGTCAGGCTGAATGGGCCGTGATGGCGGAACAAGCCTGCAAACTTTCCGAATCGGCACATTGGTCCACCTTTATGGAATACTACGTTAAAGCTTTCGAGATAGCTCTGGGTGAAGCGGTTGCAAGAATTCAGCCCATGCCATCGAACACAAATGAATGATACTTGTTTAAGATAATATACCACTCTCATGAAAGTAGTTAGCAATTGCAGCAATTCGGTTGAATGGAACAAGGTTGTTGTTCGTTCTACCATGCCGGAACAACTGGGTGTCCTTAAGGAAATGGCACACAATATCTGGTGGTCATGGAACCACGATGCCTTGAACCTGTTCAGGGATCTGGACGCCGAAGCTTGGCTGGCCTCTCACAAAAATCCGGTCAACTTGTTTGAACACATTTCCTATGAGCGTATGGAAGAACTGGTTGCCGATCAAGCTTTTATGGAAAAGCTGAACGGCGTCTATGGTCAGTTCCGCGCTTATTTGAATCAACCCTTTGATGATTCAAAACCCAGTGTGGCCTATTTCAGTATGGAATACGGGTTGACCGATGTGTTGAAAATTTACTCGGGAGGATTGGGTGTGCTGGCCGGTGACTACCTGAAGGAGGCCTCGGATTGCCGCGTAGATATGGTGGCCGTGGGGTTCCTATACCGGAATGGGTATTTTACGCAGACCTTGTCCATGGACGGTCAACAGATTGCCGTGTATGAACCGCAGGATTTCGATACACTTCCCATCGAACAGGTGATGAACAATGACGGTACGCCGTTTGAACTGGAAGTGCAGTTTCCCGGTTATATGGTCTATTGCAACATTTGGAGAGCCAATGTAGGACGGGTTCCGTTGTACCTCATCGATACGGATCATCAAAAGAACAGCGAATACGACAGGCAGATTTCGGCTCAACTCTACGGAGGTGACTGGGAAAATAGGCTCAAGCAGGAAGTGTTGTTGGGTATTGGTGGTATGCAGTTGCTCACAAAATTGGGCATCAGCAAACAGGTGTACCATTGCAATGAAGGACATGCTGCCTTAATCAATGCGCAGCGCATAGCTGACTTGGTTGCCAACAATCAATTGCCATTCCAGGTAGCATTGGAGGTGGTCAGGGCTTCGTCGCTGTACACGGTTCACACGCCTGTGCCTGCTGGTCACGACATGTTTGAAGAAAGCTTGTTTGCCAAGTATATGACCGATTTTGCAACCAAAATGGGCATTAGTTGGAACGAATTGATGGACCTGGGTCGTGAAACACCGGGGTTGACGGGCAGCAAGTTTTCCATGAGTGTGTTTGCTTGTAACACCTGCCAGGAGGTTAACGGTGTCAGCAAGTTGCATGGCAAGGTGTCGCAGGAAATGTTTGCACCTATTTGGAAGGGGTATTTTCCGGAAGAATTGCATGTGGGTTACGTGACCAACGGTGTCCATATGGCCAGTTGGACGGCTTCCGAATGGTTGAAACTGTATAAGAAAACGTTTGGTCCGGAATGGATGGCAGATATGTCGAATCCCACCTGGTGGGAAAAGATTTATACCCTCAGTGACGAAGATGTGTGGGAAACCCATCAGGTGTTGAAACGCAAACTCATCGAATACATCAAAGAAAAATACAGACAAGGCTGGCTGAAAAATCAGGGCGACCCCGGCAAGGTCATGTCCATATTGGACAACATCGACCCCAATGCCTTGATTATTGGTTTTGGCCGCCGTTTTGCCACCTACAAGCGGGCTCACCTGTTGTTCTCCAACCTGGAACGCTTGTCCGCCATTGTCAATAACCCGCATCGTCCGGTACAGTTTGTCTATACCGGCAAGGCGCATCCGGCCGACGGGGGAGGTCAAGGCTTGATCAAGCGGATTATTGAAATATCCAGGATGCCGGAGTTTGCCGGTAAGATCATATTCCTGGAAAACTACGATATGGGTTTGGCCAGACGCTTGGTTTCCGGTGTTGACATATGGTTGAACACGCCCACGCGCCCCTTGGAAGCTTCGGGGACTTCGGGCCAGAAGGCTGAAATGAACGGGGTGCTGAATTTTTCCGTCCTGGACGGTTGGTGGTTGGAAGGTTACGTGAAGGGAGCCGGTTGGGCTATAACGGAGAAAAACACCTATGACAACCACGAGCATCAGGATCAACTGGATGCGGTGACCATTTACAGTATGCTGGAAAATGAAATCATTCCCCTTTATTTTGCCAAGAACAGCAGGGGTTTTTCTTCTGAATGGGTGATGTACATCAAAAACTCCATAGCCAAGATTGCTCCACATTTTACCACCAAACGGATGATTGACGATTATATCCGTTTGTTTTACACTAAATTGGCTCAGCGATCAGCTGACTTGAGCGCGGACAATTTCCGAAAGGCATACGAACTGGCGGCGTGGAAAGAACACTTGGCCGGTATCTGGGACAACTTGACCCTCACTAAGGTGCACGCTCACGAATTGGCCGGACAAACTTTGCAAGTTGGACAAACCTATTCAAGCGAATTACGGTTGGAACATACGGCCGGTGAGACGTATATAGGTATGGAACTGGTTATTTACGATACCAATCCCGATTCCGAGCAAACCGTCAAACGGGTGGAAATGAACGTGTCGGCTGTTGGGCCTGATTCCATTACCTATAAATTGGATTATAAGGTAGTCCGCGCCGGAACCTTCAACTATGCGATGCGCATCTATCCCAAACATCCCGACCTTCCGCACCGGCAAGACTTCTGTTTTGTCAAGTGGTTCAGTTGATAAGTATCAATACGGCGTTTTTCGGTAGTCTCCCGGTGTTTTTCCGACAATTTTCTTGAACAGCCTGTTGAAGTAGGATACGTTGTCGAACGATAAGGCACAGGCTATGTCCTTGATGGGCCGGTTTTCCACCACCAAGAGCAACTGTGCCTTTTCTATTTTCTTTTGGTTGATGTAATCGATAGGGGTTTGGTGCATTTCTTTCCGGAAAATGCGGATGAAATGGTCGTCGGACAGGTAACACTGGGCGGCCAATTCCCCTATGCTCATGTTTTGGTCTATGTGCTCCCTGATGTACTTCATGACACCCTGGATGCGGCTGTCGCGGGTCGGTTCGCTTTGTACGGCAAATGCCAGGAAACGGGAAAACAACTGCCACAGGATGCCGTACGTTTCTGCATTGACAGGTAGGGCTGTTTGAGTGGAATGTGCCAATGATTTCATCAACGTGGAGGAATTGTCGTAACCCTTGGGGTCATACATGGGCAGACCTTTGCCCGGATTGATGTCCAGCAACCGGTCCACCAATAAGACGTCCAATTCGGACGCTTGAACCTCAAATGGTAATTCCAATTGTTCGAACAGGCTGACATGGCGCAGGGTCTCTTCGTACACATGGAAATACACCAGTTTGAAATGCCCCTTGTTTGAATCGCTGTGGAGGGTGAAGGGAGGAATGAGGTACAGATGATCCGGTTTGAGGGAATGTTTTTTGCCTCTCATGCTTACCTGTGCCTCGCCTTCCTTGACCAGGTAGATGCGGTAGAAGGGGCTGCTGATGTCGTTCCAATTCCAGTCTCCTTCGTGAGTGGCGGATCCGGCATTGAGCAGGATCAGATGGAGGGGTTCTTTTTCGAAGAGCATGGTTGGTTACAGTGGGTTTGACGAAGCGGGTTAGGCGAAACGTGTCGGGTAACAGGTGTTGGGAGACAAGGCAAATGTAGGAAAAGGAGAAGGTATGGCAAAATGGATGGAAAACTCTGTGTATTTTTGCTGCAGATAGGACGAAACACATGGACAGGTTAATGTGGGAGCGGAAAACCGTGGAAAAAATGCTGGTCTTGCATTGCAGGCATCATCATGGTAACCAGGAGCCACCATCAGGCAGGCATCTGTGTGCTTCCTGTCGGGAATTGCTCGATTATGCAGCGGTTCGTATAGAAAAGTGCCGCTATGGGGCTGATAAACCTGCCTGTTCCGCCTGTACTACGCATTGCTACCAGCCTGCTTTTCGTGAACAGATCCGTCAGGTGATGCGGTATTCCGGGCCGCGCATGCTCGTTTATCACCCGCTGACAGCCTTGCTGTACTTGTGGCGCAAGCGCACTCAATCTTGTACCTTCAATCGGTAATGGTTACTCTCTTACTTGTTGCTACTTATTTGTAAATAAGGGTTAAAGAGCGATTTTCTTATATTGAATATCGAAATAGTGTTAGTATATGTACGGTCTGAACCGTATTTTTGTTTCCGTTCAGTACAGTTACACCCTAAACTTCGAAACCATGTCAGACGTACTTTCTCCGGTAAATCCGGCCACTGTTCCCCAGGTTACCTTATATGATGGCGCTTCCATTCCCGTTGTGGGTTTGGGTACGTTCGGTTCAGATACCTATTCAGCCGACCAAGTTGCTGTTGCTGTGGATAGAGCCATCCGCTCAGGCTACCGCCATTTGGATTGCGCCGCCATTTACGGCAACGAAAAAGAAATTGGCCAGGTGCTGGCTAAGTTGTTTGCCGAAGGTGTGGTGAAACGCGAAGAACTGTGGATCACCTCCAAGGTGTGGAACAACAGGCACAGCGATGTGCGTGGTTCCTGCCAACAGACCTTGTCCGATTTGAAGATTGACTACCTCGACTTGTTCCTGGTGCACTGGCCGTTTCCCAACCACCACGAAAAAGGGGTATCCGTCAATTCCAGGGATCCGCACGCCGTACCGTATATCCACGAAAACTACATGAAGACCTGGAGGGCCATGGAATCGTTGGTGGACGATGGTCTGGTTAAACGCATAGGTACATCGAATATGACGGTGGCGAAAATGAAACTGCTGTTGAAGGACTGCCGCATCAAACCGGTGGTCAATGAAATGGAAATGCACCCCCACTTCCAACAACCCGAATTGTTTGATTTCGTCAATGCCAACGGCATCAAAGCCATCGGTTACTGCCCCATCGGTTCGCCGGGCCGTCCCGAACGCGACAAGACACCTGAAGATACGGTACCCATTGAAGACCCCGTCATCGTTTCCATCGCTGCCGCTCATGGGGTTCATCCGGCCGTGATTTGCGTGAAATGGGCTGCCCAGAACGGACAAATACCCATTCCGTTTTCGGTGAAGCCGGAAAAATTCATGTCCAATTTGCGTGCCGTGGTGGAAGATCCGTTGACCGAGCAGGAAATGGCTGCCATCAAAAAACTTGACAAGAACAACCGCTTCATCAAGGGGCAGGTGTTCCTGTGGCCCACCGCCAAGGATTGGCACGATTTGTGGGATGAAAACGGCATCATTGCGGGTATTTGAATGTAGGAAGCTTAGCGGTTTCCGTTGAATGATTGAATGTTCACTTTACTATAGATTATCCATGACAAAAATGAGAGCTGCCTATCTGCCCGGCAACAGCACCGTGGTGATGAAGGACGTCGAGGTGCCGGAACCCGGCCACGGCGAAGTGTTGATCAAGATGAAATCGTCCACCATTTGTGGCAGTGATATCCGCGCCATTTACCGGGAACACCTGGGAAAAGGCCCTGAAGGGTATCAGAATAAGATTTGCGGCCACGAACCCAGCGGCCAAATCATCAAATGCGGTCCCGGCCTTCGCCGTTTCAAGGAAGGCGACCGGGTGGTGGTATACCACATTTCCGGTTGCGGTGTCTGCAACGACTGCCGCCGTGGGTACATGATCAGCTGCACCAGTCCGTACCGTGCCGCTTACGGCTGGCAACGCGACGGGGGTATGGCCGAATACCTGTTGGCTGAAGAAAAAGACCTGGTCTTGCTGCCCGACAGTCTGACCTATTCCGACGGAGCGCAGATTGCCTGCGGTTTCGGTACGGTGTACGAAGGTCTGGAAAAAATTGGTATCTGCGGCAACGATGCTGTGTTGGTGGTGGGTCTGGGCCCGGTTGGTCTGGCGGCTGCCATGTTGGCCAAGGCCATGGGTGCCACCAAGGTGATCGGTGTCGATACCGTACAGGAACGCATGCAGATTGCCCTTGATAAAAAATTGTGCGACATTGTTCTTCCTTCGGATTCAGCTGCGTTGGATGCCATCAAGGCGGCAACCGGTGGTATGGGCGTGGAACGTGCCGTCGACTGTTCGGGCAACACACACGGCCGCCAGTTGGCCATCCGCGCTACCCGCAAGTGGGGTAAGATCGTGTTCATCGGTGAAGGGGGTACCTGCGAATTTGTGCCCAGCCCGGACATCATCCACGACCAGAAAGCCATCTACGGCTCCTGGGTGACCAACATCTGGCGCATGGAAGAACTGGTGGAGCGCATCGAACGTTGGGGCATCCATCCGGAAGACCTCATCACCCACCGTTTCCCGCTGGAACAGGCTTCCGAAGGCTTCGCCCTCATGAATGAAGGCAAGTGCGGAAAAGTGGCCATCGTATTTGACGAAGAATTGAAATAAACCGAAACGATATGAACTGGAAAAGTCAGTTGAAAGAAACCTTACCGCTGCTGGGACACCGTAACTGGATCCTGGTGGTGGACAAGGCGTATCCCATGCAGAGCGCACCGGGGATTCAGACCATTTATTCGAATGAACGCTTGCTGAGTGTCTTGAAATACCTGTTGAAACAAATCAAGCGCGAAGCACATGTAAAGCCCATTGTCTATACCGACAAGGAATTGCTCTTTATGCGCGATGATTTGTGTCCGGGGGTGGACAATTTCAAGAGTGACCTCACCAAGGTACTCTCCAATACTGAAGTCCAGGTGTTGCCCCACGAATCGGTGTTTGCCAAATTGGAAGAAGCATCGAAGACGTTCAGCGTGCTGGTAATCAAGTCGGACTGCTTGTTGCCGTATACGTCGGTGTTCATGGAATTGGATTGTGGCTATTGGTCGGCGCAGAAGGAAAAAACCCTGCGTGACCGGTTGACGTAATCACCCTACTACCTGTAAATCTAACCTCCATTACCCAAATCAATCATGACAAACAAACCTGAATCCTCGTTCATGAGGCTAAACGGGAAGAGCATGCTCGTTCCCTTCATACTCGTGACCAGCTTGTTCTTCTTCTGGGGTGTGGCCAATAACCTAAATGATACCATGTTGGCTGCTTTTAAGAAGATTATGAGCATGTCCGACGTGCAAACTTCTTTCATACAAATGGCTTTTTACGGGGCCTATTTTTGCCTGGCGTTACCAGCTGCATTGCTGATTAAGAAGTACACCTACAAATTGGGCATCATCCTTGGTTTGTCGTTGTATGCTGTTGGTGCGTTGTTGTATTACCCGGCAGGCGCTACAGGTAGCTATGCCTTTTACCTGGTGGCCATTTTTATTCTGGCTTCGGGTTGTTCCATTCTGGAAACAACGGCCAATCCGTATATTTTGAGCATGGGTTCTCCGGAAACCGCTACCCGTCGACTGAATTTGGCACAATCCTTCAATCCGTTTGGTGCGATGACGGGTATAATATTGAGTATGACGCTGATATTGAATCAATTGCATGCGGCTGGCGCGGAGGAGCGGGCATTGATGTCGGTTCAACAGCTTCAGGATATTCAAGCACATGAATTAAATGCCATCACTTCTACCTATTTGATTATTGGCTGTGTATTGGCCGTAATCCTGCTTATTATGTTGCTGGTTCCCATGCCCAAGGCTTCAGACGCTGATGGATCCCTCAAGTTGGGCAGCACATTCGGTCGTCTGATAAAAAATAAATTGTATTCCTGGGGTGTTGTGGCTCAATTCTTTTATGTGGGTGCCCAGGTGGGTATCTGGTCGTTTACCATCCGCATTGTCATGAAAGAACTGGGGATGAATGAGACCAACTCGGCCTACATATTCCTGGCATCTATTGCCGTGTTTACGGTGGCACGTTTTATTTTCACCCTGCTCATGCGTTACATCAAACCCTCGTTGCTGATGATTGTGGCTGCTGCTGCCGCCATGGTGTTGACGGGCTGTGTGGTCTTGTCGCACGGCATGTTCTTGGTGGTTTGTTTGATTGGCATCTCGTTTTTCATGTCGCTCATGTTCCCCACAATCTATGGGTTTGCCCTTGAAGGTTTGGGCGATGATGCCAAGATTGGAGCATCCGGTCTGATTATGGCCATTTTAGGTGGAGCCATCATGACCCCTCTGCAGGGTTTGGTTTCCGACCTGTGGGGTATCAACAACGCTTTCTTTGTACCGTTGTTCTGCTTCTTTGTGGTGCTTATGTACGCGTTTATGGCTAAAAGAGCCGGAAAGTAAGCGGTCTATTCCGGTAAGGAAACTGTATTAATAGGTTGGTACGAAAGTTTGGTGGAAAATCCGTACTTTCGTACCAACTTTTTTGTTGGCAAGCTACCATGACTCAACCTTCTAAGCAACAATCGATGCATGCTTCTGCGCAACCTTCGACAGAAACTTCCACGCCGCAGGAAATTTCAATCAGTCTTGTTGTTCCCATATTCAACCGTCCGGTGGAGGTGGAGGAATTGTTGGAAAGCCTGACGAAGCAAACGTGTGGCGCTTTTGAGGTGGTCATTGTGGAAGATGGGTCTTCGCTACCCTGTTGTGAGGTGGTTAAGCAGTTTGAAAGCCGTCTTGCCCTTCAATACATCACGAAGGATAATTCCGGGCCCGGCTTGAGCCGCAACGTCGGAGCTCAAGCGGCCAAGGGTTCCTTCATCGTGTTCCTGGATTCGGATTGTGTCATTCCACCCGGTTATGTGGAAGCCGTGCTGCGCCGTTTGTCCACCGATTTTGTGGATGCGTTTGGCGGGCCTGATAAAGCAGATGCAGGCTTTTCCAACATCCAGAAGGCCATCAATTATTCCATGACGTCTTTTTTTACCACAGGTGGCATACGGGGTGGGGGCGAGAAGCTCGACCGCTTCATGCCGCGGAGTTTCAATATGGGTATTTCCCGGGAGGTGTTTGAGCGGACGGGTGGTTTTTCAGCCATGCGTTTCGGTGAGGACATTGACCTGAGCCTGCGTATTTTGTCCTGTGGTTTCAAAACTGCCTTGTTGACTGAGGCCTTTGTATACCACAAACGGCGTTCCAACCTGAGGCAGTTTTTCAAGCAGGTGTACAATTCGGGCATTGCGCGCATCGTGCTGCACAAGAAGCACCCGGGTTCCATGAAACTGGTGCATCTGTTGCCGGCTGCTTTCGTGCTGGGGGTGCTGGGTATCCTACTCCTCTCTGTTTTTTGCTCGTTCTGGTGGCTGCTGTTGCTGGTTTTCTACAAGCTGGCAATTTTGGTTGATGCTTCCGTCAAAAATGCTTCGCTGCGCATAGGCGTATTGGCGGTTGCTGCGAGCTTTGTGCAGTTGGGCGGTTACGGCCTGGGTTTCCTGGCTGCCTGTTGGAACATCCTCATTGTCAAGAAGGAAGGCTACGTGGCCTTTATCGACAGTTTTTACCGCTGAAAACATTCATTTCTGCTATGCTGGCGCTTTTTGCTGGCGCGTATGGCACTCCCCAAAGATCACTTTCTTCGGTCGTCTTTCCAGATTGTACACTTTGATAATACACCCTAACGGGTATAAATATTGGATATTTTTGAAATATATACCCGAAAGGGTGCGAATATAATTAAAATGCTTATATTTGCACCCAAAAGGGTATAAATATGGCTTTATCTGAATTTGTAAAAGAGAAGCGTAAGGTGGTAAAGCTTACGCAACCGGAGTTGGCTGAAAAAGCTGGAGTGGGCTTGCGTTTCATCCGTGAATTGGAACAAGGAAAACAAACGTTGCGGTTGGATAAGGTGAATCAAGTGCTTCAACTGTTTGGTTACGAAGTAGGTGCTGTTCAATCAAAACGTGAATGACATGAGAAAAGCAGCAATAAAAGTGGGCAATCAATTGGCTGGTTGGCTAACACAAGATGGTCAGGGTTATCGTTTTGAATACGACACATCCTATGTTTCCCAACCTGATGCCCGACCTGTAAGTTTGACGTTGCCACTACAAGAAGAACCGTTTGTTTCGAATGTATTGTTCCCATTCTTTGATGGGTTGATACCGGAAGGATGGTTGCTGGAAGTGGCAGAAAGAAACTGGAAATTGAATGCCAGAGATCGTATGGGTTTGTTGTTGACCTGTTGTAAAGATTGTATTGGAGTAGTCAGTGTGGAAGAAGTAAAACAGGAGGAATAATCATGAATCGATGCCTTTGTTGTTATCAGCCATTGGATGAAAGTGAGCATGACTTCCATGCCTCCTGTTCAAGAAAACTGTTTGGACAGTCAAACCCTCCGCTTTTACCCTTTGCGGAGAATGAATTGGAATCACTTGCAAATGAAGTGATTCAACGTCAGATTGTTGTAACCGGTGTGCAGAAAAAGCTTTCGTTGCATATTTCAGGGAAAAAGGATGGTCCCGAAAAACGATTTACAATTGTAGGTTTGTGGGGTGGGTATATTCTGAAACCACCCACGGCTGAATATCCTGAACTGCCTGAGGTGGAAGCTGTGACCATGCACTTGGCGCAGGTTGCCAACATAAAAACAGCCTTACACAGTTTGATACGGATGAAATCGGGGAATCTTGCCTATATTACAAAACGGATGGACAGTACAAACAAAGGTAAGTTGGCCATGGAAGACCTGTGTCAACTCTCCGGGCGTCTCACTGATGACAAATACCATGGCAGCTACGAACAAATAGGAAAAACCATTCGGCGGTATTCAGCCACTCCGGGTTTGGATGTGATCAACTTCTTTGAGGTAGTGCTTTTTTCTTATTTGACGGGGAATGCAGATATGCATCTCAAGAATTTTTCGTTGTTGGAACAGCCTGGAGTTGGTATGACTCTTTCACCGGCCTATGATTTGGTCAATACCGCGTTGGTGAATCCGGCAGATAAGGAAGAATTGGCATTGACGCTGAACGGAAAAAAGAGCAAGATAAAAAAACAGGATTTTGTTACTGCGATGAATGCCTTGAATATAACTGAACAACAACAGGATAACCTGTTTGAAAAAATGAAACGGGCGTTGCCGGTGTGGAAGGAACGAATTGATGCTAGCTTTTTAAGCGAGGCGAATAAAGAAAATTATAAAGCGATCATTTCTGAGCGCATCAATCTAGTTAAGTAATTTCAGCAATGCGGTACGTGCAGCGACGGTCACCATTGGCTGCGTGGTCGTCGCGGACAACCTGGATTTTTTCGCCCAACAGTCTGCTGATGGTTTCAATTTCAGATTGGCAGAAGCCGTTGCACGACGTGGCGGCTTCGCAGATAGGACAGTGGTTCTCAATAAACAGCCAGCCATCTTCAGTGGTGTGCAGTTCAGCCATGTAGCCTTCACGCGTGCGGGTTTCAGTTAGGCGTTCCAGTTTTTCTTGCGTGCTTGCTGCGTCTTTCAGGGCTTCGGAATACCGCAAGAAATCAGTTTTCTGCTTGGCTTTCAACAGGGTGTCCAAGGCCTCTTGTCCGAGTAGGGTGCGGATGTTGGCCAGCAGTTGGACAGTCAAGGCTGCGTGGTTGTCGGGAAAGTGCTTGTGGCCTTTTTCGGTCAGCGTGTAATAAAGGGTAGGTCGTCCTACGCCGTTGGCTGTGGCTGAAGAAGTGACAAATCCCGATTCCTCCAGTTTGACCAGGTGCAAACGCATACCTTCGCCCGTCATGGAAAAAACCTTGGCCAGCGAAGGGGCGGTTTGTGAACCGTACATCTTCAGGTAGAAAAGAATGTTGTCCTGCGTCTTGTTGGGAAACATGGGCCTTGATATAGCAAGTGAAAACTTGTAATATCCCGCAAAGGTACATACTTTGTTTGAGTTTGTCAATGGTTTTCTGGTTGAAGTCGGCTCCCTTTTGTAACTATTTCGTACCTTGGTCTGGTCAATTTATCGTTTCACTATCATGACCACCGCTCATTCCTTACTCACCCCAATCGTTGCATCCATCCGCAAAGCGCAAGCCGGCTTATGCAGGACGGAAATCATTTATTCTGCCAATATACCGTATGGCCCGAACAATTGGCTGTTTTTTATCAAACCCGAAATCACCAAACCGCTTCCGTCCATTAAGCTAGAGGCTGTTGTCGAGTTGATTCTCGGACAACTGGAGCAATACGGGTTGACCATCCACGAGGTGAAGTTGTTGTCGGCCGATTACCTGAAAGACCACAACCTGATCAAGCAGCATTACGGTGTAATCGATACGGTGGCCACCAAAGGCGCTGAGGTTTTGAGCGAGGTGGCCAGGGAACGGTTCAAAGAGCTCTTTGGTGTTGATGCCGGTGAGGTGAAGACCCTGGGCGGTTTGCAACTGCTCGAACAATACCCGTTTTTCAACGCTCATTCGTTGGATTGTCTGTGGCAGAACCAGGAAAACCTGAAGCTGGGCGGTGGTGCCTACGCCGAGAAAGTGCGCATCGACCAGGAAACCATTTATTTGCTGAATGCCTTCCATCCCAGGCAGTTGGAGCATTTCACCGAGAAGGGGAGAAGCATCGTTGTGTTCAGTTTGTCGGGAAGCCTGTCGTGGAAAGAGTCGCGGCAAAACTTCATCGGTGCCACCAAGCCGCAGACGGCTGAAGCCGGCAGTTTGCGTAGGCTGCTGTTGGAACGGAAGGATGAGTTTGGATTGGCGGAAGTGTCCCAAAGCTACAATGGGGTGCATTTGTCGGCGGGACCTGTTGAATCGTTGGTGGAAAGCCTGCGCTTCGAATCGGACCACGACGGGGGCGTGTTGTTGGAACCTTCTGCGTTGCCGTTTGGCCGTCTTTGTGTGGAAGCGTTCGGTTGTGTGCCCGATGCCTTGCTGCATAATGGACTTGTCAAGGTTGATGGCCATTTGAAATCGGTTTTCGACCTGACAGAAGAGTTGGATGCAGCGGATGCCATCGGGGTGTTAAAAGAAGTTTTCCGTATGTAACAATTTCCATTTTTTTGCGTTTACTTATCAGTTTCCTTTCAGTTTCTGTTTGATAGTGTATTTGCCTTAACGTAACAACGATGAAAAAAACACTGCTGGCGCTCTTCGTGAGTGCTGTTTCCCTTGTTTCCATTGCCCAGCAATCATCCGGTCTGCAATCGCCGAATCAACAAGTGACCAACCAAGATGTGCCTTCGCAGGTTTCAGCTGTGACAGTGTATTTCGATGGTGCCCGGGAAACCCGGACGGCCTCGGTTGATTTGAAATC